>NZ_JBEBOW010000051.1:0-22658 GCF_040396215.1 Diaphorobacter ruginosibacter | reverse complement strand
AGACCGCCGTGATCTCCACCATCAACGGCGACTCCAACGTGCCCTTCTACAAGGAACTGGGCAACGCGGGCCTGAAGGCCAGGGACGTGCCGGTGGTCGCATTCAGCGTGGGCGAGGAAGAGCTGCGCGGCGTGGACACCAAGCCGCTCGTGGGCCACCTGGCCGCCTGGAACTACTTCATGAGCGTGAAGAACCCGACCAACACCGCGTTCATCAAGCAATGGAGCGACTACGCCAAGGCCAAGAGCATCGCGGGCCACAAGGACAAGCCGCTCACCAATGACCCGATGGAAGCCACCTGGATCGGCATCCACATGTGGAAGCAGGCCGTCGAACAGGCCAAGAGCACGGACGTGGACAAGGTGATCGCCGCCATGGGCGGCCAGACGTTCGCCGCGCCCAACGGCTTCACAGTGAAGATGGACGAGAAGAACCATCACCTGCACAAGCCGGTCATGGTCGGCGAAATCAAGGCCGATGGACAGTTCAACGTGGTCTGGAAGACCAAGGGACCGGTGAAGGCGCAGCCCTGGAGTCCGTTCATCGAAGGCAACGACAAGAAGAAGGACGAGCCGGACGGCAAGTCGTCCCTCTGATCGATCGTCCGCGGTGGCCCGCGCCCTTGCCGGCAGCCGCCACCGCCGCCGCTTCCCCCCGACACCTTGCCGCGGACCTGCCGTGCCTGAAACCATGAAACGCCCGATCCGTATCCCCACCTTCCTGCGCGCGCTGGCCCTGTCGCTGGGCCTGTGTCCGATGGCGCACGCGCTGACCGCGGACCAGGCCTTCCAGATGGCCGCCGCTGACGACGCCGAGCAGCGCGTGCAAGCCATCACCCAGGCGGTGCTCACGCCCGACGCGCAACTCTCCGCGTTCCTGTCGGCCCTGGCGAACGACGAAGTCAGGACCGCGAACGGCAGGGCCTACATCGTGCGCGACGACAAGGCCATCGACCCGGTGAGCGGCTCCGCCGCGCAGCTGCCGCCCAACGCCGAGGACGTGGTCAACAGCAACTACCTGCGCGGCGTGATCGACATGGCGCAGGCCGCGCTCGCGCTGGGCAGCGACGACTTGGCCACGCGCCGCAAGGCGGCCGCGCGGCTCGCCGACGAGCCCGACTCCGCGCGCATGGAACTCATCGCCCGGGCGCTCGAAAAGGAGCAGGACGGGCAGACCCGGACGCTGCTGGAGCGTGCCATGGCCGCGAGCCAGCTCTCCGGCGACGATCCGCAGCAGCGCCTGCAGGCGGTCGGCACGCTCGCGCACCAGAAGACGCCCGAGACGCAATTGCTGCTCAACCAGCGCCTGTCCGACGAACAGGACCCCGCGGTGCGGAAAGCCATCCGGCGCGCGCTCGCCGAGATCGCCGACAGCCTGGCCTGGGGCGAGCGCCTGGGCACCATCTTCAGCGGCATCAGCCTCGGCTCGGTCCTGCTGCTGGCCGCGCTGGGACTGGCCATCACCTATGGCCTGATGGGCGTGATCAACATGGCGCACGGCGAGCTGATCATGATCGGCGCATACGCCACCTACGTCACGCAGCAGGTCTTCCAGCGCTGGCTGCCCGAGGCCGCCTTCGGCTGGTACCTGGTGGCGGCGATCCCGGTGGCGTTCCTCGCCTCGGCCCTGGTGGGCGCCATCCTGGAGCGCGGCGTGATCCGCTTCCTGTATGGGCGCCCGCTCGAAACCCTGCTGGCCACGTTCGGCATCAGCCTCGTGCTGCAGCAGTCCGTGCGCAGCATTTTCGGCGCGCAGAACGTGGGCGTGGAAAACCCGGCGTGGATGAGCGGCGGCCTGGCGCTGCTGCCCCAGCTGACGCTGCCGTGGAACCGCATCTGCATCGTGATCTTCGCGTTCCTGGTGCTCGGCGGGGTCGCCTTCATGATCGCGCGCACGCGGCTCGGCCTGTTCGTGCGCGGCGTGACGCAGAACCGCTCGATGGCCTCCTGCGTGGGCGTCAACACGGCGCGCATCGACACTTACGCATTCGCGCTGGGCTCGGGCATCGCGGGCCTGGCGGGCTGCGCGCTCAGCCAGATCGGCAACGTGGGGCCGGACCTGGGACAGAACTACATCGTGGATTCGTTCCTCGTCGTGGTGCTGGGCGGCGTCGGGCAGCTGGCCGGAACGGTCTATGCGGCGCTCGGCCTGGGCGTGCTCTCCAAGCTCCTGGAGGGCTGGACGGGCGCGGTGCTCGCCAAGATCGCCGTGCTGCTCTTCATCGTCATCTTCATTCAAAAGCGTCCGCAGGGCATCTTCGCCCTGAAGGGCCGCAGCGCGGAGGCCTGAATCCATGGCAACCCCCATCGTTCTTGAATTGCCCCGGCCCGCGCCATTGCTGCGCGGGCGTGGATGGGCCGCATTCCTTGCCGCGCTCGTCTGCGTGACGGCGGTCGCGCCCGCCCTCAACCTGCTCGTGCCGCAGGACCACTGGCTGCATCTGTCGGGCTACATGATCGGCCTGCTGGGCAAGTTCATGTGCTATGCGATCTGCGCGCTCGCCATCGACCTGATCTGGGGCTACACCGGCATTCTGAGCCTGGGCCACGGCCTGTTCTTCGCGCTCGGCGGCTACGTGATGGGCATGTACCTGATGCGCGAGGCCTCGGGGCCGCAGGCGCTGCCGCCGTTCATGGTGTTCCTGGACTGGAAGGAGCTGCCGTGGCACTGGTCGCTCTCGGGCAGCTTCATCGCCACCGTGCTGCTGGTCTTTCTGGTGCCGGGGCTGCTGGCCGGGCTGTTCGGCTATTTCGCCTTCCGCTCGCGCATCAAGGGCGTGTATTTCTCGATCATCACGCAGGCCCTGACCTATGCGGCCATGCTGCTGTTCTTCCGCAACGAAACGGGCTTTGGCGGCAACAACGGGTTCACCGGCTTCCGGTCGATCCTGGGGTTCGCGCTGAACACGCCGCAGATGCAGGTATTGCTGTTCTCGCTCTCTGGCATGGCCCTGCTGGGCTGCTATCTGCTGGCGCGCTGGCTCGTGCAGAGCAAATTCGGCCGCGTGCTGCAGGCGGTGCGCGATGCCGAGTCGCGCACCATGTTCTGCGGCTACGACCCGGTGCGCTACAAGCTCGCCATCTGGGTGATCTCCGCCATGATGTGCGGACTGGCGGGCGCGCTGTACGTTCCGCAGGTGGGCATCATCAACCCCAGCGAGATGAGCGTGGGCAACTCCATCGAGATGGCCGTGTGGACCGCCGTGGGCGGCCGCACTTCGCTGATCGGCCCGATCATCGGTGCGTTCGCCGTCAACGGCGGCAAGAGCTGGCTGACCATGGCCGCGCCGGAATACTGGCTCTACGTGCTGGGCCTGCTCTTCATCGCGGTGACGCTGTTCATGCCCGGCGGCATCGTCGGCCTTGCCCGCCAGTGGCGCGAGCATCGCGCGGCGCGGCAGGCCACAAGCCAGGCGGACAAGGAGCCGCATCCCGCAGACCGGGCGGGGGCCCCTCATCTCCCGTCCACTGCGGCGGCCATCAATGAAGGAGCGCGCGCATGACGCCCGATCTCATGGATGCCGGCACCGAGCGCGTCGGCCACCTGCTCCAACAGCAGGCGGCATCGGCCGCCACCGAATCCGGCGGCCGCACCGCGAGCACCGCGCGCCATGTGCTGCCCGGCGAGGTGGACGTGACCCACGGGCGCATCCTCTACCTCGAGGACGTGCATGTGAGCTTCGATGGATTCACGGCCATCAACGGCCTGAACCTGGACATCGCGCCGGGCGAGCTGCGCTGCATCATCGGCCCCAACGGCGCGGGCAAGACGACGATGATGGACATCATCACGGGCAAGACGCGCCCCGACAGGGGATCGGTCTACTTCGGCTCCACCATCGATCTGCTGCGCTACAGCGAGCCCGAGATCGCCGCGATGGGAATAGGCCGCAAGTTCCAGAAGCCCACGGTGTTCGAGCAGCTTTCGGTGTTCGAGAACCTGGAGCTGGCGCTCAAGACGCACAAGGGCGTGGCGCGGTCGATGAACTTCAGGCTCGACGGCGAGCAACGGGACCGCATCGCCGAGGTGCTGCACACCATCCACCAGACCGGCTTCGTCACGCGCCAGGCCGGGCTGCTGAGCCACGGCCAGAAGCAGTGGCTGGAGATCGGCATGCTGCTCGTGCAGGAGCCCAGGCTGCTGCTGCTCGACGAGCCCGTCGCCGGCATGACGGACGAGGAGACCGCGCGCACGGCCGAGCTGTTCCTCAGCCTCAAGGGCCGGCATTCGCTGATGGTGGTGGAGCACGACATGTCGTTCATCGGCGCCATCTCCGAGAAGGTCACCGTGCTGTGCGACGGCGCGGTGCTCGCCGAGGGAACGCTCGCGCAGGTGCAGGCCGACGAGCGGGTGATCGAGGTCTATCTTGGAAGGTGATGCGCCATGTTGAAGATTGAAAACCTGCATCAGTACTATGGCGGATCGCACATCCTGCGCAACGTCAGCCTGCGCGCGGAGGCCGGCAAGGTCACCGTCCTGCTGGGGCGCAACGGCGTGGGCAAGACCACGCTGCTCAAGAGCCTGATGGGCCTGGTGCCCATCAGGAGCGGAAGCATCGAATGGCAGGGCACGGACATCTCGCGCCGCGCGCCCTATGATCGCGCGCGCGGCGGCATGGGCTACGTGCCGCAGGGCCGCGAGATCTTCTCGCGCCTGTCGGTGGAGGACAACCTGCGCATGGGCCTGGCCTACAAGCCGGGACGCACGCAGATTCCGCCGGAGCTGTTCGAGCTGTTTCCGGTGCTCAAGACCATGCTGCAGCGGCGCGGCGGCGATCTCTCGGGCGGCCAGCAGCAACAGCTCGCCATCGCGCGCGCGCTCGCGCCGGGGCCGCGAATCCTGATTCTGGACGAGCCGACGGAGGGCATCCAGCCCAGCATCATCAAGGACATCGGCCGCGTGATCCGCATGCTCGCGCAGCGCGGCGACATGGCGATCGTGCTGTGCGAGCAATACTACGATTTCGCCGAAGAGCTGGCCGACAGCTATGTCGTGATGGAACGCGGCGAAGTGATCGCCAGCGGCCCGGGCCATGAAATGCAGGCCAAGGGCATACGCCAGATGGTGGCCATTTGAGAATCGCGCACTCCGCCATCGCGCCGCGCATCGCGGGCAGCGCGCCAGCCGCGCCGCCGGCATGGCATGCCCGCCTCGATCTCGGCTATTCGCGCCGCGACGGCGCCACCGTGCTTCACTTCACGCATGACGGGCCGCTGCGCGTGCTGCGCAGCCTGCATCCGGAAGGCGCCGGCATCTGCCACAACGTGCTGGTGCATCCGCCCGGCGGCATCGTGGGCGGCGACGTGATCGACATACGGGCGCACGTGGCCGAGGGCGCGCATGCGCTGGTCACCACGCCCGGAGCGACCCGGTTTTACCGCAGCAACGGCCACGCGGGAATCCAGCGCACGCGCCTGTCGCTGGCACCGCATGCGCGGCTGGAGTGGCTGCCGCTCGAGGCGCTTGCCTACAACGCGTGCGATGCCGTCAACGAGCTGGAGTTCGAACTGGCCGCAGGCGCGCAGCTCATCGCCTGGGACATCACCGCGCTTGGCCTGCCGCTCGCGGGCCAGCCCTTCGGGCAAGGCCGCTTCGTGCAGCACGTGCGCTGGCCGGGCCGCTATCTGGAGCGCGGCGTGATCGACGCCACCGACGCGCGGCTCATGAACGGCCCGCTGGGCCTGGCGGGCGCGCGCTGCATCGGCAGCCTGCTGCTGGCCAGCGGCACGCCGCTGCCGCGCGTGCTGCGCGAGCAGCTGCTGGAGGCAGCGCAGGCGCTTCTTGCCGACGCCCCGGGCGAGGTGACCGCTGGCGTGACGTCGCCGAACGCGCACATGCTGGCGCTGCGCGGCCTGGCTCCGGTGGTCGAGCCGCTGATGCTGCTGTGGCAGCGCATCTGGGCGCTGTGGCGCGGGCTGTGGTGGGACATGGGCGCGACTCGCCCGCGCATCTGGTCCATGTAGGTTGTGGATATTCGCGCGGCCCGCGGCGCGGCCTCGGCGCTGTCTCTACAATTCGCGCCTGCACACATTCACCCCGTCAAAGTCCACGTCCATCATGAGATCCCCCATCGCCATCGTCGACGTGGACCGCATCGAAACCTGGCAGCGCTACCGCGCCGGCATGTGCGACACCTGCGCCGCCAATTGCTGCACCATGCCCCTCGAAGTGAAATTGCCCGACCTGGTGCGCCTGGGCGTCGTGGACCCCTTCGAGCAGGAGAACGTCGAGCCCAAGCTGATCGCCAGGCGATTGCTGAAGATGGGCATGATCGATCACTTCAACCACAAGAACATCCTCTTCACCATGGCACGGCGCGCAAGCGGCGACTGCCGTTTCCTGGACGAGCAGACGCGCCGCTGCACGGTCTATGAGCAGCGGCCGGAAACCTGCAGGCTGCACCCGAAAAAAGGGCCCAAGCCGGGCTATTGCGCCTACGGCGCGCGCCGCCCGCGCTAGCGCGGCCGCCAGCGCTCCACGCCATGACCGCCAGCCACCCCCGCGCCACGCTGATCGGCCTTGCCGCCGTCCTTTGCTGGTCCACCTCGGTGGGCCTGTTTCGCAGCGTGGCCGAACAGATCGGTCCGGTGGCCGGAGCAGCCAGCGCCTTCACGCTCAGCGCCCTGTTCGTCACGCTGCGCTTCGGCCTGCCGCGCCTGCATCGGCTGCGCGGCTGGCATCCCGCCTATGTGTTCGGCTGCGGGCTGATCTTCGTGGCCTATGAAATCGGGCTCGCGCTCTCGCTCGGGTTTGCCAGCGATCGCGGCCAGTCGCTGGAGCTGGGCATGATCAACTACCTGTGGCCCAGCCTGACGGTGGTGCTGGCCACGGCCGCCGGCCTGCAGCGGTTTCATCCGGGGCTGATCCCCGGCGTGCTGCTGGCCATGTCGGGCATCGCGCTGGTATTGCGGGGCGACGGCGCGTTCTCCGTCGCCAGCATGTGGGCCAATGTGCAAGGCAACCCGCTGGCCTATGGCCTGGCATTCGCGGCAGCGCTGCTCTGGCCTTGCTATTCGGTGACCGCGCGCCTCTTCGCCCGGGGCGCCAATGCCCTGCCGCTGTTCCTTTGGGGGACGGCCGCATGCCTGTGGATCCACTTCGCGCTCGGCCAGGAGCACGCGCTGCGCATGAGCTGGGCGGGCGCCGCGCAGTTGCTGATGCTCGGCACGCTCACCGCGCTGGGCTATAGCTGCTGGGACCATGGCATACGCCACGGCAATCTCACCGTCATGGCGGTGGGCTCCTACTTCACGCCCGTGCTCTCGGCCCTGGCGGGCGCCGCGTGGCTGCAGGTCAGGCCATCGTGGAGCTTCTGGCAGGGCGTTGCTCTGGTCACGCTGGGCTCGCTGGTCTGCTGGGTGAGCGCGCGCAGGGCGGCATAGGGCCCGGCGTCAGGCCTGCGCCTCGGGCAGCCAGATGCGCACCTGCAGCCCGCGCTCCAGGTTCCTGAATTCGAGCCGTCCGCCATGCAACTGCGTGATGGCGTGCACGCTGGCCAGCCCCAGGCCGTAGCCCCTGCGGTCCTTGCGCTCCCTGAAGAAGCGGGTGGTCATCTTCTCGATGGATTGCGGCGCGACGCCGGGGCCGTTGTCCCGCACCAGGATCTCGATGCCGGGCGCGCCCCTCGGCTGCCCATCCAGGGTCGCGGCCCGCGCGCGCAGCGCCACATGCACCGCATCACCGCCCGCGCCGCCATACTTGATGGCGTTGTCCAGCAGATTGGCGACGGCGCTGGCGATCAGGTCGCCGTCGCCCAGCGCGGCAAGGCGGCCCTGCACGTCGGTCTCCAGCGTTCCGCCGCTCTCGTCCAGAAGCGGCTCGTAGAACTCCGCCACGTCCAGCAGCAGCGCATTGACATCCACCGGGCCGAACGCGGCGCGGGTGGTGCCGCTCTCCACTTCGGCGATCTGCAGCAGCTTGTCGAACACCACGCCCAGCTCCTCGACTTCACCGGCCACGCGCATCAGCGTTGCCGCCTGCTCATCGGCCGGCAGCTGGCGCGCGTTGCGCAGTTGCAGCGTGATGCGCGTCAGCGGCGTGCGCAGGTTGTGCGCGATCGTGTTGGAGACGTGGCGTATGCCTTCCATGAGCTGCTCGAGCCGGTCGAGCATGTTGTTGATGTCGCGGTTGAGAAGCGAAAACTCGTCCGCCCGTTCCGACACCGGGATGCGCTGGCGCAGATCGCCCGCAGCCACGCGCGACATGGTGTTGCGGATATCGGCCGCGCGCTCGTCCACCAGCCGGCGAAACAGCAGCGCGCCGATCACCGCCATGCACAGCGCGAAGAGCGCGGCCAGCAGGCTCGCGCGGCCGATCAGCGCCTCCATGTCGCGCTGCTGCTGCATGTCCGCGCCCACGGCCAGCGACCGGCCTCCGGACAGCTCCGCCACCGCCACGCGCCCCGTCACCATCTGCTGGCCGCGCCGCACCTTCAGCTCGCGGATGCCCATGGTGGTCAGGCGCCGCGCCGGGATGACCGCGGCGTTGCCGACGATCGGCACGCCGTGCGAGTCCATCAGGATGATGATCTCGGTGTCGGTATTGACGCCATCCTGGAGAAACTGGTGGATCTCGGCCTCCAGCGCCGCCTGTCCATACTTTCTTTCGTGGTCGGCCAGCCGCCTGAGGTTCACCTCCGCCTGGCGGTCCACGCGCGCGCGCAACACACCAACGGTCTGCACGTAGAACACCGCCAGCACCACGATCACCGTCAGCACCATGATCGCGCCGAACTGAATGGCCAGGCGAAAGGCCGTGGAGCTCCAGGGTTTCGCGCGCTCTGACACGGCGCTCAGGCCCCCATGGGCAGCTCGCCCGGACGATCCGTCAGGCTGTAGCCCACGCCGCGCACCGTGTGGATCAGCGGCTGCTCGAAGCCTTTGTCCACCTTGCCGCGCAAGCGGCTGATGTGCACGTCGATCACATTGGTCTGCGGATCGAAGCGGTAATCCCACACCGCCTCCAGCAGCATGGTGCGCGTGACGATCTGGTGCGCGTGCTGCATCAGGAAAGCCAGCAGGCGGAACTCGCGCGGCTGCAGCGCGAGCGGCACGCCGGCGCGTTCGGCGCTGCGCGTCATGAGGTTGATGCGCAGGTCGGCCAGCTTCATCTCGCGCACCGGCGCGGGCGCCTGCGCGCGGCGCACCAGCGCCTCCAGCCGCGCGGACAGCTCGGAGAACGCGAACGGCTTGGTCAGGTAATCGTCGCACCCCGCCTTGAGTCCGCGCACGCGCTCGTCCGTCGCCGACAGCGCGCTGAGCACCAGCACCGGCGTGTTCTTGCCCAGCGCGCGCAGCGTCTTCAGTATCTGCAGGCCGTCGAAATCGTCGGGCAGCATGCGGTCGAGGATGATCACGTCCCACTGCTCGGCCACCGACAGCGCGATGCCCCGCACGCCGTCCGCGCACACCATGGCGTGCGCGCCCTGCTGGCGCAGTCCCTCGGCGATGTAGCTCGCATTCAAGGGGTCGTCTTCGATGATGAGGTAGCGGTACATGGAATGCGGTCGGCGGCGGCGTTTCCCGCGACTATACGTCCACGCCATCGCGCATGCATGGGCGGGCGATGGACAAGCCGGCAGGCGGGCGACGCCCGCGCGCTCAGTGCTCGATCACCGGCGCGTTGCCGCTGGCAAGCCGCACCCGCCACTCGGCATCCAGGTAATCCTTGACGACATCGAGGTACTCGAGGCGGTGCTCGGTAATGGACGCCAGCGCGTCGATCAGCTCCAGGATACCGCCCTGCCCCAGCCGGTAGGCATCGTTGGCCATCTGCCTGAGAGGCTCGATCTGCGACAGGCCCTCCTTCTCGTAGGCATGCACGCTCGCGCGCTTGAGTTCGAGCTGCTGCAGGGCGCCGAACAATTCCGAGCGGGCCGCCTGGTTGGCTGCCTGCCAGCGCAGGTCGGCCTGCTCGGCCTCCATTCGGGCGCGGTCGATCGCGCCCTGGTTGCGGTCGAACAGCGGGATGTCCACCGACACGCCCCACTGCGTGTAGTTGCCGTCGGGGCGGCTCTTCACGCGCGTGACGCCGACGCTCGGCGTGGGCAGGGCATTGCGTTTCTCGAGCTCGATCTTCTGGCGGGCCTGGTCAAGCTCCGCCTGGGCGGAGCGCAGAGCGGGCAGCCGCGCGCTGGCCAGGCTCCACAGCTCTTCGTAACCGCGCTGCTGCTCCAGCGTCTGCAGGCTGCCCTGCGCGCGCGCGTTCCACAGGGGGATGGCGGCGACTTGCGCGGCATGGGCGGAAGCCGCCGCAAGCGCGGCTTGCGCCCTGGCGACCTGCATTCCCATCTGCGCCGCCTGCAGCGTCAGGCGCGAGCCATCGTAGCGGCTGCGCGCGCCCGCCTCGACCTGGCCGCGCACGATGAAGGCCGCCTTGTCAAGGGACTGCTGCGCGTCCTGCCAGACTTCCAGGCGCTTTTGCGCGATCAGCAGTTCGTTGAATGCCTGCGCCGCGTCGTTCATCGCCGCCGTGATGGCGACGTCCACGTGGGCGGCGGCGGCAAGCTCGCCCTTGCGGGCGTTTTCGATGCGCAGGCCGCGCTGGCCGAAGATCGGAATCGGCTGCTCGATGCCCACGCCATGCTCTCCCGGCTTGCCGTAGGCCGACGCCGTCGGGTTGGGAAAGGCCGACGCCGTGCGCGTGTCGGCGCGCGCCAGCCCGGTCTCCAGCCGGTCCGCCGCGAGCGAGGGCTGATTGCGCGCCACCAGGCGCAGGTATTCCTCCAGCGTCACGGGCTGCGCCGGCGCGGCGGCGTCGCCCACGACGGCGGCAGCAGCGGCGGCGGGCTGCGCCGGTCCATCCAACGCCTGGGCCGTGGCCCCTTGCGCCGCGGCGCACGCCAGCAGCGCGGCCACGGCCAACGCATGGCGCTTAGTCATCTTGCGCGCTTTCATCGATTTCTTCCTGAGTCAACATGTTCCTGGGGCCGAGCAGCGCATACAGAACCGGCAGCAGCACCAGGGCGACGAGCGGCAGGATCACCATGCCGCCGACGATCACCGAAGCGAACGGGCGCTGCGTCTCGCTGCCGACGCCGGTGGACAAGGCCATCGGCAGCAGGCCGAGCAGCGCCAGCAGCGCCACCAGCAGGATCGAGCGCATGCGCTCGGCCGTGCCTTCCACCAGCGCCTGCATGAGCGGCATGCCCTGCCTGCGCAGCTCCTCCACGGCCGACACGACCAGCAGGCCCGCCAGCGCCACCTGTCCCAGCAGCGCGATGAAGCCGATGGCCGCGCTGATCGACAGCTCGATCCCCGCGAAATGCAGCGCCGCGATGCCGCCCACCATGGCGAACGGAGCGCACAGCAGGATCACGGCGGCGCTGCGCGCATGTCCGAGCGCGCTGAACAGCAGCGCGAACACGATCAGCAGCGACAGCGGAACCACCACCTTCAAGCGTGCCGCGGCGCGCTGCTGGTTTTCCCATTCGCCGCCCCAGAAGGCCTGGTAGCCCTCGGGCAGCTTCACGTTCTGGTTGAAGGTGGCGAGCGTGTCCTTCACCACCGAGCCGATATCGCGCCCCTCGACATTGAACTTGAGCGCCATGTAGCGGGCGTTGCCCTCGCGGAAGATCGATGAATTGCCGATCTTGATGCCCACCGTGCCCACCGAATGCAGCGGCACGGAGCCGCCATCGGGCAGCGCGATCGCAATATTGCGGATGCGCTCCTCGTCCATGCGGTCCACGTAGGGCAGGCGCACGCGCACCGGCACCGGATACTCGCCCTCCCACAGCGTGGTCGAGACATTGCCCGCGAGCGCCATCTCCAGCGTCTTCTGAGCGGTCTCCATCGCAATGCCCTGGCGCGCGAGCGCGGCGCGGTCGAACTCCACGTGAAGCTGCGGCGCGGGCGCATCGCGGTAGAGATCGAGATCGACCACGCCGTCGATGTCCTTGACCAGGCTGACGGTCTGCTGCAGCAGCCGCCGCAGGGTCGGGATGTCGGGGCCGAACATCTTGAGCACGACCTGGCCGCGCGCGCCGGAGGTGGACTCTTCCACGCTGTCGCGGATGGGCTGGGCGAAGTTGAACGCCACGCCGGGAATCTCGCTGAGCGACGCGCGCATCTGCTCGATCAGCTCGGGCTTGGTCAGGCCCTTGCGCCATTCGCCATGCGGCTTGAGGCGCACCAGCGATTTCGCGAGATTCAGGGTTTCGTTGTCGGTCCCCGATTCGGGGCGGCCCTGCTCGGTGGTCACCGAGATCACCTCCGGGAACGCATTGAGGCGCAGGCGCACCGAACGCAGCACCTCCTGGCCCTTTTCCAGCGAGATGGAGGCGGGCATCTGCACCAGCACGTAGGCGTCGCCCTCATCGAGCTCCGGCAGGAATTCCGTTCCCAGGAACCTGGCCGAAACGCCGGCGGCCGCCAGCACCGCCATGGACACCGCCAGCACCACGGCGCGGCCGCGCGCGGCGCCGAGCACCTTGCCGATCCATTGCTGGTAGCCATGATGCATGCGCTCGAAGATCCGGGGCTCCTCCACCATCACGTGCCTGGGCTTGAGGAACAGCGCGCACAGCGCCGGCACCAGCCCCATCGCGAAGACCAGCGCGCCCAACAGCGCGAAGCTGTAGGTCATCGCCAGCGGGCGGAAAATGCGTCCCTCGATGCTCTGCAGGGAGAACACCGGGATCAAGGCGGCAATCACGATCGCCATGGCGAACAGCGTGGGCTTGGCGACGGCCACCGCCGAATCGATGATGATGTGGCGCATGTCGTTGGCCGTCTGCGGCTTGCGCAGGCGCGCGTTGCGGATGATGTTCTCGGCCAGCACCACCGCGCCGTCCACCATGATGCCGAAGTCGATCGCCCCCATGGAAATCAGGTTCGCGGGCATTCCCAGCAGGTGCAGCCCGATGAAGGCCACCAGCAGCGACAGCGGAATCACCGTCGCCACGATCAGCGAGCCGCGCACGCTGCGCAGGAACAGCCAGAGCACGGCGATGATCAGCGTCGCGCCGAAAAGCAGGTTGTGCTGCACGGTGGCCAGGGTATGGCCGACCAGGTCCGAGCGGTCGTAGTTGGTGACCATGCGCATGCCTTCGGGCAGGCCGCCGTTGTTGAGCTCGTTCACCTTGAGGTGGATGGCGTCCAGCACCTCGGACGGGTTTTCGCCGCGCTTGAGCAGCACGATGCCCTGCACCACGTCGTCATGTTCGTCCTGCCCGACGGAGCCCTGGCGCGGCGTGTACGACTGCACCACGCGCGCGACGTCGCCGATGGTCACGGGCGCGCCGCCGCGCATCGCCACCACCACTTCGTTGATCTCCTGGGGCGAATGCAGCAGGCCGATGCCGCGCACGATCAGCGACTGCTCGCCACGGCGCATCAGGCCGCCGCCCACGTTGCGGTTGGACTTGGCGAGCGCCTCGCTCACGTCATCCAGCGAGATGCCCAGCGCATAGAGCTTCTCGGGATCGACCTCGACGTGGAATTCCTTCACGAAGCCGCCGATGCTCACCACGTCGGCCACGCCCTGCACCTGCTTGAGAACGCGCACGACGTGCCACTCCTGCTCGGTGCGCAGTTGCGCCAGCGTGTGGCGGTCGCTGGTCAGCCGGTAATAGAAGATCTTGCCCAGCGGCGTGTAGTCCGGCGCCATCTCCGGCGTCACGCCCGGCGGCAGGTCGGCCTGCGGAAGGCGCTGCGCGACTTCCGCGCGCGCATTGAAGCTGACCGCATCGTCGTTGAAGACGAGGTTGATCATCGAGAGGCCGAAGTAACTCTCCGAGCGCAGCGATACCAGCCCCGGCGTGCCGTTGAGCTCACGCTCGAGCGGCTGGGTGATCTGGCGCTCGACCTCCTCGGGCGCGAGGCCCGGGGCCTGCGCGATCACGCCGACCTGCACGTTGGTCACGTCGGGATAGGCCTCGATGGCGGTGTGCAGGTAGGACCACACGCCAAAGACGGCGATCAGCGCCGTGGCGCACAGGGCCAGAAGGCGCCTGTGCACCACGAACGAAATAAAGGAATGCAGCATGTGCGAGGGCTCCCCGTCAGAGCAGCTGGTTGGCCGCGCCGTCCAGCAGCAGGCCGCCACGCACCACGATCTTCTCGCCGGGCTGCAGGCCGCCGATCACCGGCACCATGCCGTGCGCGGGCCTGCCAAGCTGCACCGTGCGCGCCTCGAACTCGCTGTCCGAGCGCTGCACGAACACCACGCTGCGGCTCTCGTCCTTGATCAGCACCGCCGTCACCGGGATCATCAGATCGCGCGTGGTGGACATCTGCACGCCCGCGCGCACCTGCATTCCGGCGCGCAACGCGGAGCTCTGGGCGTCCAGATCGATCACCACCGATGCGCGGCGCGAATCCTTGTCCAGCGTCGCGCCCAGATAGCGCACCTTGCCGCTCAGCGGCTGCGCCAGCTGCTGCACCTCGATCTGCACCGGGCTTCCGACACGGATGCCCTGCAGGTCGCTCTCGAACACCTGCGCCACGACGTTCATGGCGCCCGGGTCGCCGATGGTGAACAGCGCGGCGCCCGCCTCCATGGCAGCGCCCATCTGCGCCTTGCGCTCGGCGATCACGCCCGCGCGCGGCGCGCGCAGGACGATGCGGTCGCCGCCGCCATCGCCCAGCAGCGCCGCCGTGCCCGATGCGCGCGCGAGTTCCTGGTCCGACTCGCGCAGCCGGGCCTGCGCCGCGCGCAGCTCCACGTCGGTGCCCACGCCCTTGTCCATCATGGTCTGCTGGCGCTTTGCCTCCACGGCGGCCACATCGCGCGCGGTCCGGGCCGCGGCCAGCTCGTGGCGCGTGCGCAGCGCATCCGTGCTCACCAGCGTGGCGAGCACGTCGCCGGCCTTCACCACGTCGCCAACGTGCGCATTCACCGAGGCCACGCGCGCCGCCATCGGCACCGACACCGCGGCGGTGCGGTCCTCCACGAAGGCGACCTGCGCGGGAGCCCAGGCCAGGCGCGCGCCATTGGCCTGCGCCACGGTTTCCATCGTGAGCATCTTCAGCGATGCGGGTTCGAGCCGCACCATGCCGGCGCCCCCGGCGTCGGGCGCCGCCTTCTGCGGCAGCTGCTGCGCGGGCGGCGCGGCGGTGGAGGCGTCACACCCCGCCAGCAGCCATCCCGCGGATGTCATCAACACGGCCATCGCCGCAGCGTTGGCCACGGCGCGTCCCGTGCGCCCCATTCTTTTCTCGCTCATCATGAACCCCTTGCTCGCGCCGGCCGGAGCCGCGCCGTCACATCGCGTGCGCACTCCCCTGCATTGCCCGCGATCCTAGGCAAGGGCCTTCCTTGGGTGTTTAACTCTTTCATTAACGTTTGGTAAGGTGGGAGCGAAGCGGCCGGCGGACCGATGGGAGGCGCCGGCTGTAGGAAGACATCCGGTTTGCGGGCCGATGGCTATGCAGCACCGGCGGGTTCGCGGTATGTTGCGGGATCCCGGGTTCGAATCACCATGAAGGAGTTGTCCACATGTCCGCAGAAAAGACCGCGACGGTTCACTGGCAAGGCGCCGGCAAGCAGGGAACGGGCCGGATCAGCACCGAGACCGGCGCGCTCAATGGCGCGCCCTACGGTTTCGCGAGCCGCTTCGGCGACGATCGCAAGGCCACGAATCCCGAAGAGATCCTGGCCGCGGCGCATGCCGCATGCTTTGCGATGGCGTTCTCGTTCGCCTGCGATGGCGCCGGAATCAAGACCGAGACGGTGGACACCACCGCCAAGGTCCGCCTGGCCATGGACGGCGCGGGTTTCAAGATCGACCGCATCGCGCTGACCTTGAATGCCAAGGTGCCGGGTCTGTCCGAAGAGCAGTTCCAGAAAATCGCCGCCGAAGCGAAAGCGGGCTGCCCGCTCTCCAAGGCGCTCGCGAGCGTGCCGGAGATCACGCTCACCGCAACGCTCGTGCGCTGACACGCCGGGAGCGCGTTCAAAGGGCCATGCTTTGCGCCAGGGCGGCGACGCAATTCCCCGCGCGCACCGCATCGCCGATCACGAACACGCACGGGCTGGCGAGGCCCGAGGCCTGTAGCGCGTGCGAGAGGCTGCCCAGATCCGCGATGGCGTGCTCCTGGTCGGCGCGGCTGGCATTGCGCACCAGCGCAACCGGCGTGCGCGCGGGCAGGCCCCCGGCGAGCAGGCCAGCCTCCACCTCGCGCACCGAGGCGACGCCCATGTAGATCACCAGCGTGATCTGCGCGGCCCTGGCCGTGCGGCCGATCTCGCACCAGTCCAGCCCCGCCTGCCCATGCCCCGCATGGCCGGTAAGAAACATCACGCCGTGCGCGTGCTCGCGGTGGGTCAGCGCGATGCCCAGCGACGTGGCCGCCGCCAGGCCCGCGGTGATGCCGTTGATCACCTCCACCTCCACGCCCGCCGCCCGCAGATGCTCGGCTTCCTCGCCGCCGCGCCCGAAGATGAAGGGATCGCCGCCCTTGAGCCGCACGACGATCTCGCCTTCCTGCACCGCCATCAGCATCAGCCGCTCGATGAATGCCTGGGGCGTGCTCAGGCAGCCGCCGCGCTTGCCGACATGGATGACGCGGGCGCGTGGCGAGGCAAGCGCCACGATGTCCTCGCCCACCAGGTCGTCCACGAGCAGCAGGGTCGCGCCCTGGATGGCCTTGAGCGCCTTGATGGTGAGCAGTTCCGGGTCGCCCGGTCCCGCGCCCACCAGGAAGCAGCGGCCCGGCGGCATCGGCGCGCGGGGATGCGGAATATGCGGATGGTTCACGATGCGTCTCCTCTTCGTTGGGCGGACCGGCCCATGTCATGCGGCCATGCGCTGCGTTGGCACGGGCACGCCGCGCACCAGTTCCTTGATCGCCGGGATGCAGGAGCCGCAGCCGGTGCCGCAGGCCAGGGTGGATTTCAGCCCCTGCAGCCGCTCCTCGGGCGTGCCGCCGTGCGAGCGCAAATGCTGCACGATGGCGGCTTCGCCCACGTTCATGCAGGCGCACACCGGGCGTGCCTTGGCGGGAGCCGCTCTCGGCGGCGTGCGCCCCGATGCCAGCAGCATGCGCCCATAGGGCTGCGTGGACAGCTCGCCCTTGAGCACGTCGCCCAGCCACTGCCCGGCGCTGGCGTCGCCGCATAGCAAAAATCCCTCCAGCAGGCTCTGCCCTTCCCGGTGCGACTGCCGCAGCGTGCGGCTGTGCCTGCGCCGCGCGTCCACATAGCGCAGCGCCTGCGGATCATCCAGGCGCAGCAGCTCGGCGATGCGCTGCAGAACCTGGGGCGCGGGCGCTTCGTAGGCCGCCGCGCGGAACTGCACGCCGCTGCGCGCACGGTGCGCCTCGGACAGCGGCACGTCGCTGGAGAACAGCACGCAGCTGGCGAAGTCGAACTCGCTCATCATCTGCGCCAACGCATCGCGCACGCGCAACACCTCGTCGCCGGCAAGCCAGGACATGCCCAGGCAGGACCACGGCATGTCCGCCTTGAGCACCTTGACGGCGGCGTGCTTGAGCTCCGGCTGGCGCGACTGCGGGCAGCGTGCCGGCGTGGTGAGCGCGTTCACTCCCGCCAGCACCTGCCCGGCGCAGCCGCGCCCGCCCAGCGATTCGCCGCCCCAGTGCATCGCCAGGAACACCTGTCCGGGCGCGAGTTGCGCATCGGCCCTGACGGGCAGCACGATGCTGGCGCGCCGGCTGGTCACGTGAACGAGATCGCCCGCCTGCAGTTGCAGGCGCTGCAGGTCCTGGGGATGCACCTGCAGCAGCGGCTCGCTTTCATGGGCGAGCAGGCGTCCGAGCTGCCCGGTGCGGCTCATGCCGTGCCATTGGTCGCGCATGCGGCCGGTGTTGAGGCTGAAGGGATAGCGCTCGCTGGTCGGCTCCGCCAGCGGCTGCCAGGGCTGCGCGGAAAAACGCGCGCGGCCATCGGGCGTCGGGAATACACCGTCGACGTACAGGCGCGGCCGCCCGATGGCCGCGCCCTCGGGCATGGGCCACTGCTGCGGGCCCTGCTCGTCGAGCAGCGGCCAGCTCAGGCCCGTGATGTCCAGATCGCGCCCGCGCGTGCTCTGGCGGTGCTCGTTCCAGATGGCCTCGGCTCCGGCCTCGGCGTCTTCACAGTCGTAGGGAAACAGGCTGGCCCGGCCCGGACGCAGCCGGACCTCGAGCGCCCGCGCGAGCCGCACGCCGATCTGCCAGTCATGCCGCGCCTGCCCCGGCGGCGGCACGGCCGCGCGCACGCGCGAGATGCGCCGTTCGCTGTTGGTGACCGTCCCCAGCTTCTCGCCCCAGGTGGTCGCGGGCAGCAGCAGATCGGCGAACTGCGCGGTCGCCGTGGTGGCGAACGCTTCCTGCAGCACGACGAATTCCGCGCGGCGCAGAGCCTCGCGCACCAGCGACTGATCGGGCATGCTCTGCGCGGGATTGGTGCAGGCGATCCACAGCGCCTTGATCTCGCCCGCGGCCGCGGCCTCGAACATCTCGATGGCGGCCTTGCCCGGACTGGCCGGCACATCGGGCACGCCCCACAGGGCCGCCACCTCGGCGCGATGCGCGGGATTGCCCATGTCGCGGTGCGCGCTCAGCAGGTTGGCGAGCCCACCCACTTCGCGCCCGCCCATCGCGTTGGGCTGGCCGGTGAGCGAGAACGGCCCGGCGCCTTCACGGCCTATCTGGCCGGTGGCCAGATGCAGGTTGATGAGCGCGGCGTTCTTGGCCGTGCCGCTGCTGCTCTGGTTCAGCCCCATGCAGTAAAAGCTCAGGGTGCCCGCGCGCGCCGGCGCGGGCGCATCCGCGCCGAATGCAAACCAGCGCGCGGCCGTGCGCAGGTCGTCCTGGCTCACGCCGCAGACCTCGGCCACGCGCTGCGGCACGGCCTCGCGCGCCAGCGCCATCAAGGACTCGAAGCCGCTGGTGTGCGCGTCGATGTAGCCGCGATCGATCCAGCCCTCGGCCAGCATGATGTGCAGCATGCCGTTGAACAGCATGACGTCCGATCCAGGGCGGATCGCCAGATGCAGGTCGGCGAGCTGCGCGGTCTCCGTGCGGCGCGGATCGACCACGACGACGCGCATGTCCGGCCGCGCCGACTTCGCCGCCTCCACGCGCCGGAACAGGATGGGATGCGCCCACGCCATGTTGCTGCCCGTGATGAACAGGCAGCCCGCGCTGTCGATGTCCTCATAGCAGGCCGGCGGAGCATCCGCGCCCAGCGTGGCCTTGTAGCCGGCGACCGCGCTGCTCATGCACAGGCGCGAGTTGGTATCGATGTTGTTGGTGCCGATCAGCCCCTTGGCCAGTTTGTTGAAGACGTAGTAGTCCTCGGTGAGCAACTGGCCGCTCAGGTAGAAGCCCACGGCGTCGGGGCCGTCGCGCACGATGATGTCGTGCAGCCGCGCACTCGCGTGCTGCATGGCCGCATCCCAGCTCACCGCGATGCGCTCGCCGCCGCGCCGGCTGCGCAGCCTCGGGGCGAGCAGGCGCGTCTGTTCTCCTTGCTCGGGGGTAGCCGTCAGGTGCAGCGTGCTGCCCTTGGTGCAGAGGCGGCCGTGGTTCGCGGGGTGCGAAGGGTCGCCGCGCACGCCCACGATGGCATGCCCATCGGACTCGATGATCACGCCGCAGCCGACGCCGCAGTAGGGACATGTGGATCTGGTTTCTTGCATGACGGATCACAAAATGAATGCCGTGGAAGGAGCGTGCGTGGTTGCGGCCAGCCCTTAGAACGTGTTTACGATCTCTACGCAGCCGAGGAGATCGTAAACACGTTCTTAACGGCCCTGACGGCCGCTGCCCGAGCCATCGCAGTCGTCGGCCTGCCCATCCTGCCCGGGCTCGCCGAACATCAGTTCGTCGCGGATGCCCACGACGCTGCGGCCCTCGCGCAGCAGCTTCAGGTACCAGCCGCCGTCCAACGTGTCGCCATAGAGGCAGGCACCCACCAGCCTGTCGCCCTTGAGCACGAGCTTTTTATAGATGCCCGCGCCGGGATCGCTCATGATGATTTCCTCGGCCTCGTCGCCTCCCTGGAAATCGCCCGCGGAAAACAGGTCGATGCCCGTCACCTTGAGCTTGGTGGACGTCAGCGAGCCCTGGTAGCGGCCAATGCCGAATTCCGCCAGGTGATTGGCCAGCACCTTGCCCTGCTCGAACAACGGCGCGACCAGGCCGTAGGCGATGCCGCGATGGGCGGCGCACTCGCCCACCGCGTAGATGCGCGCATCGGTGACGGTCTGCATGGTGTCGCTGACCACGATGCCGCGGTTCACGTGCAGCCGCATTTTCTCCGCGAGCGCGGTGTTGGGACGGACGCCGACGGCCATCACCACCAGATCGGCGGGCGTCTCGCTGCCGTCCTTGAAACGCACCGCGCGCACGCGGCCCTGCGCGTCCGCCAGCAGTTCCTGGGTGTGCGCTCGCATCATGAATTTCATGCCGCGCCCGGCCAGCGACTTGCGCAGCAGGCCGCCCGCGGTGTCGTCGAGCTGGCGCTCCATGAGCCATTCGCCGACGTGTACCACGGTGACCTGCATGCCGCGTTTCATCAGGCCGTTGGCCGCCTCCAGGCCAAGCAGCCCGCCACCGATCACCACTGCGTGCCGGTAATGCGCGGCCGCCTCGATCATCGCGAGCGTGTCCGAGATGTCACGATAGGCGAGCACGCCCTTGAGCTCCTTGCCGGGAACGGGCAGCATGAACGGATTGGAGCCGGTGGCGATGATGAGGCGGTCGTATGGCACGCTGATCCGGCGGCCATCCGCATCCGCCGCGTGCACGATGCGCCGCGCGCGGTCCACGTCGCTCACCGTGCAGCCCGCGTGCAGCGTGATGCCGCGCTCCCGGTACCAGGACCAGTCATTGAGCACGATGTCGTCCAGCGTCTGCTCGCCGGCGAGCACCGGCGAGAGCATGATGCGGTTGTAGTTGGGATGCGGCTCCGCGCCGAACACCGTGATGTCGTAGAGGTCCGGCGCGATGGCGAGCAGCTCCTCGAGCGTGCGCACGCCCGCCATGCCATTGCCGATCAGTACCAGTCTGGGCTTTTCCATCGTGCGCTCCCGTGCTCACTCTTTCTCGACGTGGCCTTGCCGTGTGTAGAGGAAATCGATCACCGCCTTGCGGCAGCGCTGGTAGCCCTCGTCCTCGGCGAGCGCGACGCGGCTGCGCGGGCGCGCCAGCGGCACTTCCAGGATTTCGCCGATGGTGGCCGCCGGGCCGTTGGTGAGCATCACGATGCGGTCGGACAGCAGCACGGCTTCGTCCACATCGTGCGTGACCATCACCACCGTGCGCTGGCTGCGCGCGACGATGTCCAGCAATTCGTCCTGCAGCTTGGCGCGCGTGAGCGCATCGAGCGCGCCGAACGGTTCGTCCATCAACAGCACCTGCGGCTCCATCGACAGCGCGCGCGCGATGCCCACGCGCTGCTTCATGCCTCCCGAGATTTCACCGGGCCGCTTGTGCGCCGCGTGCGACAGCCCCACCAACTCCAGGGCGGCCTCCGTGCGCGCGGCCAGCTGCGTCCTGCTTTCTCGGGCGCCGAAGACGCGCTCCACCGCCAGGTGCACGTTGTCGAAACAGGTCAGCCAGGGCAGGAGCGAATGGTTCTGGAACACCACCGCGCGCTCGGGCCCGGGGCCGTTGATCTCGCGGCCCGCGCACAGCAGCGCGCCGCTGGTGGGCCTTGCCAGCCCGGCGATCAGGTTGAGCAGCGTGGATTTGCCGCAGCCCGAGTGTCCGATGAGGCTGACGAATTCGCCGCGCGCGATCCGCAGGTCGATGTCCCTGAGCGCGGGAAACTCGCCCTTGGACGTCCTGAAGGTCTGCGCCACGTTCTGCACGTCGATGAACCTGCGCAGCGCGGCATCCTGAAGGGTTTCCTGCAATACGGCGCTCATGATTTCACCTCCTCGAACGTGAAGGCCGATGCCAGCTTCACCAGGGCCATTTCCAGCAGCAGGCCGACGATGCCGATCACGAAGATCGCCACGATGATGTTGGCGACGTTGAGGTTGTTCCACTCGTCCCACACCCAGAAGCCGATACCCACGCCGCCGGTGAGCATCTCCGCGGCGACGATCACCAGCCACGCCGTGCCCACCGCCAGTCGCACGCCGGTCAGCAGATAGGGCAGCACGGCGGGCAGCAAGATGGTGGTGGCGATCTTCCACTCGCTCAGGTTGAGCACGCGCGCCACGTTAATGTAGTCCTGCGGAACGCTGCGCACGCCCACCGCCGTGTTCACGACCATCGGCCAGATCGAGCAGATGGAGATCGTCCAGATCGCCGCCGGATCCGCACCCTTGAACACCAGCAGGCCGATCGGCAGCCACGCCAGCGGGGACACCGGGCGCAGCAGGCTGATCAGCGGATTGAACATCCGCGCGAGAAAATCGAAACGCCCGATGACGAAGCCCAGCGGAATGCCCACCAGCGCGGCAAGCCCGAAGCCGATGCTCACGCGCTGCAGCGATGCGAGCACGTTCCAGCCCACGCCCTGATCGTTGGGGCCGTTGCGGTAGAACGGGTTGCCGAATACTTCCAGGGCCTGTGTCCAGGTTTCCCGAGGACCCGGGATACCGTCGCCGCGCGCCACGATGGACCACAGCACCACCAGCAGCGCCAGCCCCAGCACGGGCGGCAAGGCGCGATTCAGCCATGCGCCCAGGCGCTGTCGCAGGGGCATGCCCGCCGCCCGGCGCACCGGCCTGGGCGCGCGCACGGGCTGTGCCGTTGCCG
>NZ_JBEBOW010000050.1:0-22731 GCF_040396215.1 Diaphorobacter ruginosibacter | reverse complement strand
CCCCCAGTCAGAAGGCCGCGGAGCAGGCCAAGCCAGCAACCGCCGAGCAAGAGCCGCCTCGCGGCGAAGGCGGTGTCCCCCCTCAGGGGGGAAGGCGCGAAGCGCCACAGGGGGGATTCATCTTCCGCTATCCTAGAGGACAGTTCCACTACCGCACGTCCTGCATACACGACCGTGTCAGACCCGCATTCCGCGCGTCCTTCAGACAAGGATGACAAGCTTTCCCTCCTGCAACGCGTTCTGGAGTTCATCAATCCCGGCCCCAACACGACGGATGAACTGGTCGCGGCCATGGCAGAGGCCGAGGATGGCGAGGTCATCAATGCCGACACGCGCGTGCTGCTGGAGCGCGTGCTGCGCATGGCCGGAATGACGGCCAGCGACGTGATGGTGCCGGCGCCGCGCATGGATCTGCTGGACATCGACGTTCCCATCGACGAGCTGATCCTGCAGGTGATCCGCACGGCGCATTCGCGCTTTCCGGTCTACCAGGGCGAGCGCGACAACATCATCGGCGTGCTGCTGGCAAAGGACCTGCTCAAGCTCTCGCGCTCACCCAGCCTGAATATCCGCACCATGGTGCGGCCCGCCTTGTTCGTTCCAGAAAGCAAGGGGCTGAACGATCTTTCGCGCGAGTTCCGCAATTCGCGCAGCCACATGGCGATCGTGATCGACGAGTTCGGCCGCATCGCGGGGCTCGTCACCTTCGAGGACGTGATCGAGGAGATCGTCGGCGAGATCGAGGACGAGTTCGACGAACCAGAGGAAGACGGTGACATCTTCGGCCTGGCCGACCAGACCTACCGCGTGAGCGGAGATACCTCCATCGAGCGCGTGGCGGAAGCCTTCAACGTGAAGCTGCACAGTAGCGACCCGGACGAGTCGTTCGACACCATCGGCGGCCTGATCGCCCACGAACTGGGCCGCGTGCCGCGCAAGGGCGAGCATTTCGACATGGGCGGGCTGCGCTTCGTCGTGCTGCACTCCAAGGGCGGGGCGGTGCGCTGGTTCAAGGTCTCGCCGCATGTGGCGGATCCGGAAGGCGCCTGACGGGGCCATGACGCACAGCAGCGCATGAGTAGTCCGGACATCTTCCGTCCCGGCGCCGCGGGGCGGCTGCCGTGGCTGATCGCGGCGGTCGCGGGGATACTGCAGGCGGCCTCGCTTGCCTGGCCCTGGGGCGGGCAGCCCCTGTGGTGGCTGCAACTCGTATCGCTGGCCGCGCTGGCCGGCGTGGTTCTCAAGGCGGCGACGGCCCGCCGCGCCGGGCTGCTGGCCTGGCTGTTCTCCACGTCCTGGCTGTGCGGCACGTTCTGGTGGCTATTCATCTCCATGCACACCTACGGAGGCCTGGCCGCGCCGCTGGCAGCCGCCGCCGTGCTGGCGCTGGCGGCGTTCCTGGGCAGCTACTACGCCTTCGCCATCTGGTTCTTTCGCAAGCGCCAGCCTGCCAACCGATGGATGGCGGCGGCGCTTTTCGCCACGCTGTGGATGCTCGCGGAGCTCGCGCGCGGCCAGTGGTGGACCGGGTTTCCGTGGGGCGCGGCCGGATATGCGCATGTGCGGGGGCCGCTGTCGGTGCTGGCCCGCACGGTGGGCGTCTATGGAATGTGCTTTGCCGCCGCCTTCATCGCCTGCGCGGCAGCGTTTTTCAGCAAGCGCGATCTGCGCAATCGCTCATGGTGGCTGGGGTGTTTGGCGGTGCTGATCGTCTGGGGCGCGCTGGGCTACCAGCGCCAACTGGCGCTGCAGCGGATCGATGCGCAAAAAGAGCACCCACCGGTTCGACTGGCATTGCTCCAGGGGCAGATTCCACAGGACGAGAAATTCCAGGCCGGTAGCGGCATTCCCATGGCGCTCGAATGGTATGCGGGACGCCTGCGCGATGCGACCGCCACGCTGGTCGTCGCCCCGGAAACCGCGATCCCGCTGCTCCCCAAGCAACTGCCATCCGGCTATCTGGACATGGTGACCGAACGCTACGTCCGGCCAGGCGGAGATCAGGCCCTGCTGGTGGGGATTCCGTTGGGTGATTTCACAAACGGTTACACCAATTCCGTCCTGGGCTTCGCTCCCGGACAGCAGCCATACGAGTATGACAAGCACCATCTGGTGCCGTTCGGTGAATTCATCCCGCCGTTCTTTCGCTGGTTCACCGAGCTGATGAGCATTCCCCTGGGCGATTTCAATCGCGGCCCCGTGGGGCAGCCGTCGTTCCTGTTCCAGGACCAGCGGATTGCGCCCAACATCTGCTACGAAGACCTTTTCGGCGAGGAACTTGGCGCGCGCTTCGTGGACCCGGCCGCCGCGCCGACACTCATGGTGAACCTGAGCAATATCGGCTGGTTCGGCGATTCGCTGGCGATCGACCAGCATCTTGCGATCAGCCGGCTGCGCGCGCTGGAATTCGAGCGGCCCATGGTGCGCGCGACCAATACCGGAGCCACCGCGGTCATCGATCACCGGGGCCAGGTGACCCACAGCCTCGCGCGCGACAGGCGTGGCGTGCTGCTGGCCGAGGTGCAGGGGAATTTCGGAGCCGTCACGCCTTACGCATGGTGGGTGGGCCGCTTCGGGCTCTGGCCCCTGTGGGCGGTGGGCCTGCTGGCTGCCCTCGTGGCGTGGCGTTGCTGCAAACGTGTGTAAGCAGTGTTGCGCATTCACCAAAATCATGAAACTTACGGGCGTTCTGGCGGGTTTCTTGGCCCCAAGTTGCGGTTAGGCTACTTCAACCCTTGATAATGATGGCCTTTTGCAGAATGTATGCGGCTGGATTCAAATTCCAGTGGACCACGATGACGGCTCGGTGCCGTCTGGAGAATGACTGACAATGGCTGATTCTTTTTCCTATGAACAACTGATTGCCTCGGGCGAAGGCCGGTTGTTCACGCCGGACAGCGGGCGATTGCCTCTGCCTCCCATGCTGATGTTTGACCGTATCACCCACATCGATGCCGATGGCGGTGCGCATGGACTGGGAAAGATCGTGGCCGAACTGGATGTCAATCCGGACCTGTGGTTCTTCGCCTGCCATTTCCAGGGCGATCCGGTCATGCCCGGATGCCTGGGCCTGGACGCCATGTGGCAACTGATCGGCTTTTACCTGACCTGGCTGCAATTGCCGGGCCGTGGCCGCGCGCTGGGTGCGGGCGAGGTCAAGTTCACCGGCGAAGTCGGCCCGGACGTGAAACTGGTGACTTACGAAATCGACATCAAGCGTGTCATCAAGCGCAAGCTCAATATGGCCATTGGCGATGCGCGTCTGCTCGCCGATGGCAAGGAAATCTACGTGGCCAATGACCTGCGCGTGGGCCTTTTCATGCGTGAGGGCAACGGCCAGGGGGCTCAAGCATGAAAAAGCGCGTGGTGATCACGGGCGCGGGCATCGTCTCGTGCATCGGTAACGACCTCGAGACGGTGGAAGCATCGCTGCGCGCAAGCCGTTCAGGCATCAAGGCCATGCCAGAGTTCGCCGAACTGGGCCTGCGCAGCCAGGTGGCGGGCATCCCGCAGATCAACCTGGAAGAGCGCATCGACCGCAAGCAGCTGCGTTTCATGGGTGATGCGGCAGCCTACGCGCACATTGCGCTGACGGACGCGATCGGGCAGGCGGGCCTTACGCCGCAGCAGGTGTCGCACCCGCGCACCGGCCTCATCATGGGCTCGGGCGGAGGGTCTCCGGCCAACCAGATCGAAGCCGCCGACACGCTGCGCAGCAAGGGCATCCGCCGCGTGGGGCCGTACCAGGTCACGCGCTGCATGAGCTCGACCGTCTCGGCATGCCTTTCGACCAACTTCGGCATCAAGGGCATCAACTACTCGATCACCTCGGCTTGCAGCACCTCGGCGCACTGCATCGGCGCGGCGGCCCAGCAGATTGCCTGGGGCATGCAGGATGTGATGTTCGCCGGCGGCGGCGAGGAGCTCTCCTGGGGCATGGCGCTGCTGTTCGACGGCATGGGCGCGATGTCCGCCAAGTACAACGCCACGCCCGAGAAGGCATCCCGCGCCTACGATGCGAACCGCGACGGCTTCGTGATCGCTGGCGGTGGCGGCGCCGTGGTCCTGGAGAGCCTGGAGCATGCGCTGGCGCGCGGCGCGAACATCCTCGGCGAGGTGGTCGGCTTTGGCGCGACCAGCGATGGCGAGGACATGGTCGCGCCCTCGGGCACCGGCGCGATGGCCTGCATGCGCCAGGCCATCGAGGGTATCGACGGCCCCATCGACTACATCAACACGCATGGCACCTCGACCCCGGTGGGCGACGTGCCCGAGCTGCGCGCGATCCGCGAAGTGTTCGGCGAACAGGTGCCGCCGTTCTCCTCGACCAAATCGCTCACCGGCCATTCGCTGGGCGCCACGGGCGTGCAGGAAGCGATCTACTGCCTCATCATGCTCAACAAGGGCTTCATCGCCGGTTCCGCCAACGTGGAAACACTGGAGCCGGCCGCCGAAGGCATGCCGCTCGTCACCCAGACGCGCGACGCGCCGCTCCGCCAGGCGCTGTCCAACAGCTTCGGCTTCGGCGGCACCAACGCCTCGCTGGTGCTGCGCCGCTGGGACGGCAAATAATCCTGCCGGAATCGGCTGAAACGGGGACTTCGGTCCCCGTTTTCGTTGCTCGCGCCTAAAATCGAAGGTTCGCGCTCGAAAAGGCGCATCCATCTCGCAGCCCGAGGGCTGCCAAAAGCCATAACCCGTCATGCTGACCTTCCAACAAATCATCCTGAAATTGCAGTCGTATTGGGCAGACCAGGGCTGCGCGCTATTGCAGCCCTACGATATGGAAGTGGGTGCCGGTACATCGCACACCGCCACGTTCCTCAGGGCGATCGGCCCCGAGCCCTGGAAGGCCGCCTATGTGCAGCCCAGCCGCCGCCCCAAGGACGGACGCTATGGCGAGAATCCCAACCGCGGCCAGCACTACTACCAGTTCCAGGTGGTCCTGAAGCCGGCGCCGGACAACATCCTGGAGCTCTACCTGGGCTCGCTGCAGGCGCTGGGCTTCGACCTGAAGAGGAACGATATCCGCTTCGTCGAGGACGATTGGGAGAACCCGACGCTCGGCGCCTGGGGCCTGGGCTGGGAGGTGTGGCTCAACGGCATGGAAGTGACGCAGTTCACCTATTTCCAGCAGGTGGGCGGTATCGACTGCAAGCCCGCGACCGGCGAGATCACCTATGGCCTGGAGCGCCTGGCGATGTACCTGCAGGGCGTGGAGAACATGTACGACCTGGTCTGGACCGATGACGGCTCTGGCCGCAAGCTGAGCTACGGCGACGTGTTCCACCAGAACGAAGTGGAGCAATCGGCGTACAACTTCGAGCATTCCGATGCCGACTTCCTGTTCACCGCCTTTGGCGCGCATGAAAAGCAGGCGCAGCATCTCATGGAGGTGCAGCTCGCACTGCCCGCCTACGAGCAGGTGCTCAAGGCCGCCCACACATTCAACCTGCTCGACGCGCGTGGCGCGATCTCGGTGACCGAGCGCGCCGCCTACATCGGCCGCATCCGCAACCTCGCCCGATCGGTGGCCAAGAGCTATCTGGACAGCCGTGCGCGCCTGGGCTTCCCGATGGCGCCCAGGGCCTGGGCCGACGAAGTGCTGGCCGACATCGCCAAGGCCGAGCAGCAGCACAACAGCAAGAAGGCTGCCTGAGGCGGCGCGGAAAAAAAGAGAAGAGCAAAGAGATATTCACATGACCACACAGAATCTTCTTGTCGAGCTGTTTGTCGAGGAACTGCCGCCGAAGGCGCTGCAGAAGCTGGGCGATGCGTTCGCGGGCGTGCTGTTCGAGCAGCTCAAGGCGCAGGGCCTGGCGTCGCCGGACTCGCGCCTGACGGCCTACGCCTCGCCGCGCCGCCTGGCCGCGCACATCACCGAAGTGCTGCCGCAGGCGCCGGACAAGGCAGTGTCGCAAAAGCTCATGCCGGTCGCGGTCGGCCTGGATGCCCAAGGCAAGGCATCGCCCGCGCTGCTCAAGAAGCTCAACGCCCTGGGCGCGGATGAATCCGCCGTCGCGGCGCTCGAGCGCGTCAACGACGGCAAGGCCGACATCCTCTACTACCACAGCACGGCCAAGGGCGCGCAGCTCACCGACGGCGTGCAGAAGGCCCTGGACGAGGCCATCGCCCGGCTGCCCATCCCCAAGGTCATGCGCTATCAGTTGCAGGATGGCTGGAGCAGCGTGAACTTCGTGCGTCCGGCGCATGGCCTGGTCGCCATGCACGGCACGCAGGTGTTGCTGTCGGTGAACGCGCTGGGTCTTGGCGCGGGCAACAGCACGCACGGCCATCGTTTCGAGGCGAGCGTCGACCCGGTGGTGTTCGACAGCGCCGACGCATATGCCAGCCTGCTGCGCGAGCAGGGCGCGGTCATCGCCAGCTTCACCGAGCGCCGCGACGAGATCGCGCGGCAGCTCAAGGCGGCCGCCGAGCGTGTGGGCGGCGGTGTGCGCGCGATCGAGGACGACGCCTTGCTTGACGAAGTGACCGCGCTGGTCGAGCGCCCGAACGTGCTGGTCTGCGAGTTCGAGAAGGAGTTCCTCGACGTGCCGCAGGAATGCCTGATCCTCACGATGAAGGCCAACCAGAAGTATTTCCCGCTGCTGTCCGCCGAGGGCCGGTTGACCCATCAGTTCCTGGTGGTCAGCAACATCAGCCCGTCGGATGCGAGCGCCGTGATCGGCGGCAACGAGCGCGTGGTGCGCCCGCGCCTGGCCGATGCGAAGTTCTTCTTCGACCAGGACCGCAAGAAGACGCTGCTCTCGCGTGTCGATGCCCTCTCCAAGGTGGTCTATCACAACAAGCTCGGCACGCAGGGCGAGCGCATGCAGCGCGTGCGTGCAATCGCCAAGGCGATCGCTCACGATCTGTTCGACGCGATCGCCAAGGCGCACCCGGAGCAGCTTGGCAGCGTGGAAGGCGAAATCGCCGAAGACTATCTGCTGGAGAGCGTGGACACGGCGGCCATGCTCGCCAAGACCGACCTGGTGACCGACATGGTGGGCGAGTTCCCCGAGCTGCAGGGCATCATGGGCGGCTACTACGCCGCCAACGACGGCTTGTCCGTGCAGGTGGCCCAGGCCATCGAGGACCACTATAAGCCCCGCTTCGCGGGCGACGAGCTGCCGCGCGAGAACGTGGGCGTGGTCGTCGCGCTGGCCGACAAGCTGGAGACGCTGGTCGGCATGTTCGGCATCGGCAATCTGCCGACCGGCGACCGCGATCCGTTCGCGCTGCGCCGCCATGCGCTGGGCGTGATCCGCATGCTGATCGAGAAAGAGCTGCCGCTGGACCTGCCGCGCATCCTCAAGGCCGCGTCGCAGAGCTTTGGCGCGCTGCTGCCCGATGCCGACAAGAGCAATGCGCAACTGCTGGAATTCATCAACGAGCGCCTGGCCGGCTATCTGCGCGAGCAGGGCTACAGCGCCCAGGAAGCCGATGCTGTGATCGCCGCCAGTGTTCCCTGGGGAGAAATTCCCAAGGCGCTGCAAGCGGTGCGTGCGTTCGCCGATTTGCCCGAGGCGCCCGCACTCGCGGCGGCCAACAAGCGCATCGGCAACATCCTAAAGAAGGCCGGGAACGTGGATGCGCACGTGAACGCGGAGCTGCTGCTGGAGCCCGCGGAGCAGGCGCTCTACGCCGCCATGCAGCAGACCGTGCCGCAGGCCGACGCGAGGTTCGCCGAAGGCGACTACACGGGCAGTCTGCGGACGCTGGCCGCGTTGCGCGAGCCGGTGGACCGGTTCTTCGACGACGTGATGGTGAACGCCGATGAAGAGGCGATGCGCCTGAACCGCCAGGGCCTGCTGAAGTCGCTGCACGTGGCGATGAACCGCGTGGCCGATCTCTCGCGGCTGGCCTGACCAGAGCCTGGCATGACGCGGGCCGGGGATGCGTGGACAATGGATATGCACTCAGGCCGCATAATCTAAGCCATGAAAATTGCCATCCTCGACCGCGACGGCACGCTCAACGCCATTGGCGACGAATACATCACGACACCGGATGAATGGATGCCGATTCCCGGCGCCCTGGAGGCCGTGGCGCGCCTGTCGCGCGCCGGCTGGCATGTGGTGGTCGCCACCAACCAGCCGGGGTTGGGACGCGGCGTGATCGACGTGCATGCGCTCAACGCGATCCATGCGCGGATGCTCAAGATGCTGGCGGCGCTTGGCGGCCGCATCGACGCGGTGTTCTTCTGCCCGCATGCGGACTCCGAGCACTGCGGCTGCCGCAAACCCGCGCCCGGGCTGATGGAGCAGATCCGCGACCGTTATGGCGTCGAGCACGGCGAGATGGTGGCCGTGGGCAATTGTCCGTCGCACCTGCAGGCCGCCGCCGCCCTGGGGATCCAGCAACTGCACCTGGTGTGTTCCGGCATGTCCGGGCATCTGGATGCGTCCCGTGAACCGACCGCGCCGTGGCCCGAAGGCACGCGCGCGCATGCCGACCTGAACGCCTTCGTGGACTTCATCGCGACCGTACAGACTGCCAAGGCAGCATCCCTGCATTGAGTTTTGCGGCGCATCCCGAACCAGCCCCGCGGCGCAACACTACTTTAAGAGACTGATTCAACACTATGGCTTTCATCCGTTCCGTCCTTCATCTGTTGTGGATGGCCGTCACCGTGGTCCCCTACACGCTGGTGTTGCTGATAGCGCGTTTCACGGGCGCGAAGAAAGAGACCGTGTACGCGATCGCGCGGGCGTGGCTGGCACTGTCGGTCAACAGCGCGGGGCCGATGCTCGGCATCCGGCGGCGGGTCACCGGAATGGAGAATCTCCCCACCGATCCCGGACAGGGCGTGGTGCTGCTGTGCAAGCACCAGTCCACTTACGAAACCTTTCTGATGCCGGCGATCATGCCGCGCCCGCTGGCCTATGTGTTCAAGAAAGAGCTGCTGAGAATCCCGTTCTTCGGCTGGTCGATCGGCAGCCTGGACATGGTGCACATCGACCGCAGCCAGGGCAGCCGCGCGTTCGCCAAGGTGCTGCAGCAGGGGCGCAAGCTGCTGGCGCAGGGAACCTGGGTCATCATGTTCCCGGAAGGCACGCGCGTGGCGCGTGGTGAAGCGGGCCAGTACAAGAGCGGCGGCGCGCGTCTTGCCGTGAGCGCGGGCGTGCCGGTCGTCCCCATTGCCGTGACGTCGGCACGGGTCTGGCCCAAGAAGCCCTTCACCAAGCGGCCCGGCATCGTGGATGTTTCCATCGGCCCGCAGATTTCGCCCGAGGGCTTGACCCAGGACGAGTTGACGAAGAAAGCGCAGGACTGGATCGAGTCCGAGATGCGCCGCCTCGACCCCGAAGCCTACCCGCCGGGGCAGTAAGCCAAAGTGGGGCAGGGCTTGATTCAACTGGCGCTGGAATTCTTTGGCACGGGCAGTGCCGAGCCCGCTCCGCGCCCCGCGTCGGTTCCTGTGCAGGCCGCGCCCGCTGCACCGCTGCGCAGTGTTCTTTTCCCCGCCTCCTTCGGGCATCCGCAGGCCAACCGGGAAGTGCTTCTGGGCGAGGCGCGCGTGGCGTACCTGCTGCAGCGGGCGCGTCGGCGCAGCATCGGTTTCGTGGTGGATGCGGACGGGCTTTCCGTCAGGGCGCCCGCATGGGTCACGCTGACGGCAATCGACGCGGCACTGCAGGAAAAATCGGCCTGGATCCTGCGCAAGCTCGGTGACGCGCAATTGCGCCAGCAACGCAGGCAGGATGCGCGGATCGAGTGGAAGAACGGGGCGGTCTTCCCGTTTTTGGGCGAGCCGCTCACCATCGTGCTCGATGCCGGCCACCGGTTCAAGGAGCGCGGCGCGGCTCTGGTCGATGCGCCGTCCGAGGGCGCTACGCGCGAACTGCATGTCGCGTTGCCGCTTGCCGCAGACCCGGCCAAGATTCGTGACGCGGTTCATGCATGGCTGCTCCGGCAGGCGCGTGCGCACTTCATCGCGCGGCTCGATCACTTCGCGCCGCAGTTGAATGTGCGTTGGACCCGGTTGCGGCTGTCGAGCGCGCAGACGCGCTGGGGCAGCGCGCGCTCCGACGGCTCGATCTGCCTGAACTGGCGGCTGCTGCACTTTCGGCCCTCGGTGATCGATTATGTGGTGGCGCACGAGCTGTCGCATCTGCGCGTGATGGATCACTCGCCGCGTTTCTGGGACACCGTGGCCACGGTGGTGCCGGATTACAAGGAGCTGCGCCGCAGCCTGAAGGACGAGGCTACTCCCTCCTGGGATTGAGCCCGGATGCGGGCATGGTGCGCTGCTGCGGCTTCTGCCAGAATGAGCCCATGACTACCTCGCATCACAATTCGGCTCCAGGCCCGGAGCAGGCACAACCGGCGGACGGCTACGCGGGCAACGTGAGCCCGCAACTGGCATGGCAGTGGGTTCAGGAGGGACGGGCGGTCCTGATCGACGTGCGCACCGACGCCGAGCGCGAATGGGTCGGCCAGGTGCCTGGCGCCATCGCCGTGGCCTGGAAGCAATGGCCCGGCATGGCGATGAACCCTGCATTCGACGAGATGCTGCGCGCGGCGGTGCCGGCGGGCGGCAAGGCCGTGCTGCTGTGCCGCAGCGGCGTGCGCTCGGTTGCCGCGGCCAAACGCGCGGCGGAGCTGGGCATCGAGGCCTACAACATCCTGGGCGGCTTCGAGGGCGACCTGGATGCCAACGGCCAGCGCAATCGCATGGGCGGCTGGCGCTTTCACGGCCTGCCCTGGCATCAGTGACATCAGTGACGGCAGGGCCCGCGCCGTCGTCTTCCGTGTTTTCTTCAGGAGCGCCCATGGGCATCCATCCGTTTTCCGAGCTCATGCTCGGGCCTGACTGCAAGGGCTTTCCACTCACAGGCAAGGCATGCCGCGCCAGTGACATCGCCTCGCGGAACTGGAACGTGCTGGCCGATGATCTTCCGTTTCCCATCGCGGTGCTCAAGCGCACGGCGCTCGAGCACAACATCGCATGGATGCAGGACTACGCGCAGCGCAAGGGCGTGCTGCTCGCGCCCCATGGCAAGACCACCATGTCGCCCGAACTGCTGGCGGCCCAGCTCGTGGCGGGCGCCTGGGGCATCACGTTCGCGACGGCCTATCAGGCCAGCGTCGGTGTCGGCTGTGGGGCGCGCCGCATCATCATCGCCAATCAGGTGGTGTGCGACGCCGACCTGGACGCGCTTGACAGCCTGCTCGCGCAGACCGGGGATCTGCGCATCTGGTTCCTGGTCGATTCGCTCGCGCAGATCGCACTGATCGAGGACTGGGCCGCGCGCCGCGCAAGCGCCCGACAGTTCGACGTGCTGCTGGAGATGGGCATTCCAGGCAAGCGCACAGGCTGCAGAACGCAGGAAGAAGCCGTCGCGGTGGCGCAGGCGATCTCCCGATCGGGCGCGCTGCGCCTGGGCGGAGTGGAAGTCTATGAAGGCAATCTGGCGAACTGCGACAGTGGGCACGATGCCCGCGAAGTGACCGCGCTGGTGCGCCGCGTCGCGGATGTCGCCCGCGCTTGCGACACGGGCGGCCTCTGGCATCGGGATGCCGACCACATCCTGCTGACGGCGGGCGGATCGGCGGTGTTCGATCTCGTGATCCCGTTCCTGCGCACACAGGGGCTGTCGCGTCCGGTGCGCGGGGTGTTGCGCGCGGGTTGCTACATCACGCACGACCATCTCGGCTATACCCGCTATCTCAGGAATGTGGAGCAGCGCGAAGGGCTGGACGATTCGCTGCGACCCGCGCTCAGCGTATGGTCCATGGTGCAATCGGTTCCCGAGCCGGGCCTTGCGCTGCTCACCTGCGGGCGGCGCGATATTTCCCACGACCTGGAAATGCCGGTGCCGCTCGCCATCGCCCGCAAGGCGCAGCGCACGGCCGCCGCCGCGCCGGGATCATGGACGATCGCCGCGCTCAACGATCAGCATGCCTATCTGAATTTCGATCCCGCCGGGACGACGCCCGCCGTGGGAGACCGCATCGAGCTTGGCATATCGCATCCCTGCACCACGTTCGACAAATGGCGCTGGATGCCCATCGTCGAAGATGACGGGCGGGTGAGCGGCGCGATCCACACGCGCTTCTAGGCCGCCGCCGCGCCCGGACTCAGGCCGTCGGGCCTTCGCCGATCATCACTTCGCCGCGCAGCGTATAGGTGCGCGCCTCGGTGATGCGCACGTCGATCATCTGGCCGATGAGGCGTTCGTTGCCGGGGAAATTCACCACGCGGTTGCATTCGGTGCGGCCCATCAGCTCGCTGCCGTCGCGCTTGGAGACGCCTTCCACCAGCAGGCGCTGCACGGTGCCCACGCGCTCCTCGCTGATGTCCTTGATGTTCCGGTTGATGACGGCCTGCAGCTCCTGCAGCCGGCGCAGCTTCACTTCGTGGGGCGTGTCGTCGTGCAGATTGGCCGCGGGCGTGCCGGGGCGCGGGCTGAAGATGAAGCTGAAGGAGTTGTCGAAGCGGATGTCATGGATCAGCTTCATCATCTTCTGGAAGTCCTCCTCCGTCTCGCCCGGGAACCCGACGATGAAGTCGCTGCTCATCGCCAGGTCGGGGCGGATCGCGCGCAGCTTGCGCACGGTGCTCTTGTATTCCATGGCGGTGTAGCCGCGCTTCATCGCCATGAGGATCTTGTCGCTGCCGTGCTGCACCGGCAAATGCAGATGGCTCACGAGCTTGGGCAGCTTCGCGTAGGCCTCGATCAGGCGCGGCGTGAATTCGTTGGGGTGGCTGGTCGTGAAGCGGATGCGCTCTATGCCCGGGATTTCCGCCACGTATTCGAGCAGCAACGCGAAGTCGGCGATCTCGCTCGTCTCGCCCATCTTGCCCAGGTAGGCGTTCACGTTCTGGCCGAGCAGCGTGATTTCCTTGACGCCCTGGTCGGCCAGTCCGGCGACCTCCACCAGCACGTCCTCGAACGGGCGGCTGACTTCCTCGCCGCGCGTGTACGGCACCACACAGTAGCTGCAGTACTTGGAGCAGCCTTCCATGATCGATACGAATGCCGATGCGCCCTCGACGCGCGCCGGGGGCAGGTGGTCGAATTTCTCGATCTCGGGGAAGGAAATGTCCACCTGCGGCTTGGCCTTGGCGGCGCGGGCGTCGAGCAGCTCGGGCAGGCGATGCAGCGTTTGCGGCCCGAACACCACGTCGACGAACGGCGCGCGCTTGATGATCTCCTCGCCTTCCTGGCTCGCGACGCAGCCGCCCACGCCGATCAGAACACCTTTCTCCTTGAGGTGCCTGACGCGGCCCAGATCGCTGAATACCTTCTCCTGCGCCTTCTCGCGCACCGAGCAGGTGTTGAACAGGATCAGGTCGGCCTGCTCCGGATCGTCGGTGGGTTCGTACCCCTGGGCGGCGCCCAGCACATCGGCCATCTTGTCCGAGTCGTACTCGTTCATCTGGCAGCCGAAGGTTTTGATAAAGACTTTCTTGGACATGGCAATCACTTGGAAATAGGTGGACGCGGTGAAGGCGGAGCGAGCCATCGGCTGGCTGTGCTTGCATCGGCCCGGGCAATCGTGGAAATGGGGGAAGGCAAGAACGCGCCGCTCACGGCGGATGGATGCGCGGCGTGGGCGGGCCCGCCGCCGCCGCCAGGCTGGTCCGTCCCCGCGCGTGGCCTTGCAGCGCTGCTGCTACTGAAACCAGCCCTTCTTGGGCTCCTTGGCGATTTCGTTCTGCGTCAGTATCCAGACCGTGAGCAGCATGCCGGTGCTGGTCTCGACGAGATAGCGGACATCGAGTTTCTTGCCCACGACCGAATGGGCGAACACCAACTGATTTTGCTGGTTGAAGATGCGCAGGCCGGGCGCTAGGCGGTAGCTGGTCGAGCCCACCGTGCCTTCCACCGTGCTCGTGACGGTGAGTTCGCCGCGCTGCGAGCTGGCGGGGAAATTCCGGGCAACGGCGTTTTCCATCACCGCGCTCTGCTGGGCCATCGCGGAGGGCGTGGCGCTCAGGGCGAACAGGGCGCAGGCGATCGCGGCGGCGAAGTGGCGTGCTGTTGTCTGTGGCTTCAAGTGGAGCAAATGTGGCTTGAAACAGCGGTTCATGGTGTACATCCAGAGGCTGAGAGGTGCGGTGATTCTATCCGCGCGGGCACGGCAGGGGCGCAGAAGGGAGAACCACGGGGCGGCGTGGACGTGCCGGCGCCGCCATGAAAAAAGCCACGCGTGGCGCGTGGCTTTCCTGACTGGTGGTCGTAGAGGGACTTGAACCTTCGACATCAGCATTATGAATGCTGCGCTCTAACCAACTGAGCTATACGACCTGGATTCACAAAGCCCACAGGACCGGAAGGAGCTGCGGGCTGAATATGGTGGTCGTAGAGGGACTTGAACCTTCGACATCAGCATTATGAATGCTGCGCTCTAACCAACTGAGCTATACGACCGGAGACTAATATTATAGCCCAGGATTTAATTGTTCGAGAAACTGGCCTTGCGCTTGTTCACGAACGCATCCATGCCTTCCTTCTGGTCGTTGGTGGCGAACAGCGCATGGAACAGGCGGCGCTCGAACATCACGCCGTCGGAGAGCGTGCCTTCGAAGGAGCGGTTCACGGACTCCTTGGCGGCCATGACGGCGATTTGCGAGAAATCGCTGATCTGAAGGGCCGCGCCCAGGGCTTCCTCCATCAGCTTGTCGAGCGGCACGACGCGGCTTGCCAGGCCGGAGCGCTCGGCCTCGGCGGCGTCCATCATGCGGCCAGTGAGCGCCATGTCCATGGCCTTGGACTTGCCGACGGCGCGCGGCAGTCGCTGCGTGCCGCCCGCGCCGGGAATGACGCCCAGCTTGATTTCAGGCTGGCCGAATTTGGCGTTGTCCGCCGCGATGATGAAGTCGCACATCATGGCGAGCTCGCAGCCGCCGCCCAGCGCGTAGCCGGCCACTGCGGCGATCACGGGCTTGCGGATCTGGCGGATCTGCTCCCAGTTGCGGGTGATGTAGTCGCCCTTGTAGGCGTCGGCGAAGCTGTACCTGGCCATGGCGCCGATGTCCGCGCCCGCTGCGAACGCCTTCTCGCTGCCGGTGAGGATGATGCAGCCGATGCTCTCGTCCGCGTCGAACGCGCGCAGGGCCTCGCCCAGTTCGTTCATGAGCTGGTCGTTCAGCGCATTCAGCGCCTTGGGGCGGTTCAGCGTGATCACGCCGACTTTTCCGGCTTCGGTGCGGACTTCAATCATTTCGTAGGCCACGGTTATCTCCAGAGTGTCTGATCAGTGGTGCGCGGTAATGCGCAAGGAAAGCAGTCACTATACCGAAGCGCGCCGAAGGCCGATCCGCGCCATCCGCCCCAAAGGCGGAAAGTGCGAATCATCTGTCGGTGTTTGGGTCGCTCATGCGGCGCCGGGGTTCTCTTCACGCAGCCAGTTCCTGGCCAGTTCCGCATCGTCCACGTTCAGGCGCACCGTGTCCGGCATGGCTGTGGGAGAGGCTGCGGGCTGGAGCGCGATCGGCAGTCTCAGCAACCGGCGATCGCGTGAGACCAGGGCGGTGGCGCGCCGGGCCGCGCCCGCGTAGAGCGCCAGGTCGTCAAGCCTGTGCAGGCGCCAGGCGTCGCCATCGGCAAGCTCGATGCCCAGCCATTCGTCGCCCGCCATGAAGCCTGCCTGTTCGGCAGGGCCGCCGCTCAACACCGCCTTGACGGCGATGCCGACGGCGCCTTCCTGCACGCGCATGCCCAGCCGCTGCGCCGGGGCCGCCGTGTCCGGCTGCATGGCGATGCCCTGGCTTGCCAGCAGTTCTTTGAGCGGCAGGTCATCGGTGCCGTAGGCCCAGCGCTGGATCTCGCCGGCCCAGCTCCTGCCGGTGAGATCGTGAAGCACCTGCAGCACGTCATCCAGCGACATGGGGCCGCCCCTGGTGCGCCGCCACAATCCGCGCATCACGTCATCCAGCGTGGCCTTGCCGTGCTGGCGCAGCGCCAGATCGAGACACAGCGCCACCAGCGAGCCCTTGGTGTAATAACTCACGGTGGAGTTGGGCGTGTTCTCGTCCTGGCGGTAGTACTTGACCCAGGCGTCGAAGCTGGCTTCGGCAACGGATTGCACCTTGCGGCCGGGAGTCTGCTGCACCTGGTTGATGGTCTTGGTCAGCAGCCGCAGGTAGGCTGCGTGATCGATGAGTCCGGCGCGGCGCAGCAGAAGGTCGTCGTAGTAGCTGGTGAAGCCCTCGAAGAACCACAGCAGCCCGGTGTAGTTTTCGGCGTCGTAGTCATGGCGCGCGAACTCCGCGGGCCGCATGCGCTTGACGTTCCAGGTGTGGAAATATTCATGGCTGATCAGGCCGAGCAAGGTGTTGTAGCCTTCGGGCGCCTGCTTCTCGCCCACGCGAGGCAGGTCGCGGCGGCCGCAGATGAGGGCGGTGCTGTTCTTGTGTTCGAGCCCGCCGTAGCCATCGTCCACCACGTTCAGCATGAACAGGTAGTGCGCATGCGCGGGCTTGCGCCGCCCGTGCCAGAAGCGGATCTCCGTCTCGCAGATGCGGCGCGTGTCCGCCACCAGGCGCTCGCCGTCGAAGGTGGGAGCGGCTCCCGCCACGACGATGCGGTGAGGCACTCCGCATGCGGTGAAGCGGGCGCTCCAGAACCTGCCCAGCTCCACGGGGCTGTCCACCAGCTCGTCGTAGTTGGCGGCGGCATAGGTGCCGAAACCCGCGCGGTTGACCTTCACCGGCGTGAGCGATGTCGCTGCCTGCCAGCCCTTGATGCGCGCGGGTGGCGCGATATCAATGCCGTGCGGTTTGTCCTCGTGGCCGACCGCGCGCAGGCAGAGGCTGGTGCCGTTGAAGAACCCGCGCGAGCCGTCGAGCCAGGCGGTGCGCACGGAATGGTCGTACGCCGCCACCTGGTAGGTGAGCGTGAGCGGCTGGTTCCTGGCGCATGAGGCGATCCAGCGGTGCTTGTCGAGCTGACGGAGCGTTACCTCCTCGCCGTTTTGCCGCGCCTTCAGCTGCTGTAGGTTTTTGGAGAATTCGCGCACCAGATAGCTGCCCGGAATCCACACGGGCAGCGCCAGCTCCTGCCGGGCGGCGGGGCGCGCGACCACCATCGTCACATTGAAGAGATGGGTGTGCGGATCGGTGGGCTCCACGCGGAAGTAGACGGCGGGTGTGGCTATGGTCATGGTGTCTCTCTCCTGTCCGGCATGCGGGTGCCGCAAAGAAAAAGGCCGGGCGCTTGGGCGCCAGGCCTGGTCCGGTGCCGCGGCGATGCGGTCACTTGGCGGCGGCGATCGCGGTGAGGCGCTTTTCCACTTCCTGCGAGCTGATGGCGCCCGGCACGCGCGTGCCGTCCTCGAAGATGATGGTGGGCGTGCCGGTGATCTTGTGCTTGCGGCCCAGGGCCAGGTTGCGCTGGATGGCCGCCGTGTCGCAGCTCGCCGCCGCAGTGGTCTTGTCGCGCAGCATATGCTCTTCCCATTCCTTGGCGCGGTCCTTCGAGCACCAGATGTTGCGGCTCTTCTCGGCGGAATCGGGGCTGAGGATGGGGTAGAGGTACAGGTACACGGTGATGTTGTCGACGTTCTGCATGTCCTTCTCGAAGCGCTTGCAGTAGCCGCAGTTCGGATCCTCGAACACGGCGATCTTGCGCTTGCCGTTGCCGCGCACGATGGTGAAGGCATCGGCCGTGGGCAGGGCGCTGAAGTCGATGGCGGTGAGCTTGTTGATGCGGTCTTCCGTCAGGTTGCGGCGCGCCTTGGTGTCGATCAGCTCGCCCTGGATCAGGTAGTTGCCCGTGGCGTCGGTGTAGAACACGTCGGTGCCAACGCGTACTTCATACAGGCCTTTCATCGGAGTGGCGACCACTTCGTCGATGTTCTGCAGTTGCGGAATGCGGTCCGCCAGGGACTTGCGGATGGCCGCTTCCTGAGCCGATGCGCCGGCGCTCGCCAGCAATGCGGCGCCCGCCAACAAGGTAGTGACTAATTTCATGGTGGTTTTCATCAACTCGACAGTCCCAATTCAAAACATCAACAAATTCATTCATGTCCGGCGGCGGGTGCGCGAAGGTCAGCGCCTTGCCGGTGGCTGCATCCCCATGGCCTGCCGGGCCACCCATTCCTTGAGCGGGCCGCTCATCTCGAATCCTCGCATGCCCCAGTTGCGCAGGGCCTGCAGGGGGGATTCATGGCGCGCGAACAGCTGCTGCAGCGCATCCATGGTGGTGCCCAGCGGCAGCAGGGCCGATTTGCGCTCCCGCTCGTATTGCCGCAGCAGGCGCATGTCGCCCACGCCGCGCCAACTGGCCCGCTCGCCGAGGATGCGCGCCAGCGCGGTGACGTCGCCCAGGCCCAGGTTCAACCCCTGGCCGGCCAGCGGATGCACCGTGTGTGCGGCATCGCCGGCCAATACCCATTGCTGCCCGGCCGCCGCCCCCGGCATCGCACCGCACCAGCGGCGCGCCTGCGCGTGCTGAAGCGGCCATGATGCGCGCGGCGCTGTCAGTTCCAGCGATCCCAGGCTGTCCTCGCTCACTTCCTGCAGTCTCAGCGCGAACGCCGCTCCATCGGCCTGCAGCCAGTGCCGCGCCTGATCGTGAGGGATGGACCAGACAACGGCCACGGAGTTCCCCTGAGCGCCCTCCAGCGGCAAAAACGCGAGAATGCCGCCGTCGGCGGTGAACCATTGCCGGGCGATCTGGCTGTGCGGGCGCTCGCAGCGCAGGCGCGTGGCGATCGCGGTCTGCCCATAGGGGGTGACGTCGAATTCCACGCCCCATTGCGCGCGGCTCTTGCTCGCGCGGCCCTCGCAGACGACCGTCAGCGGCGCGGCGGCGGGCTCCTTCACCACTTCCACCAGCGGCTGAAAGCGCGTGGCGTCAGCGAGCTGCCGCTCCAGCGCGGGCACGTCCACGATCCAGGCCATGGCCTCGGCCTGCTGGCGCCCGGCGTCAAACGTCACGGCGCCGCCTTGGTCGCCGTGGACCTGCATTTGCAGGACGGCGGTGGCATGTTCGGGATCGGGCCAACTGCGCACTGATTCCAGAACGGCGCGCGATGCGGCGTTCATCGCATAGGCGCGCACGTCGGAGTGCGAGGGCGCATGCGCGCCCTCGGTGTCGACCAGGGCGACGCGAAGCCGCTCCCGAGCCAACAGCAAAGCCAGGGTGCGGCCCACGATGCCCGCACCGCGAATACAAACGTCAAATGATTGCGCCATGAGGGAATTGTAGGAGGGACGGCGCACCCGCCCCGCGAGAAGGCAGAATCCCTGTCCTGACGGCGCATCCGCGAGGATGCGCGGCAGCCTTGAAACTGGAATCGCAGATATGGAATTCGAGACGGAACACGACCTCGCGGGAACGATCCGCAACCTGTTCATCTATCCCGTCAAGTCCTGCGCGGGCATTGCCGTGCGGGAGGCCAGGCTGGTCGCCAGCGGACTGCAGTGGGACCGGGCATGGATGGTGACGGACATGGACGGCGCCCTGCGCACCCAGCGCGAGTTGCCGCGCATGGTGCTGATCCAGCCGGCTCTAGCTGGCGACGAACTGTTGCTCGACGCGCCCGGCATGCCGCAGCTACGGCTGCCCGCTTGCGCCCTGCCGTGCGGAGGCGCGGAAACCCGTGCGCGGGTCTGGCGCGATACGGTGGCTGCGCGCGACATGGGCGAAGCCGCGGCCGACTGGTTCTCGCGCTTTCTCGGCGTGCCCTGTCGCCTGGTGCGGTTCGACCCGCAATACCGCCGCATCGTCGATCCTCAATGGACCGGCGAGGTGGAAGCCATCACCCAGTTTGCCGATGGTTTTCCGATGCTGGTGACCAGCACCGCCTCGATCGACGAACTGAACCAACGCCTGTCAGGCGCTGGCGAGGCGGTGGTGGAGGTGCGCCGTTTCCGCCCGAACCTCGTGATCGACGGCGTCCAGCCGCACGATGAGGATCGCATCGATTCGCTTGTCATCGCCGCCCAGGAAGAAGCCGTGGAACTGCGCATGGCCAAGCCCTGCACCCGCTGCCCCATGCCTGACGTGAATCCGGACAATGCCGAAACGGGCTCGCAGGTCAACGGCATGTTGCGCCAGTACCGCCAGGACCCGCGCATGAACGGCGCTCTCACCTTCGGAATGAATGCGATCACGCTGCGCGGCGAAGGGCAGGTGCTGCGTGTCGGGCAGCGCGTGGGCGCGAATCTGAGCTTCGCCTGAACGCCGCGCCCGCGCCCGCGCGCGTGGCCGTCCGCAGCGGCCCGGCCCGGCCAGAAATGCTTGGCAAGACGGTCCCCCACAGTGAAGCCTGATCGCTGCCAATGCATCACGCCCATCGACTCCCGCCGGGGGATCACGGCCAATCCTGCCCATTGCCCGGAGCGAAGCCCCCGGGATTCGGTGATCAGTACAATCGGCATGAGTTTCCCTTGGCAAAACGAGGACAAGGTCCTCGGCAAGCCCGACACATTCCCCACACCCCGTATGCGAGGCCGGCCCGGGCGTCCGCACTCATGCCGGTATGGGGCATCTGCAATGTGCAAGGGGTCGATTTAAAAAGGAATTTCCATGAGCCTCAAATGCGGCATCGTGGGCCTGCCCAATGTGGGCAAGTCCACTCTTTTCAACGCGCTGACGAAGGCCGGCATTGCCGCCGAGAACTATCCCTTCTGCACGATCGAGCCCAATACGGGCGTCGTGGAAGTGCCTGATCCGCGCTTGAAGGAACTTGCAAAAGTCGTCGAACCCGAGCGGGTCGTGCCCGCGATCGTCGAGTTCGTGGACATTGCCGGCCTGGTGGCTGGCGCGTCCAAGGGCGAAGGCCTTGGCAACCAGTTCCTCGCGCACATCCGCGAGACGGACGCGATCGTCAACGTGGTGCGCTGCTTCGAGGATCCGAACGTGATCCACGTGGCCAACAAGGTCGACCCGGTGGCCGACATCGAGGTCATCCAGACCGAACTGTGCCTGGCCGACCTCGCCACCGTGGAGAAGGCGCTCAACCGCTACAGCAAGGCCGCCAAATCGGGCAACGACAAGGAAGCCGCCAAGCTGGTGTCGCTGCTCACGCCGATCCAGGCGGCGCTCGACCAGGGCAAGCCCGCCCGCACGGTGCCTGTCAGCAAGGAAGACGCGCCGCTGCTCAAGCCCTTCTGCCTGATCACCGCCAAGCCCGCGATGTTCGTCGGCAATGTGAGCGAGGACGGTTTTGAGAACAACCCGCTGCTCGAAAGCCTCAAGGAATACGCCGCTGCGCAGGGCGCGCCGGTCGTGGCCATCTGCGCGAAGATCGAGGCCGAGATGTCCGAAATGGGCGACGAAGACCGCGACATGTTCCTGCAGGAGATGGGCCTGGAGGAGCCGGGCCTCAACCGCCTGATCCGCGCGGGCTTCAAGCTGCTGGGCCTGCAGACCTACTTCACCGCCGGCGTGAAGGAAGTGCGCGCCTGGACCATCCACGTGGGCGACACCGCGCCGCAGGCGGCCGGTGTGATCCACGGCGACTTCGAACGCGGCTTCATCCGCGCGCAGACCATCTCGTTCGACGACTTCATCCAATACAAGGGCGAACAGGGCGCGAAGGATGCGGGCAAGATGCGCGCCGAGGGCAAGGAGTACGTGGTCAAGGACGGGGATGTGATGAATTTCCTGTTCAACGTCTGACACAAATTTCTTGAGCAAGAAAGACCCACACTTCGTACAGGCCGATCTGGTGGCGGTGCTGGTGGCCGTGACTTCCGGCCAGCCGCGCGTTCTCACCACTCGGGAAGGACACGCCTTGCCCGCGGGGCCGTTCACGGCGGGGCACAGGTCGCTTCAGGCGAGCCTGCGCGAATGGGTGGAGAGCCAGACGCATCATCCGCTGGGGTATGTGGAGCAGCTCTACACGTTTCCCGATCGTGATCGCTCGGAGGCGCTGGGCATGCGGGCCATCTCCATCAGCTACCTGGGACTGACCCGGGAGGAGGGCGGTGGCGGCGCGGCGCTGTCCGGCTGGCGCGACTGGTACCACTATTTCCCGTGGGAAGACTCGCGCGAGGGCGAACCCGCCCTGGTCGCCGGGATCATTCTTCCGCGGCTGCGCGAATGGGCGCGGGCCGCCGGCGATGCGGCATCCAGAAAGCATCGGGCGCAACGCATGGCGGTGATGTTCGGGCTGGAGGACAACGCGTGGAACGAGGAGCTGGTGCTGCAGCGTTACGAGCTTTTGTTCGAGGCCGGCCTGGTGCAGGAATCGCGCCACTACGGCATCCAGTCCCCGCGCGAAGAGCTGCTGCCGGGCGCAAGCATGGGCCAGGACCATAGGCGCATCCTGGCCACCGGCATGGCCCGCCTGCGCGCCAAGATCAAGTATCGCCCGGTCGTGTTCGAGTTGATGCCGCCCGAGTTTTCGCTGCTTCAACTGCAGCAGACGGTCGAGGCATTGGCGGGACGCGGTCTGCACAAGCAGAATTTCCGTCGCCAGATAGAGCAGCAGGCGCTCGTCGAGGAGACGGGGCAGATGGCGCTGGGAGCAGCCGGGCGGCCCGCGAAGCTGTTTCGCTTCCGGCGCAACGTGGTGCTGGAGCGCGCGATGTCGGGCAACAAGCTGCCGCTGGCGAGAGGCTGACTCGCGTCCGGCGTCCGGCGTCCGGGGCTGGCGGTGCCCGTCCTTGTTGACTTTCTTTATGCTCCTGATTAGCATAAGTTCCTCGCGCCGTGGCGCCTTCTTTTTTTGGATTTATATACTCAAAATGAGCATTAAAGAGAGCAAAGCCCTGCCTGTCCCGCCGCTTCCCGACGTGATGCTGGAGCCCCTGGTGCGCATGGCGCT
>NZ_JBEBOW010000049.1:0-22972 GCF_040396215.1 Diaphorobacter ruginosibacter | reverse complement strand
GCGTTCTGGCCGGTCCGAGGGCGTCGGCACGGCCGGGCGGCTCGCGCCCGCCGCGCATGCATGGCTACTCTTCGGTGCTCGGATTCCAGAACGACTGCAGCACGCCGGGCAGGGATTCGATCTGCGCGACGACCTGGTCGAGCTCATCGGCGACCACCGCGTTGGCGTGCAGCACCACTTCGATTTCCGTGTCGGATGGGCCGAACGGGTGCTTCTCGACCGAACGCGCGGGGTATTGCGCGGCATCCAGCAGGTCCAGCATTCTCTCGCGCACCGCCGCCTGAACGCTGTTGCTGCAGATGGCATAGACGTAGTACGTGGCTTCGGCCGCGCCCTCGTTCACCGGACGCCGGTTGATGCGGTTGACCACGGGGCGCAGCAGCGTGTTGCTGGCCAGCACAAACAGCGTCGCCATGCCGGCCTCGACGATCATGCTGGCGCCCGCGCACGCGCCGACGGCGGCCGAACCCCAGAGCGTGGCGGCGGTGTTCAGGCCGGTGATGTTGGCGCCTTCCTTCATGATCGCGCCCGCGCCGAGAAAGCCCACGCCCGAGACGACGTAGGAGATCACGCGCGTTGCGCCATCGGCGCCGTTGATGCGCAGTGCCAGGTCGACGAACACCGCAGCGCCCACGGCGACGAGGGCGTTGGTGCGCAGGCCCGCCGTGCGCTGGCGGATCTGGCGCTCCAGTCCGATGATGCTGCCCAGGGCGAACGCGAAGAACAGGCTGACGAATGTGTTGAACGCCGCCTGCGGGTTGATGTTGTGCAGTGCTTGCATTGTTGCTTCTTTGAATGGGTTGGGCGGTTCATTGCCATCCGTAGCGTCGAATATAGACGCGCTTGAGCCACGTCGTCATGAGAGCGTAGCAAAGCAATATGACAGCCAGCCAGGGGAAATACGCGGCAGGCAGCGGCTGCATGCCGACGTAGCTCGCCAGCGGCCCCATGGGCAGGAACAGGGCCACGGCCATCACGGCGGCGGTCATGAGCATCAACGGCCATGATGCGCGGCTCTGGATGAACGGCACCCCTGGAGTGCGGATCATGTGCACGATCAGCGTCTGCGTGAGCAGGCCCACGACAAACCAGCCGGACTGGAACAGCGTTTGCCGTTCGGGGGTGTCGGCATGAAAGACGAACCACATCAGCAGGAACGTGATCACGTCGAACAACGAGCTGACCGGCCCGAAGAACACCATGAACCGGGCAATGTCCGGCGGATTCCAGCGCAGCGGCTGTTTGAGGAGTTCCTCGTCCACGTTGTCGAAGGGAATGGCGATCTGTGAGATGTCGTACAGCAGGTTCTGCACCAGCAGTTGCAGGGGCAGCATCGGCAGGAAAGGAATGAAGGCCGAGGCGACGAGCACCGAGAACACGTTGCCGAAGTTGGAGCTCGCGGTCATGCGGATGTACTTGAGCATGTTGCTGAAGGTGCGGCGGCCTTCGATCACGCCCTGTTCCAGCACCATCAGGCTTTTCTCCAGCAGGATGATGTCGGCTGCTTCGCGCGCGATGTCCACGGCGCTGTCGACGCTGATGCCGATGTCGGCGGCCCGCAGCGCCGCAGCGTCGTTGATGCCGTCGCCCATGAAGCCGGTGATGTGCCCGCTGGCGCGCAGCGCGCGCACGATGCGTTCCTTGTGCAGCGGCGCGAGCTTGGCGAACAGGGTGTAGCGCAGCGCGGCATCGCGCAGGGCGGCGTCGTCCATGGCCTCGACGTCGCTGCCGAGCAGCACGCCGCCTGTCTCCAATCCCACGTCGCGGCATACCTTGCGGGCCACCAGTTCGCTGTCGCCGGTGAGCACCTTCACGGCAACGCCGTGGCTGCGCAGCGCGGCAATGGCGGCGCTGGCGGACTGCTTTGGAGGGTCGAGAAACGCGACGTAGCCGATCAGCGTGAGCCCGGACTCGTCGGCAACGCCGTAGCTGGTCTTGCCGGGCGGCACTTCCTTCATGGCAACCGCAACCACGCGAAGTCCTTCGCTGTTGAGTCGCCGCGTGATCTCGAGCACCTGCGCCGTGCGCTCGGGCGTGAGCGCAAGCACGGCCTGGCGGTCGCGCATCCGGGTGCAGCATTGCAGGATTTCTTCCAGGGCGCCCTTGCAGATGAGCTCGTGGTGGCGGCCGCGCCTGGCCACCACCACCGACATGCGGCGGCGCTGGAAATCGAATGGAATCTCGTCGACCTTGCGGTAGTCCTCCACCACGCGCATGGACTCGGTGAGTTCCGCATGTTCAAGCACCGCGCGGTCCAGCAGGTTCTTCAGGCCCGTTTGCCAGTAGCTGTTGAGATAGGCGAATCGCAGCACTTCGTCGCTTGGATGGCCCATCACGTCGGTGTGGCGCTCCAGCGCGATCCGGTCCTGCGTGAGCGTGCCGGTCTTGTCGGTGCACAGCACATCCATCGCACCAAAATTCTGGATGGCATCGAGCCGCTTGACGACCACCTTCTTGCGGGACAGGGCGACGGCGCCCTTGGCGAGCGTGGAGGTGACGATCATCGGCAGCATCTCTGGCGTGAGGCCGACGGCGACCGAGAGCGCGAACAGGAATGCCTGCAGCCAGTCGCCCTTGGTGAATCCGTTGATCAGAAGAACCAGCGGAACCATGACGGCGGCGAAGCGGATCAGCAGCCAGCTCACGCTGTTCACATCACTCTCGAAAGCGGTGGGCGCGCGGTCGGTGGCCGTGACGCGCGTGGTGATCGCACCAAAGCATGTGCTGTTTCCGGTGGCGATGACGACGGCCCGTGCGGAGCCCGACACCACGTTGGTGCCCATGAACAGCAGATTGGCCGCCTCCAGCACGCTGCCCGCCGTGATGCCCGTGACCTGGCAGGACATCTTTTCCACCGGCAGCGACTCGCCGGTCATCGCGGCCTGGCTGATGAACAGGTCCTTTGCGCAGAGCACGCGGCAGTCGCAGGGAACCATGTCGCCCGCGGACAGCATGACGACATCGCCGGGAACCAGCTCGCGCAGCGCAATTTCCCGCGCGGGGGCGCGGCTGCCCGTTTCGTCGATGCGGCGCAGCACCGTGGCCCGATTGCTCACCATGGCCTGCAGCCGTGCGGCGGCGCGGCTGGAGCGGCCTTCCTGCGCGAACCTCAGCGCGGTGGAGAGCGCCACCATGCTGCCGATGACGATGGTCGCCTTGTGGTCTTCGGTGAGGTACGAGACGATGGCGAGCACGGTCAGCAGCAGGTTGAACGGATTCTTGTAGCACTGCCACAGATGCAGCCACCAGGGCAGCGGCTTCTCGTGTTCGATTTCATTGGGGCCGATGGCCGCAAGGCGCGCCGCGGCCTCTGGCTGGCTCAGGCCGCCGGGGCCGGATCGCAGTGACTCCAGCACCGCGTCGGCATCGCTCAGCGCGGCGTGCATGAGACGGCGCGTCAGTTCGGCGGGAACGCTGCGCGATGATGCGGGATCGGCTCCGGTGGGAAGGCGGCGGCGCCCGAAAAGGCCGCCCGCGCGGCGGCTGCGCAGGAAGGCGCGAAAGAGGTTGCGAAGAACTTGCATGGCTCGCTCCCCATCCTCATGCGGCGGACTTCCCGTCGTGCCCGAACAGCCGCTGCCAGCCTGCGCGCAATTGCCCGGCCAGTCGGTTGCGCCAGGGCGCATGCCGCTGCGCTTCGGCCCTGCAGGCCTGGTGCCAGAGGGCGCGCTGCGCCGTGCTCAGCTCCCGGTAGACCGCGGCGCGAGCGCCGGTCGGCAGCAGTTGCAGGGCCTTCACCTGGCGTGCGGCGTCGATGTTCGACAGCGTGCGCGCGAGCGTGCGGCTGCCCAGGTGCGAGTGCAGTTGCTGCAGCAGGTCGGGGCGTTCGTTGTCGAGCGTCGCGAGCACGGCGCGCTCGCGCATGGTGGACACGCGGTCGGCGCGCGGGGAGGCCGTGGCCCGTGCGCCATTGCGGATCAGGGCGGGGCGGTGGTCTTCTGTGCGATGGGCCTGTGCCGGCGTGGACAGGCGCAGTGTGTCGTGGATGCGTTGCATGGGCGGCTCCTTCTTTGGGGGTCGGCGCGAGAGGAGCCGCGCCCAGGTTCAAGCCATGCGCACGCGTGCTCCTCTTGCCCGGCCCGGCGGGTTCAAGACGAAAGATTCCATGGCGCGGCGGCGCTTGCCGGCCGTGCCCGCCGGCACGGCTCGTGATGGAGCCGTGCCGGCGTTGCTAGATCGGGACGGGTCGGGGTCCATGGCTTGGCTCCTTTGCTGGGGTGAGTGGGTGGAAGAATGGGTGGAAGCGGCGGCAGGCCGCACGCACGGCGATCAGCGCGCGCCGCGCCCCTGCGTGGCCAGGAAATTGCGGATGCGGTGCGTGGGCCAGCAGGTTTGCGTGTCCAGCTCGCGCAGTTGCTCGAGCGGTGAATGCGCCGCGCCATCGGTCTGGCGGGCGGCGGCCGCGGCACCGGCGTGCATCGCCGGGGCGTGGGTGCGCTGCATGCGGGCGGGGCGAAGGAACGGGATCTTCATGGCGTTCTCCTGGGGTGAGAAAAGCCACGTAGCGGTACGCGTCAAAAAACTCCGGGCCGCAGCCGGCTCGGGAGCTTTACAGTGATGGGATCGGGCGCGGCAGGCTCATCGGCTCCGGCATGGAGCACGCATGAGCTGAATCGCCTGGCCGCGCGCTGCGCGCCGCAATGCATCGAACGGGACTGACGCCGGAGACGGCTCCCGTTCGAATGGGAGTCTGTCAGCCGGCCAGCAACGCTGCCATTGCGGCGAGCGATAAATCACTGGTTGAACTGGCACTGTCCACGTGGGGACTCCTGAAATTGCAATCCCTTGATTATCGCTTTTTGCCTATAAAGCGTCAAATCGAACGGATCCGGGTGTGGGGGTATGCGGCGCGCCGTGCAATGTCAGGAATGGATTTCATCGCGGCTTTGCTGGCCCAGGTGCCCGGTATCGGCCCAGCCCACGAGCGACAGGCCGCTGTCGGGCGTCCAGAGCAGCCGGTTGATCGCCGCATTGGTGAGCTGCCAGGTGCGTGGCGCCTGCAGGTCGAGTCTTGTGGCGAGGCGGTAGAGCACATCCATGACGCCGCCGTGCGCCACCAGCACGATCTGCTCGCCGGGATGCCGGGCGGCCAGTTCGTTGACGGTGGTGTCGATGCGCTCGCGCAGCATGGCCAGCGATTCACCGCCGCCCGCGGGCACGAAGTCGGGATCGCGCTTGCGCCAGCGCAGGGCGTCTTCGGGAGACTCCGCTTCGATCTGCGCGAAGGTGCGGCCCTGGAAGTCTCCAAAGCTGCGTTCCCGCAACTGCCTGCAGGGCGTGAGCGTTGCGCCGGTCGTTTCGGCCACCGCCTGCGCCGTGGCGAACGCGCGCGCCAGATCGCTGCTGTAGATGGCCTGGATATCTTCGCCCGCGAGCGCCTTGGCCGCCTGCTGCGCCTGCCACAGGCCCACATCGTTGAGCGGGATGTCCAGGTGTCCCTGTATGCGGGTATCCACGTTCCAGGCGGTTTCTCCGTGGCGGATGGCGATGATGCGGGTGAGGTGCATGTGCTTGTCTGGCTGTTGCCCGGGCGACGGGAGCAAAAGGCGGAAGGCCGGCAAAGGCCGCTGTCCGCCATTTTCACGTAATCGCCATGGGAAGGCGCAAGGCAACGGGAAATCCCATGCCGACAATGCAAAAGCCAGACGGCGCCTCGCGGCGGTCTGGCTTTTGCGGCGGTGAGGGCAGGGCGCCACGCGGGCGTGGCGCCGGGCGCATCACAGCGGGGGGATGCGCAGCTTCTGGCCGGGATAGATCTTGTCCGGGTGGCTCAGCATGGGCTTGTTGGCCTCGAAGATGACGGGGTACTTGTTGGCGTCGCCATAGTATTTCTTGGCGATGGCCGACAGCGTGTCGCCGCGCACCACGTCGTGGTATTGCGCTTCGGGCTCCGGATTGGTCACGGTCATCTGGTTGTCGACGGACTGCACGCTGGCGACGTTGCCGCAGCACAGGGTCACTTTTTCCTTGACTGCTTGCGTCGGGGCCGTGCCTGCGACCTTCACCGCGCCGGTGGCGCCGTCGAACTGCACCTTGACGTCGGAGACGCCGAGATTCTGAGCGCCGATGTAGGTTTCGATGGCGGATGCGGCCTTGGCGTTCAAGTCCTCGGCCGGGGCGGCTGCCTGGGCGGACGAACCGCCGAAGAGCTTCTCACCTGCTTCTTTGATGAAACTAAACAATCCCATGCTTTGATCTCCTAAGGTTGGGGAAATGGAGCGGCTTGCCACTATAAGTGGTATTTCATGACAGTCAATGTCAGAGATTTACCCACGGTGCCTTGCGTGCGATCCGGCAAACGCCACATTCTGCACCGTGGTTTCAGCAAGCAAGTGTTAATTCTCGAAAACTCTGGATAATCGCGGGCATGACTTTTCTGGCGATCGACGTAGGCAACACGCGCCTCAAGTGGGCGTTGTTCGATGCTCCCCGGCCTGGCGCCAACCTGCTGGCGCATGGCGCTGAATTCCTGGACCACATCGAGCGTCTTGCGGAAGGGCCGTGGGCGTCCCTGCCCGCGCCCGACCGCATGCTGGGCTGCGTCGTGGCTGGCGATGCGGCCAAGCGCCGCGTCGCCGAGCAGATGGAGCTGTGGGACGTGACGCCGCAATGGGTCGTGCCGTCCTTGCACGAGGCCGGGCTCACCAACGGCTACGACCATCCCTCGCGCCTGGGCGCGGACCGCTGGGTGGCGATGATCGGCGCGCGCCACCGCATGCTGGCGCAGGGGCCTGCGCGCCCGTTGGTGCTGGTGATGGTGGGCACTGCCGTGACGGTGGAGGCCATCGACACGGACGGCCGTTTTCTCGGCGGGCTGATCCTGCCGGGGCACGGCATCATGCTGCGCGCCCTTGAAACGGGCACCGCCGGCCTGCACGTGCCGACCGGCGAGGTGCGGCCATTTCCCTCCAACACCAGCGATGCGCTGACCAGCGGCGGCACTTACGCCATCGCCGGGGCGGTGGAGTGCATGTACCAGCACCTCAAGAAACACTGCGGCACCGAACCGGCCTGCATCATGACCGGCGGCGCCGGCTGGAAGATGGCGCCGAGCATGACGCGTCCATTCGAACTGGTCGAACAGTTGATTTTCGAAGGCCTGCTGGAAATCGCGGCGAGCCGCGCGGCGGTTGCGCTTTGACTCCGGCGCCCGGGCGCTATGCCACGCCCGCGGCCGCCGCCAGCGGCCCCGCCGGGCCATAGGCGTCGATCAGGCGTCTCAGATGCGCCTGCTGGCCTGCCGCGGCATAGGGGGCCAGCAGGCCCAGCACATGTGAGGCGCTGCGCAAGGCGGCGCTCTCGGCGTTGTCCTCTTCGAGCGCCTTGCGCGGATCCAGCACGTATTCATAGCTCAGCCAGTAGACCAGCATCACCACCATGCTGGTGCTGACCGTATCCCATCCCAGCGGCGGCGCGGTCAGCGAATCGTGGCGCTGCATGGTCGCCAGCAGGGTGTTCATGCCCTGGGTCAGCGCAGCCATCAGGCCGCGGGCGCGCTCTTCCAGGCGGCGGTTGCGTGAGAGCAATTCATTGAGGTTGCGGAAGACGAAGCGGTATTGCCAGTTGGCCTCGAACAGCGAGTGCAGATAGAACCAGGCGTCTTCCACGTTGGTGACGGCATCCGCGGCGTCGAGCACGGGGAGCAGGGCCTGCTCATACTGCAGGAACAGCGCGTTGACCAGATCGTCCTTGGCGGGATAGTGATAGTAGAGATTGCCGGGGCTGATGCCCAGATCGGCCGCGATCGCATTGGTCGATACTCCCGGCTCGCCAAACCGGTTGAAGAGCGCAAGACTGCTCACGAGAATGCGCTCGGCCGTGCGGCGTGGTGCTTTTCGGGTCGCCATGGCTGTCTCCTCGGCTCGCTTGGCTTTTGTGGCGTGTCGGGTGATGACTCTAACCTGTCCCGCGCGATATGCCCAGCGGGTAAGCAATGAGGGCCGGGTCGGCGACCCCCGCCCCAGGCTCGCCTGGTTAGGGCTGCACGACCCAGCAAACCGAAGGTTTGCGATCGAGACGAGGCGCGAAGCCGCAGTACAAGCGTACGACAAGGCGAAGCAACGACGTATCGAGGGTTGGGTTAGCGGCTCTCATTCCTTGCCGTGCTCGCGCAGGCGCTCTACCTCGTGCGTCAGCGCATCCACCTGCTCGCGCAATGCCTGCATCTCCTGGCGCGTGGGCAGGCCAAGGCGCTGCATGGCCTTGGCCACGCGCTGCTCGAAGAGCGACTCCAGCTTGTCCAGCGGCTCGGCGGCGCGCGCATTCATCTTGCTGGCCAACTGGCTGATCTGCTCGCTGGCCTGCTGGAACTGCTCCTGCGCCATGGACTGTGCCTGCTTCTGAAGCGCCACGCCGTCCTGCACCAGCGCGTTGAACGCCTTGCTGCCCTGCTGCTGCGCCTTGGAGAAAGCGCCCAGGCCAGCCAGCCAGATCTGCTCGGTGGATTCCTTGGCGAGGTGCGGGATATGCTCGAACGGGTTGGACTGCTTGTCGTCTGAAGGGGGCTTGCGGTTCATGCGGATTCCTTTCGTGGTTCCTCGACTTTCATGGACGGGAGCGTACGTAAATTGACGCTTGTCATGTTGGCGGGGGAGGAACCGCCAGTCTATGATTTTGAGCCCATAAGGGCGAGACGGTTCCCGGATGGGATAATCCGCCGTTTGATCCCATGGCTGAAACGGGTACATCACAATGATTCTGGTTACTGGCGGCGCTGGCTTTATCGGCGCCAATTTCGTGCTGGACTGGCTGGCCGTCAATGACGAGCCGGTGGTCAATGTGGACAAGCTCACCTATGCCGGCAACCTGCAGAATCTGCAAACCCTGCAGGGAGATGCGCGCCACCACTTCGTGCAGGGCGATATCGGCGACGGCGCGCTCATCGGGCGCCTGCTGGCGGAGCACAAGCCGCGCGCGATCGTGAATTTCGCGGCGGAGTCGCATGTGGACCGCTCCATCCATGGCCCGGAAGACTTCATCCAGACCAACGTGGTCGGCACCTTCCGCCTCCTGGAGGCCGCGCGCCATCATTGGATGGCGCTGCCGGACAACGAGAAGCGGGCGTTCCGTTTCCTGCACGTCTCCACCGACGAGGTGTACGGCACGCTCAAGCCGCACGATCCCGCCTTCGCCGAGGATCACAACTACGAGCCCAACAGTCCATACTCCGCCAGCAAGGCCGCGAGCGACCATCTGGTGCGCGCATGGCACCACACCTACGGCATGCCGGTGCTGACCACCAATTGCAGCAACAATTACGGCCCCTATCATTTCCCGGAAAAGCTGATCCCGCTGATGATCGTGAATGCGCTCGCCGGCAAGCCGCTGCCGGTGTATGGCGACGGCATGCAGATTCGCGACTGGCTCTACGTCAAGGACCACTGCAGCGCCATCCGGCGCGTTCTGGAGGCGGGCGCGCCCGGCGAGACCTACAACGTCGGCGGCTGGAACGAGAAGCCGAACATCGAGATCGTCCATCTGGTGTGCGCGCTGCTCGACGAACTGCGCCCGCGCGCCGACGGCCAGGCCTACAGCGGGCAGATCACCTACGTGCAGGACCGCCCCGGCCACGACCGCCGCTATGCGATCGATGCGCGCAAGCTCGAGCGCGAGCTTGGCTGGCGGCCTGCGGAAACCTTCGAAACCGGCATCCGCAAGACGGTTCAGTGGTATCTGGACAACCCTCAATGGGTGTCCGCCGTGCAGACCGGCGCCTACCGCGACTGGATCTCGCAGCAATATGCGCAAGCGCAGCAGGCCACGGCATGAAGATTCTTCTTCTGGGCAAGGGCGGGCAGGTGGGTTGGGAACTCCAGCGCAGCCTGGGCGTGCTGGGCGAGGTGACCGCGCTGGATTTCGACAGCGCGGAGCACTGCGGCGATTTTTCCAATCCGCAGGGCGTCGCGCAGACGGTGCGCGCGCTGCGTCCCGACGTCATCGTGAACGCCGCCGCGCACACCGCGGTGGACAAGGCGGAAAGCGAGCCGGAGTTCGCGCGTACGCTGAACGCCGTGACGCCCGGCCTCATCGCCGAGGAAGCCGCGCGGCTGGGCGCCTGGCTGGTTCACTACAGCACGGACTACGTCTTTGACGGCTCGGGCGAGCGCCCCTGGCTCGAATCCGATGTTACCGGTCCGCTGTCGGTCTATGGCCGCACCAAGCTGGAAGGCGAGGAGCTGATCCGCCAAAGCGGAGCCAGGCATCTCATCTTGCGGACCAGCTGGGTGTTCGCGGCACGTGGCGGAAACTTCGCCAGGACCATGCTGCGCCTGGCGCAGGAGCGCGACCGGCTTACCGTCATCAACGACCAGTTCGGCGCGCCGACCGGCGCGGACCTGTTGGCCGACGTGACGGCGCATGCGATCCGCCATCTGTGGGCGCATCCGCAGGACGCGGGGCTCTATCACTGCGTGGCGGACGGCATGACGACATGGTTCGACTACGCGAAGTTCGTCATCGACCAGGCGCGGGAGATCAAGCCCGGCCTGCCGATCAAGGCTGCCGAGATCGCGCCGGTTCCCACCACGGCATTTCCCACGCCGGCGACACGCCCGCGCAACTCGCGCCTCGATACCGCCAAACTGCGGTCCACTTTCGGGTTGACGCTGCCGGATTGGCGGCACGGCGTCAGGCGCATGCTCACTGAAATCCTGTGACCCCGACTGTGACTCCCACCCATCCACGCGAAAACGATATGAATAGCGCACAACGCAAGGGCATCATCCTGGCCGGAGGCTCGGGCACGCGGCTGCACCCCGCGACGCTCGCCATCAGCAAGCAACTGCTGCCGGTGTATGACAAGCCCATGATCTACTACCCGCTGAGCACGCTGATGCTCGCGGGCATCCGCGACATTCTCATCATCAGCACGCCGCAGGACACCCCGCGCTTCGAGCAACTGCTCGGCGACGGCAGCCAGTGGGGTATCCGCCTGCAATATGCGGTGCAGCCCAGCCCCGACGGGCTGGCGCAGGCCTTTCTGATTGGCGAGAAGTTCCTGGACGGCAGCCCGAGCGCGCTGGTGCTGGGCGACAACATTTTCTACGGCCACGACTTCCACGAACTGCTGGCGAGCGCGAGCGCGCGCGCCGAGGGCGCGAGCGTCTTCGCCTACCACGTGCAGGACCCCGAGCGCTACGGCGTGGCCGAGTTCGATGCCCATGGCACCGTGCTGTCGATCGAGGAAAAGCCGGCCAGGCCCAAGTCCAGCTACGCGGTCACGGGCCTGTATTTCTACGATGCGCAGGTCGTCGAGCTGGCCGGGAGCCTGAAGCCGTCGCCGCGCGGCGAGCTGGAAATCACCGACCTGAACCGCCTGTATCTGGAGAAGGGCGAGCTGCACGTCGAAATCATGGGGCGCGGCTACGCGTGGCTGGACACCGGAACGCACGAAAGCCTGCTGGAGGCGGGGCAGTTCATCTCGACGCTGGAGCACCGCCAGGGCCTGAAGATCGCCTGCCCGGAAGAGCTGGCGTGGCGCCACAAGTGGATCGATGCGCAGCAGCTCGAACGCCTCGCCCAGCCGCTCACCAAGAGCGGCTATGGGCAGTACCTGCTGCGTGTTCTGCGGGACCGGATCTATTGATGATCCATTGATTTCGCGCGCGCCGCGAGCGTACGCCCCATCCTGGAAATTTGAGAAACATGAAAGCAACCCGCCTTGCCATTCCCGAAGTCGTGCTGATCGAGCCCAAGGTGTTCGGCGATGCGCGCGGCTTCTTCTTCGAGAGCTTCAACCAGAAGGTGTTCGACGAAGCCACCGGCACGCGCCACGACTTCGTACAGGATAACCACAGCCGCAGCCGCCAGGGCGTGCTGCGCGGCATCCACTACCAGATCCGGCAGCCCCAGGGCAAGCTGGTGCGGGTGGCGCGCGGCGCGGTGTTCGACGTGGCGGTGGACCTGCGCGCAAGCTCGCCGACGTTCGGCCAGTGGGTGGGCGCGGAGCTGAGCGAGGACAACCAGCACCAGCTCTGGGTGCCGCCGGGCTTCGGCCACGGATTTGTCGTGCTCAGCGAAACGGCGGATTTTCTCTACAAGACCACGGACTACTACGCGCCGGAGCACGAACGCTGCATCCTGTGGAACGATGCCGACATCGGCATCGACTGGCGCTTCGGCGGCGAGCCGCAACTGTCGGCCAAGGATGCGCAGGGCGCTGCGTTCAAGGACGCGCAAGTCTTCGAATGACGCCCCCGGCCTACTTGCGAACGAACCACTCCAGGGCGTCGTAGAGCACGTCGGCGCCATCGGCGGTGTTGTCCGGCGCGATGTCGAACAGGCGCCTGTCATCGGCCGCGCGCAGCCGGGGCGGTACCACGGAGAGATAGAACGGGCTCACGAAACGCGCCCCGGCACGGTAGTGGTCGGCGAACGCCGCGCGCGCGGCCCCGGCGTTCCGGCCCTGCATGGGGTTGAACTCGGGCACGCCATAGTCCCGCAGATGCCGGTTCCTGATCAGCTCGAACGCCGCCGGGCTGGCTCCGTAGAGGTTGATGCCCGCGCGCCACGGACTGGTGTTCGAGATCGAGGCGTCCGAGGCGAACAGCGCCGTGTTCCAGGTGCCGTGAACGGCGGCCGCGATCTGGTGCGAATACAGCAGCCGGGCGGGAATGCCCTGCGAGCGCGCGATACGGTAGAAGCGCGTCAGCAACTGGTTCACCTGGTGCGCGCGGAATTCATCCCACTCGCGCGCCAGCGGGTTGTAGTACACGTCCTGAAGCTGCCGCGGCATGTCCAGCCAGAACTGGAGCGACGATATGCCGCTCGCCTCGGGCAGCCCGCCAAGCCGCGCCGGTGCAGGGGCCGACGCCGTGGACGACTGGTCGGGCGGAACGACCACGAACTCGCGCTCGGCCAGCAGATGGCGCTTGCCGTCCGCCACCGCGACGATTTGCGCCGCATGCCTGCCGGGGGCCATGTTCCGGAAATCGATGGCGCCGCGAAACCCGGTGCTGGAGGATGCGACCTCGGGCTTGGCGCGCTGAACGTCCAGCCGCTCGAAGCCCCGGCCCACGGGGCCGGCGTACCGGCCATCGACATAGAGCGACAGGGCCTGGACACGCTGCTGCGGGTCCCACAGCCAGCCGAACAGGGGCAGCGATCCGGCGGCAAAAGCGTCGTAATGCTGCGAGAACGCCTTCAACGGCGTCTTCCGGATGTCGAGCGAAGGGGGCTCGACGGCGTCGAACGAGTCGAAATGCGCGCCCAGTTGCCGGTTCAGGCGCTGCACCGTGCCGTGGCGCTGCCGCAGCCACAGGCGGAACTCCCGCTGCGACCCGGCGCTGTAGTCGGTGACCTGGATGTTCTCGAACGCGCCCATGCCGTGCTCGAAATCGGGAAACATCTGATGCAGCTCGCCCGCCAGGGTGACGGCGACGATCAGTTCGCGCGATCTGGCGTCCATTTCGGCGATGCGCTTGCTGACGGCGCGCAAGGCGGCGAAGCGGTAGCGATTGACGGGAATGCTCTCCTCGCTTCGCAGGGTGAACGGAATCACGCCATGGCCGATGTAGCGGCTGCTGCCCGCCGCGCCCGTGCTGTAGGCGAGCAGGTTGCCGGTGTCCGCGGCCAGCTCCCGGGAGAGCTCGGAGCTGCTGTCGAAATGGTTGCCCATCAGGTAGACAACCACGGGCCGCCCGATCGCGGGAATGGCGTTCAGGTAGCGGCTGATTTTCGCTTCGCTGACTTCCCACGCGCCATTGCGCCGCTCGAACAGCTCCAGCAGGGGAATCAGCAGGGTATGGCCGAGCCGGACCTTGCCGGCCGGTCCTCCGGGCTCCAGCCGGTCCAGCAGGCTCCTGGCCGCGAGATCGCCGGACTGCCGGTGAGTCTCGCACCAGTCCTGCATGGCTTCGAGTGTCTTGAGTTCAGGCTGGCGGGTGGCGCCGTTGCACACCAGGACACCCGAAATCAGCGGGGTGACATACAGGGGCGCGCGCGGAGCCAGCCCGTCGGGCGCGATCTGGGCGCCTGCCGTGGGAGAACTCAACGACAGCAGCATGGATATCGCCAATGCTCCTAAATTTCCCCTTTTTCTTGCTGTGGGTAACAGTGCGGCCTGCATGGCTTTCTTATTCGGATCTGTGCCCGACCCGCGCAAGGCATGATCGGTATGATGGAGGGTTATGCCGCCGGGGAGCGGCCCTGTTTTCGAAGCTCCCCGCGTGGGAACCAGCATTTTTATGATGACACATCCAGCCGATAGCGCCGAACCCATCCTTGCCGATCCGCCCGCACACGGACGCTTGCGCTTGGGCGAATTGCTGATGCAGGCGGGCAAGATCAACCATCGCGACCTGGAGCGCGCGCTCACCGCGCAGCGCGAGCTCGGCGGCATGCTGGGCAAGGTGCTGGTGCAACTGGGCGTGGTCTCGGAGACGGACATCACGCAGGCGCTCTCCAGCCAGCTCCATGTTCCGCTGGTGACCGCCGATGAATTCCCCACGCTGATGCCGGAGGCCGAGGGCCTGCTGCCAGACTTCCTGATCGGCCACAACGTCTATCCGCTGCGCATCGAGGATGGCCGCATGGATGTGGCCATGGCGGCGCCGCAGGACGAGTTCGTGCTCAAGGCGCTGCACATGGTGACGGGGCTGGAAATCCGTCCCTTCATCGGCAACGCCTCCGACATCGAGCGCGCGCTCGCCCAGCCCCAGCAGGAAGTGCTCGACGGCGACGAACTGGGCATGATGGAAGGCGATGCGGGCGACTTCGTCGAGCACCTCAAGGACCTGGCGAGCGAGGCTCCCGTCATCCGGCTGGTCAATGCGATCGTCGGCCGGGTGATCGACATGCGCGCATCCGACATCCACCTGGAGCCGTTCGAGGACGGCATGCACGTGCGCTACCGGGTGGACGGCGTGATCCATTCTTCTGAAATCGTGCCGCCCAAGCACAGCGCCGCTGTGGGTTCGCGCGTGAAGCTGCTGGCCCACCTCGACATCGCCGAGCGCCGCCTGCCGCAGGACGGCCGCATCAAGACGCGGGTCAAGGGGCGTGAGCTGGACCTGCGCGTTTCCACCGTGCCGACGGTGCATGGCGAGAGCATCGTGATGCGGGTGCTGGACCGTGCAAGCGTGCGTTTCAGCCTGGTCGACATGGGCTTTGCCGACGATACGCTCGAAAAATTCAACGGCCTGCTGGCTCGCCCGCACGGCATTCTGCTGGTGACCGGCCCCACGGGCTCCGGCAAGACCACCACGCTGTATGCGGCGCTGGCCAAGCTGGACTCCGACACCCAGAAGATCATCACCGTCGAAGATCCGGTGGAGTACCAGCTCGAAGGCATCAACCAGATCCAGGTGCATCCGCAGATCAACCTGACGTTCGCCAACGCGCTGCGCTCCATCCTCCGCCAGGACCCGGACATCATCATGATCGGTGAAATGCGGGACGGCGAGACCGCGCAGATCGCGGTGCAGTCCGCGCTGACCGGCCACCTGGTGCTCTCCACGCTGCACACCAACACCGCCGCCGGCGCAATCATCCGCCTGCAGGACATGGGCGTCGAAGGCTATCTGATCACCTCGTCGGTGAACGGCATCCTGGCCCAGCGCCTGGTGCGCACGCTGTGCCAGGAGTGCAAGGCGCCCTACGTGCCTTCCGAGAGCGAGTGGAAATCCTCGGGACTCTCGCGTTTCTGCGAACTGGGCACGCCGGTCTATCAGCCGGTCGGCTGCAGCGTCTGCCGCCAGACCGGCTTCAAGGGCCGTACCGGCATTCACGAGCTGCTGGTGCTCGACGAGAAGATCCGCTCGGCCATCCTGGCGGGCAAGGACGCGGGCGAGCTCAACTCCATTGCCTCGCACGACGGCATGCTCAGCCTGCACGAGGACGGCCTGCGCAAGGTGCTGGCGGGCATGACCAGTCTCGACGAACTCGCCCGCGTGACACAGGACCAGAGCGATGCCTGATTTCGAGTGGAGCGCGGCTGCGGCCAACGGCAAGGTCACCAAGGGCAGCACCAATGCGGCCAGCAGCGCCCAAGTGCTCAAGCGCCTGCGCGAACAGGGGCTCACGCCGCTGGACGTGCGCGAGGCCAGCACGGCGGGCGCCGCATCGTCGGGCGCGAAAGCGGCCAAGGGCGCGCTTCGCGGCGGCAGGAAAAAAGGCGTGAACAAGGGCAAGGTCACGTCCGCCGACGTGCTGTCGCTGACCTCGGAGCTGGCCATCATGCTCAAGGCGGGCCTGGCGCTGGACAACGCGCTGCGCGTGCTGATCGACATGAGCTACAAGCCCAGCGTGACGGCGCTGCTCGCCGACATCCTCGAGAAGGTCAAGAGCGGCACGCCGCTCAGCAAGGCGCTGTCCAACCATCCGCAGCTGTTCAACGACTTCTACGTGAACATGATCCGCTCGGGTGAAATCAGCGGCCAGATGTCCTCCGTGCTGGCGCGGCTGGTGGAGCACATGGAGCGTGTCCGTTCGCTGCGCGAGAGCGTGATCTCGGCGGCCATCTATCCGGCGATCCTGCTGAGCGTGGCGGTCCTCTCGCTGGTGGCCATGCTGGGTTTCGTGGTGCCGCAGTTCGAGAAGCTGTTCAACGACATGGGCGATGCGCTGCCCGCTCCCACGCGCGTGGTGATGAATATCGGCAAGATGTTCCAGCACTACGGCTGGCTGATCGTCATCGCGGCCGCCGTGGTGATCTGGCTGATCATCAAGTGGTTCAAGACCCCGGTGGGCCGCCAGTGGTGGCAGTCGGTGGTGCTGCGCCTGCCGCTCATCGGAACGCTGTCGGCCAAATACGAGATGACGCTGTTCTCGCGCTCGCTCGGCACGCTGCTCGGCAACGGGGTTCCGCTGCTCACCGCGCTGCACATTTCCACGCAGACGGTCACCAACATCCTGCTGCGCAAGCCGCTGGAGACCATGGCCCCCAAGGTCAAGGAAGGCGGCAAGGTCGCCGATGCGGCCATCGGCACCGGCGTGTTCGAGCCGCTGGCGATCAACCTGATCCGCGTGGGCGAGGAAACCGGGCGCATCGGCCCGATGACGCTGGAGCTGGCGAATATCCTGAACCGCGAGGTGGAGGTCGGCATCAAGCGCACCCTTACGCTGGTGGAGCCGGTGCTGATCCTGGTGCTTGGTATCCTGATCGCCTCGATCATCGTATCGATTCTCCTGGGCATCCTGTCCGTCAACGACCTCGCCACCTAACCAACCGTTTGTTTTGTTTTATATGACTGAAACCATGAACAACACTCGCAAGAAGAAAGCCCAGGCGGGCTTCACACTGATCGAACTGCTGGTCGTGCTGGCCATCCTGACGATGCTCGCAGGCCTGGTCGGCCCCCGCGTGCTCAATCAATTGGGCGGCGCCAAGTCCAAGTCCACGGCGGTGCAGATCGCCGACATCGACAAGGCGCTTGAAATCTACAAGCTCGACGTGGGCCGCTACCCCACCAATGACGAAGGCCTTGGCGCGCTCATGAAGCGTCCGGGCAACGCCAACGGCTGGGCCGGCCCCTACCTCAAGGGCGATGACGTTCCCACGGACGCATGGGGCAATGCCTTCCGCTATGCCAACCCGGGCCCGAACGGCGGCATCGAGATCCTGTCGCTGGGCGCCGACGGCGCGCCGGGCGGCGAGGGCGAGAACGCGGACGTGCGCAATACGCACTGATCGCCGCCCGTTCCCCAGCAAGTGAGCATCGTCCTGTCGTGGCAAAGGAGCGCGGATTCACGTTGATCGAACTCATGGTGGTGTTTGCCATCCTGGCTTTGATCATGGCGGTCGCGCCGTCCGCCTACGACAGGATGAAGACCGCCATGGATTACCGCGACGTGGTGCGCGGCGTCGTCACCGAAATGCGCTCGGCCCGCCAGCAGGCCGTGCTCACGGGCCGTGACACGGCGTTCGCGGTCGATCTGGAGCACCAGCAGTACGGCGTGGAGGGCGGCAAGCCGCGCTCGATTCCGCAGGGCATCGAACTGCGGGCCATCGTCGCCGACAGCGAAGCCAGGGGGAGCCACTTCGCCATCCGTTTCCTGCCATCCGGCGGAGCCAGCGGCGGCAGCGTCGATGTGCTGCGCATCGCCTCCGGCGACGGCGTGCGCGTGCGCGCCGACTGGTTCTCGGGCCGGGTGGAGCAGGAGCCCGTCACGCGATGAATGCTCCGCGCCGCCTCCGTCTCTCCCGTTCTCGCCGGGGCTCACGCGGCTTCTCGCTGCTGGAGCTGCTGGTGGCATTCGCCATCATGGCCATTTCGCTGGGCGTCCTATATCGGGCCATGGGCTCCAGCGTGCGCAACGTGGGCGATCTGGACCTGCGCCAGCAGGCCACCTCGGTGGCCGAATCCGCGCTCGACCGGGTCAGCGGCGTTCCGCCGGCGGGCCTGGCGCTGTCCGGCGGGGTGGGCGGCATGGACTGGAGCATCCAGACGCGGCCGTTCGAGGCGGGCAGCTCCGACCCCGCGGCGCCCAAGCTCCACGAAGTGCAGGTGGTGGTGAGCTGGTCCGAGCGCGGCGAGCCCAAGCAGCTCGTGCTGCAGACCCTGCGGCCCGAGCGCGGGCCGAGGCAGCCGGGGGGATGATGCGAAATCCCTTGTCCAGCTCCTACGGGCGTCTCAGGCCAGCGGCCACGCAGGGCGGCTTCACGCTGCTGGAAATGCTGGTCGTGATGGTGCTTTTGTCCATCATCATGATCGCGATGGTTTCCGCCATGCGCAGCGCCGGGCAGAGCAGCGACCGTGTGGATGCGCGTCTTGAAATGCAGGACGAGGACCGGGTCGCCGAGCGCTTCGTGCGCGGCACGCTGGGACGCATTTCCGCGCGGCCGCTCAGCCAGACCTCGCTGCAGAGCACCCTTCCCATGGGGGCCGGGCAGCAAACCTCCGGGGGCGCGCCGGTGCTGTTCAGCGGAATGCCGGACCAGGTGGCATGGGTGGGCGTGCTGCCCGCCCGCTACGGCGCGGGCGGCCGCTCGTATTTTCATCTGGGCGTGGAGCCCGTGGGCCGTGGCGCGGGGCTGGTGCTGCGCTATGCGCCCTGGAACGACGAGCCCAACTTCCCGGATTGGGGATCGGCATCCTCCCAGGTGCTCATGACCGATGTGACCGGCATTGCCTTCCACTACGAGAACGACCGTCCCGAGAACATCGACGCGGTCAGCGAATGGGAGGACACGTGGGGCCATGCCGACTACGTGCCCGCCACGGTGGCCATCGAAATCCAGCGCGGCGCGCGCATTCCGCTTGAATGGGTGGTGCCGCTGTGGCCGCTGCCGGTGAGCCGCCCGGGCGGCCTCATGAGCGGTGAAGACGTGATCGGAGGAAGCTAGCCATGGCGCGCACTTCATCACGACGCCCGGACACGCAGCAAGGCTTTGCCCTGATCGCCGTGCTGTGGCTGGTGGCTGCACTGAGCGTGCTGGTCGGCGGCATCATGCTCACCGTCCGCGCGGAATTGCGCACGGCGGGCTTTGCGCGCCAATCAGTCATCGCGCAGGCGGTGGGAGAGGGCGCCATGCAGATTGCCTTGCAGCAACTGATCGTGTCCGGGCAACAAGTGGACAAGATCATCCAGGGGCCGGTCGCCTATGCCGGGCAGAACATCGACGTCATCCTGACGCCGATGAACGGCTTCATCGACCTGAACCGCGCGCCCGTTCCCCTGCTGGCCGCGGCGTTCCAGTTCGCGGGCGGCCTCGACCAGGGCGCCGCCGCCAATCTCGCCAACGCCATCGACGCGCTGCGCACCCAGCCGGGCCCCTCTGGCAAGCCGCCGGGCTTCGAGTCGGTCGAGGACCTGATGCTGGTCCCCGGGGTGGACTATCCGCTCTACTCCCGCGTGGCTCCCGCCCTGACGACCGAGGCCGGCGGAACCGGCATGGTCAACGTGCAGGCGGCTCCCCCCATTGTGCTCAACATTGTTGCAGGCGGTAATGAGGCTGCGGTGGGTTCCTTCCTGCAATCACGCGGGGGCGATAATATCGGCGCCGATACCAGCACCATGAACAGCGCCTTCATCCAGAGCGGCGCCGCCTCCAAAGTAGTCGAACTCCAGGCGCGCGTGCCATTGCCCGATGGCGGCGCGATCATTGTCATTCGCCGATACCTGATTGGCTCCGCCATGAAAGACGGATTACCATGGCGGGTTTTTTACGCCGCTTCCCGAGTTGAGCTGGCATCGACCCCGAAAACATAGAAATTGAAGCATGCCCATTGCCAGTGACGATCTGAGGCTGTTCGGCCTCGACCTGCGGAACCTGTGGCGCGACCTCAAGAGCCCTTGGGTGAAGCTCGCCAGCTCGCCGTCGTGGTCCTGGATTGCCCCGCAGGCGGCCATTCATGTGAAGCCGGATGCGGGCCAGGCCGGGGGCATGTGGGAGCCCGACCCCGCCAGCCGCGGATTCCGCCATGTCTCCTCCGCTGGCCCGCAGGCGTCCGCGAAGCGCCAGGGGGGCCGTTTCGAGGCGGTCATCGTTCCCGAACATCTGATCCTGCGCAAACGCCTGTTCATGCCCCGGCTCGACGGCGAGCACATGTCGCGCGCCATCGCGCTCGAGGCCGCCAACAGCAGCCCGTTCCAATCCAGTGATCTGGCCTGGGGCTACGCCATCCATCCCAAGGCGGCGACTCCCGGCGCGGACGTCGTCGCGGTGGACATGGTCGTCGCATCGCGCAGCCGCATCGCGCAGCACTTCGGGCCTGCCGTCGAGCAGTCAGGCGCGGCGCGCGCGCCCGAAGTCTGGGCCCTGTTGCCGGACCGCAACGACATGGCGATGCTCATTCCCGGCTATGGCGAATCGGCCCGCGCCGCCAGCGCCCGCCGCTACTGGGGCACCGTCGGCGCGCTGGCCGCGGTGGCCCTCGCCCTGGTCGTGGCCATCGCCGTGACGCCCTACCTGCAGCTTCGAGCACGGGTCATGCAGGCCAATGCCGCCTACGGCATGCTGGACCAGCGCGCCGCGCCGCAACTGGCCAAGCGCGCCGCGTTGCTCAAGGCGGAAGACGAGGTGAAGGCCCTGGCCGACATCATCGGGCATCGCCTCGACACATTGCAGGTCATCCAGATGCTGACCAACGCATTGCCGGACGACACCGTCCTGCAGCGCCTGCAACTACAGGACCGCAAGGTGATGATCGCGGGCGACGCGGCGGACGCAGCCGGCCTGATGCAGAAGCTGGGCTCGCTGCCGCAGGTGCGTGAAGTGCGGCCGCTTTCGGCCACCACGCGGCGGCCCGGCATGGTCAAGGACAGCTTCCAGATCGAGTTCCAGCTGACGGACGACTTCGGCGTCTCCGCAGGCGATGCGGCCGTCGCCACGGCGCTCGCGCCTTCCAGCGCCGCATCGGCCGCGAATGCCCCGGCAGCCCCCGCATCGGGTGCATCGGCCGCATCAGGCGCGGCCTCGGCCGCCGCTCCCGCCTCGGCGCCAGCATCCGCTGCCGCGCCTGCCGTGGCGGCCTCCGCGCCGGCCAGTGCGGCAGCGCCCGCTCCCAACACCCAATCCCAAGCGGGAGGAAAGCGATGAAACAGCTCTCGCGCCAGGACATCATCTTGATGGTGTTGACCATCGTGGTTCTGCTGATCCCCTTCATGGTGCTCGGCTCGGTACTGCTCGAAAAAACCGCCGAAGCCCAGTCGCAGCTCGACAGGGTGGAGCCGCGTTTTGCGCGCGTGCTCGGCATCCAGCGCAGCGCCGACCAGCTCGACAGCGGCCTGAAAAACGTCAACGACCGGATCTCCACCTTCGTCTTCCCCGACGAAATGGACGCCACCCAGGCGGGCAATGCCGCGCAGCAGAGCGTGCGCTCGGTGCTCACCACCGCCGGCATGTCCGTGGTGAGCAGCCAGGTGCTGCCCACCAAGACCGACCAGGGCTTCGAGCGCATCTCCCTTTCGGTGCGCGCCGAAGGCGAGCTGATCCACCTGCAGGCCGCGCTGGCCGTGCTGCCCAGCCTCACGCCGGTGATCCTCATGGACGGCGTCAACATCCAGGTCACGGGCCGGCAAACGGCGGACAAGCCGCAGCGCCTTGCTGCTGAACTCAAACTCTCGGTGTTGCACCGCAAACCTGCATGACACAGCCCGCAACACGCATTCTCTCCATCCTGATCCTCGCGCTCGGCGCGGGACTGGCTGCGCTCTGGCTCAAGCCCGACGGCTCCTTGAGAAACACCCTCTGGACACCGCCCGAGCCGGTGATGCCCGACCTGCAGTTCGCCGACCCGTTGCCCGTGTCGGCCTCCAAGGTGGACGTCGGCCTTTTCGTGGCGACGCTCGAGCGTCCGCTGTTCTCGCCCAACCGCCGCCCGCCGCCACCACCGCCCCCGCCGGACAAGGACGACAAGGCGGGGGAGCCCGACCCGTTTGCCGACATCCATCTGTTCGGCCTGTACGGAGGGGAAGGCTCGCCCTCCGGCATGCTCGCGCGCATCGGAGGCAAGGTCAAGCGCGTCTCGCTCGACGACAAGGTGGGCAGCTGGACGCTCAAGCGCATCGAGGACCGCGAAGCCGTCTTCGACAAGAACGGCGAGGAGCGCAAGCTGCGGCTCGTCGTCGCCAAGCCCGCGCAGCCGCCCAAGCCCGCGCCCGGAGCACCCCGCGCGCCGGGCGCTCCAGGAGCGGCGGAAAAGAGCGCCGACGAGCCCACCATGCCCACGGGCTCGCCCGCGCAGCGCAGCGAACAACTACAGAAAATGATCGAGCAGAGGCAGCGGTCCATGCGTCGGAGATGACGTGATTCCCCGACGCCAGCCCCGCAAAACAGGTAAGCCAATGAACGGATTGAAATTTATGAACTCGCGCCAACTGATCGCTTCCAGTCTTCTGGTCGCCCTGACCGGAACGCTCCAGGCTCAAACGGCCACGGACCCCGCTGCCGGAAGATCGATCAGGCGGGGATCGGCGCCCTCGGCCGCCGCCACTCCCACGCAGACGCCCGCAGCCGCGACGGCTCAGGCATCCACTTCCGCCGCCCCCGCGGCAGCGGTCCAGGCGCCCGCAGCCGCCGGCACGCAGGCCA
>NZ_JBEBOW010000048.1:0-23693 GCF_040396215.1 Diaphorobacter ruginosibacter | reverse complement strand
CAGCAATCTGTTCTACTTTGATTTTTTCGCCAGCAGCAACGCGATATTGCTTGCCGCCGGTTTTTATGACCGCGTACATGTAAACCTCTTAAAGATTTGAAGCTCCGTAGAAGAATTTCCACGGAACCGTGAATTCTAGCACAGGCCGCGATCCCCATCAATGCCTGCGCGCCATCTCCGGCCCACGCGCCAAGATGGCTCAGAATATTCCGATGATTTACTTCCTGGGCGACACGCACGGCAAATTCCAGCATGTGATCGACGCGGTCCATCACGGCCGGCCGGATGCGGTGGTATTCCTCGGGGACATCCAGGCGCGCCAGCCCCTCGACCTGGAGCTTGCCTGCATCGCGGAGATGACCGATATCTGGTTTGTCCACGGCAACCACGACACCGATTCGGATACGAGCTACGCCAACCTGTTTGAATCGAAATTCGCCCATCGCAACCTGCATGGGCGGATCGCCGAAGTGGCGGGCCTGCGCATCGCAGGGCTTGGCGGCGTCTTTCGCGGCCAGGTCTGGATGCCGCCCGCGCACTGGAAGTACGAACAACCGGCCGACTTCGCCGCCTGCTGCGGCGCGGGCAATCTGTGGCGAAACGGGCTTCCCCGAAAGCACCGCAGCACGATTTTCCCCTCCGACTGCTTCGGGCTGCTGCAGGAGCGCGCCGACATCCTGGTCACGCACGAAGCGCCGTCCGCGCATCCGCATGGATTCACCATCATCGACGAGCTGGCGCGAAGCCTTGGCGTGAGCAAGTCGTTTCACGGGCATCATCACGACCGCAGGGACTATAGATCGCACACCCGCCGCCTGGGGTTCGAGGCATTCGGCGTGGGCCTGCGCGGCATCACCGATGGGCGGGGACGCGTGGTCCGCGCAGGCGACTGCGACACAACGCCTGCATGAAGCGGCCGCCGTATTCAACCAAGAAAGGCCACGGTTCAGTTTTTAAACACGGCTGAAACAAAAGATCCCGCATCACCATGCGCGGAGCAAGACGATGCGGGCACCCGTGCCTCGTAAATCCCGGCCACCCAGGCTCCGATACACTGCACCGACATTCCTGGCACGAGATTTGCGCCAGACAACGTTTCATCGTCCGATAACCAAATCCATCAAGGAGATGTCATGAAACATACTCGCCGCACCCTGCTGGCTGGCGCCGCCGCGCTCGCCCTGGGTTTCACCGCCCTGGCAAGCCAGGCCGCCGACGCCTGGCCCACGCGCCCCATCCGGTTCGTGGTTCCCTTTTCCGCTGGCGGCGCCAACGACCTGCTGGCCCGCGCGGCAGCGGAAGGCGCATCCAAGGTGCTGGGCCAGACCATCATCGTGGACAACAAACCGGGCGCGGGCGCGATTCTCGGCACGGACGTCGTGGCCAAGTCGCAGCCGGACGGCTATACCTTCCTGATCAGCGCCGCGGGCGTCATCTCGAACAGCATGATCCGCAAGGTTCCCTACAAGGACAGCGACCTCACGCCCGTCGCCATGATCGGCCTGGCGCCCTCGGTCATCATCGTGCCCGCCAATTCGCCCTACAAGGACCTGAAGGATTTCGTCGCCAAATCCAAGAGCGGAGCCGGACTGCACTTCGGCACGGCGGGCAACGGCAGCACGCCGCATTTCGTGGAAGGGCTGCTCACCTCCAAATATGGCGCGAAGCTGGATCTCGTACCCTACAAGAGCGGCTCCGAATCAGTGAACGCGGTGCTGGGCAACCAGATCGATGCGACATCCGAAGCCAGCATCGTCGTCATTCCCTACCTCAAAGCGGGCAAGCTCAAGGCGCTGGCGACCACCTGGACCGAGCGCATTTCGGCCTGGCCCGACCTGCCGACCGCCGTGGAGCAGGGCTTTGGCGACATCAAGATCGCGCACTGGGCCGGCGTTCACGCTCCGTCGGGAACCCCGCAGGACATCCTGGACAAGATGGCCGCCGCCGTGGACCATGCCATGAAGGATCCCCAGACCATCGAGCGCCTGCGCGGGATGGGCATTGAACCCATAGGCGGAACCCGCGCATCCTTCACCAGATTCGTGGATGAGGAACGCACCCGCCTCGGTGAAGTGGTGAAGGCCACCGGCATGCGCGAAGACTGATCGCCCAGCCCGCCGCCCGGCATGCTCCGGACCGGCACGGCTCGCCGGTCCGTCAGCCCCACCGGATTGTCTGCAACGCGCAACGCCGGCAATCCATACGCATGCTTACTCTTGATTTCCAAAAGTCATTGCAGGAAAACAATTGCCAATTGACGGTAAGCACCAATGCGTTTCAATCACGCATCACCAAAAACTCGGCGAGCAAACCATCTGCTCGCATTGCGCACCATCAATCAATTACCAATCAATACGTTGATTGGTGACCGCAAAATCATGAATTTGCGATAAATATCAAATAATTAGCGCGCATCAAGCGTTGGAACCCGGCACAAAACCAGGCGTCGATGTTTTCAGTGCCGCTGCTCGGCAGGCCCCTTGGCATGCTGTACAGCCAGCGACCAATCAGCGATGATAGGATCGTTACTCTTCCTGACATCTCTTCATTTCCTACATGCCTCCTGTAGATACCGCCCCCAAAAGCGCGACCCCTGTTGTTCTGCCCGGCCTGGCGCGGACACTGATGTCCGCAGGCAAGCTGGATCAGGCAGCGGCTGAAGATCTGGTCAAGAAGGCGCAGGGGGCGCGCACCACGTTCATCTCGGAACTGGTGGGCAGTGGCACCCTCACTTCCGCCGAACTGGCGCACACCATCTCCAGTGTTTTCGGCGCTCCGCTCATCGACGTGGATGCGCTCGACGTCCTGCGCATCCCCAGCGATCTCCTGGATGCGAAGATCTGCCAGTCCTACCGCGTGGCCGTGCTCAACCGGCGCGCAAACCGTCTCATCATCGCAACAGCCGATCCGACCGATCACGAGGCGGCTGAAAAGATCAAGTTCACTACCCAGATGGGAGTGGACTGGGTCATCGCCGAATACGACAAGCTCGGCCGTTTCATCGAGAAAGTGACCAAGGGCGCGGCCGAAGCGCTGGACTCCATCGTCTCCGGCGGCGACTTCGAATTCGGTGACGTATCCGTCGACGAAGTCGAGGAAACGCAGGATGTCGGCCAGAACGATGTGGAAGACGCGCCCATCGTCAAATTCCTGCAGAAGATGCTGATCGACGCGTTCAACATGCGCGCATCGGACCTGCACTTCGAGCCCTACGAACACCACTACCGCGTGCGCTTTCGCATCGACGGCGAGTTGCGCGAGATATCCAGCCCGCCGCCGGCCATCAAGGAAAAACTGGCGTCGCGCATCAAGGTGATCTCGCGCCTCGATATTTCGGAAAAGCGCGTCCCGCAGGACGGCCGGATGAAACTCAAGATCGGCCCGGACCGGGTGATCGATTTCCGGGTGAGCACGCTGCCCACCCTGTTCGGCGAAAAGATCGTCATCCGTATCCTCGACCCCAGCAGCGCCAAGCTGGGCATCGACGCACTCGGCTACGAGCCCGAGGAAAAAGAGCGCCTGCTCACGGCCATCGCCCGCCCCTACGGCATGATCCTGGTGACCGGCCCCACCGGCTCCGGCAAGACGGTATCGCTCTATACCTGCCTGAACCTGCTCAACAAGCCGGGCGTGAACATCTCCACGGCGGAAGACCCGTCGGAAATCAACCTGCCCGGAGTGAACCAGGTCAACGTGAACGAAAAGGCGGGCCTGACCTTCGCCACCGCGCTGAAGGCTTTTCTGCGCCAGGATCCGGACATCATCATGGTCGGTGAAATCCGCGACCTCGAAACCGCCGACATCGCCATCAAGGCCGCGCAGACCGGCCACCTGGTGCTGTCCACCCTGCACACGAACGATGCGCCGACCACCCTGACGCGCATGCGGAACATGGGGATCGCCCCGTTCAACATCGCATCCAGCGTGATCCTGATCACCGCCCAGCGCCTCGCACGCCGCCTTTGCCCCAAATGCAAGGAGCCGGCCGACATTCCGCACGAAGCCCTGGTCGATGCGGGCTACAGCGACGAGGAAATCGACGGCTCGTGGGTCACATACAAGCCCGTGGGCTGCAATGCCTGCAACAATGGCTACAAGGGGCGCGTCGGCATCTACGAAGTGATGCCGATTTCCGAGGAACTGCAGCGCATCATCCTGCAGGACGGCAGCGCTCTGGAGATCGCAAAACAGGCTCGCCTGGAGGGCGTGCGCTCATTGCGCTCGTCCGGCCTGTACAAGGCCAAGATCGGAATGACTTCCCTGGAAGAAGTTCTCGCCGTCACCAATGAATAAAAGTCGACGAAAGCTCTGACTCAATATGGCAACCGCAGCAACGAGAGGAATCAAGGACTTCGTCTTTGAATGGGAAGGCAAGGACCGCAGCGGCAAGATCGTGCGCGGGGAAATCCGCGCCGCGGGAGAAAACCAGGTCAAGGCCTCGCTGCGCCGCCAGGGCGTTCTGGCCACGAAGATCAAGAAGCGCCGCACACGCTCGGGCAAGAAGATCAGGCCCCGGGACATCGCCCTCTTCACGCGCCAGATGGCCACGATGATGAAGGCCGGCGTTCCCCTGCTGCAGGCGTTCGACATCGTCGGCCGCGGAAACACCAATCCCAGCGTCACCAAGCTGCTCAACGACATCCGCAGCGACGTGGAGACCGGTACCTCGCTGAACGCCGCGTACCGCAAGTTCCCGATGTACTTCGACAGCCTCTACTGCAACCTGGTGGAAGCGGGCGAGGCCGCCGGTATCCTGGAGACGCTGCTCGACCGCCTCGCCACCTACATGGAGAAAACGGAAGCCATCAAGAGCAAGATCCGTTCGGCCCTCATGTATCCATCGGCCGTGATCGTCGTGGCCTTCGTCGTGGTGACGATCATCATGATCTTCGTGATCCCGGCGTTCAAGGAGGTGTTCACCTCGTTCGGCGCCGACCTGCCCGCGCCCACGCTGTTCGTGATGGCGGTCAGTGAATTCTTCGTGGCCTATTGGTGGCTGATTTTCGGCATCATCTTCGGCGGCGGCTATTTCTTCATCCAGGCATGGAAGCGCAGCGAGAAGATGCAGCGCTTCATGGACCGGTTGCTGCTGAAGATGCCGATCTTCGGAGCGCTGATCGACAAATCCTGCGTGGCGCGCTGGACCCGCACGCTCTCGACCATGTTCGCAGCGGGCGTCCCGCTGGTCGAGGCGCTGGACTCCGTGGGCGGCGCATCGGGCAACTCGGTCTATGCCGACGCCACCGACAAGATCCAGCAGGAAGTCGCCACCGGCACCAGCCTCACCAACGCCATGACGAATGCGAACGTGTTCCCGTCCATGGTGCTGCAGATGTGCGCCATCGGCGAGGAATCCGGCTCGATCGACCACATGCTGGGCAAGGCGGCCGACTTCTACGAGTCGGAGGTGGACGAGATGGTCGCCGGCCTCTCCAGCCTGATGGAGCCCATCATCATTGTGTTCCTGGGCGGCCTGATCGGCGGCATCGTGGTGTCGATGTACCTGCCCATCTTCAAGCTCGGACAGGTCGTTTGATGACGGGTGAGCCATGGCTGGACGCCGTCGTCGTGGGCATCCTGGGGCTTCTGATCGGCAGCTTCCTCAACGTCGTGATCCATCGCGTTCCCATCATGATGGAACGCAGCTGGGACAAGGAGTGCCGCGACTACATCGAGGAAAAGGGCTGGCCCGCCCCGCCTGCGCCTGAAGCTGACGGCCGCTTCGACCTGCTGGCGCCCGCCTCGCGCTGCCCGCATTGCGGCCACGCCATACGCTGGTACGAGAACATTCCCGTGGCGAGCTATGTCGCGCTGGGCGGCAAATGCTCCGGCTGCAAGTCGCGCATCAGCATCCGCTACCCCCTCGTGGAGCTTGCCACTGGCGGGCTGTTCTACTTCTGCGCGGCGCGGTGGGGATGGTCGATGACGACGGCGATGTGGTGCGGCTTCAGCGCCGCGCTGGTGGCGCTTGCCATGATCGACTGGGACACCACGCTGCTGCCCGACGACATCACGCTGCCGCTGCTGTGGGCCGCGCTGATCGGCTCCGCCGTGCATTGGCTCGCCGTGCCGCTGGCCGATTCCATCCTGGGCGCGGCCACGGGCTACCTGTTTCTCTGGTCGATATACTGGGCGTTCAAGCTGCTCACGGGCAAGGAGGGCATGGGCTACGGGGACTTCAAGCTCCTCGCCGCGCTGGGCGCCTGGTTCGGCTGGAGCGCACTCGTGCCGATCATCCTGATGGCCTCGGTCATCGGAGCCGTCGTCGGCCTCGGCATGAAATTCGCCAGTTCGCTGCGCGAAGGCCATTACGTGCCCTTCGGCCCGTTCCTGGCGTGCGCCGGCCTGGCCTCCATGATCGTGGGCCCGCAGAAGATCCTGCAATCCGTGCTGTCGATCTTCGGCATCTGACTGCGCGGATTACCCGGGAGCGGCGAAAAACATGTCGAGGTTTGCAACTGGCGGCAGGCATATCGGGCTCACCGGCGGCATCGGGAGCGGCAAAAGCACTTTCGGCGCCATGTTGAGGGACCTGGGAGCCGCGCTCATCGACGCGGACCAGATCGCCCGCTCCGTCACCGCGCCGGGCGGAGCCGCCATCGCCGCCATCGGCGAAACCTTTGGAGCCCATTTCATCGACGCCCACGGCGCGCTCGATCGCGGGCAAATGCGCGAGCTTGTATTCAACGACCCGGCAGCCAAGGCCCGACTGGAAGCCATCATCCATCCGCTGGTTTCCCGGGAAACCCAGGCCGCCGCGCGGGCAGCCGAGGATGCGGGCAAACGCATCATTGTGTTCGACATCCCGCTGCTGGTGGAATCCCGCCGATGGCCCGCGCGGCTCGATGGCGTCATCGTCGTCGACTGCCGCGAGGAAACCCAGATTTCACGCGTCCAGCAGCGCAGTGGCTTGACGCGCGAAGCAGTGCTGTCCATCATCGCAGCACAGGCTAGCCGAACTATCAAAAGAGCCGCGGCAGATTGGATTATCTATAACGATGGGTTGTCATTGTTAGATCTGCAAACAAAAGCGCGTGAGTTGGCCAAGCAGTTCAGGCTATGATGCCTCAGAGCTAGTCTGATACAAATCAACTACATTGCCGAACCTGAGCTGAATCCGGGAAATCCGCAGCGTGATCCTTTACGAATACCCTTTCAACGAACGCCTGAGAACCTACTTACGGCTCGAACAATTGTTCCACCGCCTGGGCGAGTTGATTCCGCGCACACATTCCGTGGATCATCATTTCGCACTGCTCACGATATTCGAAATCATGGATGTCGCGGCGCGCGCCGACCTCAAGACGGACGTGCTGAAAGACCTGGACAAGCAGAAGATCCTGTTCGATTCATACCGCGGCAATCCATCCATTTCCGAGAAGCTGCTGGACGGCTTCATCTCCCAGCTCGAAGGCTGCTTTGCCGATCTGAATGGCCAGCCGGGCAAGACCGGCCAGTCCTTGTCCGAAGACGAATGGCTGATGGGAATCCGCGGCCGCATCGGCATTCCCGGCGGCACCTGCAGCTTCGACCTGCCCGGCTATCACGCCTGGCGCAACATGCCCAGCGACAGGCGCCGGCGCGATCTGGAGGATTGGGCAGGCACGCTCGCGCCCCTGGCCGAGTCGGTGCTGCTGCTTCTGCGGCTGATGCGCGACTCCGGCATGCCCCAGAAAGTGGTGACCACGCGCGGGCAGTTCCAGCAGACCCTGCCGCCCAACGGGCGGACCTTCAACCTGCTGCGCCTGCGGATCGATCCATCGCTGCAATTGATTCCGGAGATCAGCGGCAACCGCCTGCTGGTCTCGGTCCGACTGATGCAGCAAGACGAATCAGGCAAGCTGCTTCCCGCCATGGAAGATGCGAGTTTCGAACTCACGCTATGCACCTGAGCCGCCATATCCATTTGCCCGCCCTGCCATGACGAAGAAAGCTCAATCCGCAACGCCGCAGGCGGCGGCGCCCGCATCCACCGCCAGCCCCAAATACGTCCCCTGCCCGACCTGTGGCGGCAAAAGCCTGTTCACGCCCGCCAACCGGTTCCGCCCATTCTGCAGCGAGCGCTGCAGGCAGATCGATCTGGGCGCATGGGCCAGCGAAGATTTCCGCGTGCCGACAGAGGCGCCGCCAGAAGACAATCTCTACGGCGACCCCAAGCTCCACGACTGAACCCCGCGCACGGTGCGGTGCCAAGCCGTCAGCCGAGCACGGCCGCATCGAAGCGCTCTCCGCGCTCCTCGGCCAGCCATTGCAGCACCGGATAGGCGCCCGGCAGAATCGGCCGGACCCTGGGCGGCCAGGCCTGCCAGGACATGGCCTGGCCTTCGCGCATCTGCAGTTGCCCCTGCCACTTGTGCACCCTGCACCAATGCAGGCGCACCAGGGCATGCGGATAGTCATGCTCGGTCACTTTCCAGACATTGGCGCCCGCGATGATGATGCCCAGCTCCTCATGCAGCTCGCGCCGCAGCGCCTGCTCGACGGATTCGCCCTCCTCGATCTTGCCGCCGGGAAACTCCCAATAGCCCGCATAGGGTTTGCCGTCTGGGCGCGTCGTCAGCAGCATCTCGCCGCTGTCCTTGAACAGGATGCCGACCGCGACTTCCGTATGCTTGCGAGAGCCTTGTTGCATGGTCTCAGACATGGGCTTGCCGTCCCGCGAAATCGCGCGCGAACTGGTAGGCCACGCGTCCGCTGCGCGAACCGCGCTCCAGAGCCCAGACCAGTGCCTCGGGCCGCGATTGCTCGATGGCTGATTCAGACACGCCCAGCGAGCGCAGCCACTGCGCGGCGATGGTCAGGTATTCCTCCTGCGTGAACGGATAGAAGCTCACCCACAGGCCAAAGCGCTCGGACAGCGAGATCTTCTCCTCCACCGCCTCCCCCGGATGCACCTCGCCATCGTCGGTGTGCGTATAGCCGAGGTTTTCCTTCATGTACTCGGGCAGCAGATGGCGGCGGTTGCTGGTGGCATAGATCAACACATTGGGCGTCGATGCCGCCACGGAGCCGTCGAGGATGGACTTCAGCGCCTTGTAGCTGGCCTCGCCGTCCTCGAAGCTGAGGTCGTCGCAATACACGATGAATTTCTCGGGACGATTCGAGACCACCTCCACGATGTCTGGCAGATCGGTCAGGTCGGCCTTGTCCACCTCGATCAGGCGCAGGCCCTGCCCGGCATAGGCATTCAGGCAGGCCTTGATGAGCGAGGACTTGCCCGTGCCCCGCGCCCCGGTCAGCAGCACGTTGTTGGCGGGCTTGCCCTCGACGAACTGCTGCGTGTTGCGCTGGATCTTTTCCTTCTGGCCGTCGATCTCCTTGAGCTCGTCGAGCCGCATCGCCGCCAGATGGCGCACCGGCTCCAGCGCGCCATGGCCGCTGCTGCGCTTGCGGTAGCGCCAGGCGACCGCCGTGCTCCAGTCCGGCTCGGACAGGGGCTTGGGCAGCACGGATTCAATTCGATCAATCAATTGCTCGGCTCGCTGAAGCAAGCGCTCGAAGGCGTCATTCATGTCTCAAACTTCTTCTATCTCTGCAGGTTCGAATCAATCGGCCCAAAGGCCGCATCAGGAACGGTAGTCCGCGTTGATGCTCACGTAGTCATGGCTCAGATCGCAGGTCCAGACCGTGTCGGCGGCATCGCCACGGCCCAGCAGCACGCGAACGGTGATCTCGCTTTGCTTCATCACGCGCTGGCCGTCCTCCTCGCGGTACGAGGGATTGCGGCCGCCCTGGGTCGCCACATGCACGTCGTCCAGGAACAGCTCGATGCGCGTCTGATCCAGGTCCTCGATGCCGGCATAGCCCACCGCGGCCAGGATGCGGCCCAGGTTGGGATCACTGGCGAAAAATGCGGTCTTGACCAGCGGCGAGTGGGCGATCGCGTAAGCGACCAGACGGCATTCCTGCGACGACCTGCCGCCTTCCACGCGCAGGGTGATGAACTTGGTGGCGCCTTCGCCGTCGCGCACGATCGCCTGCGAGAGCTTCTGCGCCACCTCGAGCAGCGCGGCCTTGAGCAGCCGGCCCTGTTCGCTCTCCAGCGAGGCGATGGGTGCATGGCCGGCCTTCTGCGAGGCGATCAGGACGAACGAATCATTGGTCGACGTATCGCCGTCGATGGTGATGCGGTTGAACGACTGGTCGGCCAGTTCGCGCACCAGGCCGTTCATGAGCTCCGGCGCGATCTTCGCATCGGTCGCCACGAAACTCAGCATGGTCGCCATGTTGGGCCTGATCATGCCCGCACCCTTGGAGATGCCGGTCACGGTGACCAGCGCATCGCCGATCTTCACCTGCGTGCTGCATGCCTTGGGCACGGTATCGGTGGTCATGATGCCCTGCGCGGCATTGCCCCAGTTGTCCGGCCTGGCATCGGCGATCGCGGCGGGCAGGCCGGCGGCAATGCGCTCGACCGGCAGCGGCTCCATGATCACGCCCGTGGAGAACGGCAGCACCTGCGAGGCGGACAGCCCCAGCTCCCGGGCCATGGCCTCGCACGTGGCGTTGGCACGCGCCAGCCCGTCGGCGCCCGTGCCCGCATTGGCGTTGCCGGTGTTGATCACCATGGCGCGGATCGCCGCGCCCTTGCCCAGATGCTCGCGGCAGATCTGAACCGGAGCCGCGCAGAAACGGTTCCTGGTGAACACGCCCGCCACCGCCGCGCCTTCATCCAGCAGGAAAACGGTGAGATCCTTGCGATCGGCCTTGCGCACACCCGCCTGCGTCACGCCGATGCGGACACCGGGCACGGGGTGGAGGGATGATGCATCGGGGGCGGAGAGATTCACGGGCATGGTGCGCTGTCCTTGGAAACGAAAATTCAATGCGAAAGGGGCCTGGATCAGGTTGCCGCGCCGCGATCGGCTCACGCGCGGAATTCGTGATCGTACAAGCAAAAACACGGGCGCGAAGCCCGTGCTGTTGTTATCGCGGTATCGGCTCGGATTCCCGCTGCTCGCGGATCAGGCCAGCTTGCCGTGGCACTGCTTGTACTTCTTGCCGCTTCCGCAGGGGCAGGGATCGTTGCGGCCGATGCGCAAGCCTTCGTATTCGGATGGCAGCGGCTGGTTTTCCGGACCGCTGGAGTCGCCGCCATCGGGCAGCTCCGAGCTGCCGTGATAGGTCGCGCCGCCCAGCTTGTCGCCCTGGTCGCCCATGGCCTGCGAAGCCTCGTCGAGCTGCTCGTTGGACCGCACCTGCACCGTCATGAGCGTGCGCGTCACCGCGTTCTTGACCTGGTCGATGAGCTGGCGGAACAGCTCGAAGGCCTCGCGCTTGTATTCCTGCTTGGGCTGCTTTTGCGCGTAGCCGCGCAGGTGGATGCCCTGGCGCAGATAGTCCAGCGCCGCGATATGGTCGCGCCAGTTGGAGTCAAAGCTCTGCAGCAGCACCATGCGCTCGAACTGGTTGAAGTTGTCATGCCCCACCAGCGCCACCTTGGCGTCGAACTGTTCGCGCGCAACGGCCTGCACCTTCTCGAGGATTTCCTCGTCGGTGATCGACTCCGCGCCCTGCACGTCCTGCTGCAGCGGCAGATGGATCTGCCAGTCGGCCTCCAGCGCCTTCTCCAGGCCCGGCAGGTCCCACTGCTCCTCCACCGAGTCCTGGGGCACGTACTGGCGCACCACGTCGGCCAGGCAGTCGTCGCGCATGGCGTTGATCAGCCCGCTCAGGTCCTGCGCGTCCAGGATCTCGTTGCGCTGCTGATAGATCACCTTGCGCTGGTCGTTGGCGACGTCGTCGTATTCCAGCAACTGCTTGCGGATGTCGAAGTTGCGCGCCTCGACCTTGCGCTGCGCGGACTCGATGCTGCGCGTGACGATGCCCGCCTCGATGGCCTCGCCCTCGGGCATTTTCAGGCGGTCCATGATGGCCTTGACGCGATCGCCCGCGAAAATGCGCATGAGCTGGTCGTCAAGGCTCAGATAGAAGCGCGAAGAGCCGGGATCGCCCTGCCGGCCCGAGCGGCCGCGCAGCTGGTTGTCGATGCGGCGGGACTCATGGCGTTCGGTCGCGATGATGCGCAGGCCGCCAAGCGCCGCCACCTTGTCGTGGTCGGCCTTCCATTCGTCGCGCGCCTGCTGGATGCGCGCCGCGCGGGCGGCCTCGTCCAGCGACTCGTCGGCCTCGATGGCCGTGATGGCTTTCTCGATATTGCCGCCGAGCACGATGTCGGTGCCGCGGCCCGCCATGTTCGTGGCGATGGTGATCATGCCGGGACGTCCGGCCTGCGCGACGATGTCCGCCTCGCGGGCGTGCTGCTTGGCGTTGAGCACCTGGTGAGGCAGCTTCTCGCGGTTGAGCATCTCGTCGATGATCTCCGAATTCTCGATCGACGTCGTGCCCACCAGCACCGGCTGGCCGCGCTCATAGCACTCGCGGATGTCCTTGATCGCGGCATCGTACTTCTCGCGCGTCGTCTTGTAGACGCGGTCCAGCTGGTCGTCGCGCTTGCTGGGGCGGTTCGGCGGAATCACCACGGTCTCGAGACCGTAGATTTCCTGGAATTCGTAGGCCTCGGTATCGGCGGTGCCGGTCATGCCGGAGAGCTTGGCGTACAGGCGGAAGTAGTTCTGGAACGTGATCGATGCCAGCGTCTGGTTCTCGGCCTGGATCTCCACGCCTTCCTTGGCTTCCACGGCCTGGTGCAGTCCATCGCTCCAGCGGCGGCCCGCCATCAGGCGGCCGGTGAACTCATCGACGATCACGATCTCGCCGTTTTGCACCACATAGTGCTGGTCGCGGTGGTACAGGTGGTTGGCCCGCAGCGCCGCATACAGGTGGTGCATGAGCGCGATGTTGGCCGGGTCGTAGACCGATGCGCCTTCCGCGATCAAGCCGGCCTCGGTGAGAAGCTGCTCGGCGTGCTCGTGGCCTTGCTCTGTCAGGAAGACCTGATGCGATTTCTCGTCCAGCGTGAAGTCGCCCGGCTTGGTGACACCCTCGCCGGTGCGCGGATCGGCTTCACCCTCCTGGCGGGTGAGCGCGGGAATCACCTTGTTCATCGCCACGTACATGGAGGTGTGGTCCTCCGCCTGGCCGCTGATGATGAGCGGCGTGCGCGCCTCGTCGATCAGGATCGAATCCACCTCGTCGACGATGGCATAGTTCAGGCCGCGCTGCACACGCTCGCCGCCTTCGTAGACCATGTTGTCGCGCAGGTAGTCGAAACCGTATTCGTTGTTCGTGCCGTAGGTGATGTCGGAGTTGTAGGCGACCTGCTTTTCCTCGCGCGGCATCTGCGGCAGGTTGATGCCCACCGTCAGCCCGAGGAAGTTGTAGAGCCGGCCCATCCAGGTCGCATCGCGATTGGCCAGATAGTCGTTGACCGTCACCACATGCACGCCCTTGCCGGAAAGCGCATTCAGGTAGACAGGCAGCGTCGCCGTCAGCGTCTTGCCTTCGCCGGTGCGCATTTCCGCGATCTTGCCGTAATGCAGCGCCATGCCGCCCAGCATCTGCACATCGAAATGGCGCATCTTCATGATGCGCTTGGAGCCCTCGCGGACCACCGCAAACGCTTCCGGGAGCAGATCGTCCAGAGATTCACCCTTGGCGACGCGATCCTTGAACTCCTGCGTCTTGCCGCGCAATTGATCGTCGGTCAGCTTCTCGAATTCGGGCTCGAGCGCGTTGATGCGAGCAACTGTTTTGCGATATGTTTTAAGCAACCGGTCATTCCGGCTGCCAAATAATTTGGTGAGAAAGGTGGCCATGCAAACAGGACCGCCCAACACGCCCAAGCGCGCCGGAACGACCGTAATCCCTAAGACGAATTGGTATCAGATGGGGCCGCATCCGGAAATTGCAACAAGTGTATGAACCGTCACATCACATCCGAAGGCGGGGGCTCGTGCGCAGATTCTACTCGCGCGGGATAACCGCCTTTCACATTTGTCCAGCGAACAAGGCGATAGCCCCGACCGGGTCCCTGTTGCCCCGGCCCCACGGGCATGGATGGGATATACCGATCCGTTGCGCAGCATAAAACGTATCCGGACCGCCAGGTAATGGCTCCGGGCATCCGGGATAATGGCACGGGCATTGCGCTCACCCGCAAACCCCGAACCATGCACCGACGCCACCAAGCCATTCCACTGCTGCAAGCCGCGCAGGCCTCTCCCACCCTGTCCCAGCTTGCCAAATTGACGAGCGAGTCGAGCGCGCGGCTCAAGGCCATCGAGCCGCTGATCCCGCCCGGCATGCGTGCGTCCGTGCAGGCGGGACCGATCGAGGGCTCAACCTGGTGCCTGCTGGTCAGGGGAAACGCCGCAGCGTCCAAATTGCGCCAGTTGCTTCCCTCCTTCGAGGCGCACCTGAGAAGCAAGGGGCGGGACGTCCAGGCCATCCGCATCAAGATCCAGAGCCACTCACCGTTCTGACAATGCTTCAACAGCAGGAGCGGTAGAACACCTTGCCATCATCGCTGCGCTCGCGCTGCAGCAGTCCGGCCATCGCCAGTTCCTTGGCGACGCGGTAAATGGTGGGGACGGTCAGCGGGGCCCCGTCATGCAGCAGACGCTCGTACAGCTCGGTGCAATTGACGCCCCGCTCCCCAAAGCCCGCCACGGCGCGCAGCACCCGCATACGCGGGTAGGTCGGCCTTATGAGCATCCGGGAACCCTTCCTGAACATGGCAATTTCAGGCATCGCCCCTTCAGGAGCGCCAGTGGAATGGTTGTGCATTTGCGGTAATTTGTGGCTCATGCGCAACATCTTGCTCAACGAATATGGCGGGGATTTGCCCATTCATGTCGAAGTGTGGCGCTGCCGCCCCGGGTGAGCGCGGGCCCAGTCCGCCCATGCAGCCCGGCAGCTTGGTGAGCGCTGCCATATTTCGCCACATTCAGGCAAATATGAACAACATTGATTAGTAATGATTCTCAACTGCAAGTTACACACGTATGCATTCATCACCCCTTCGTGGGTGATTTTTTTCTCCAGATTCACAACTTCCAGGAAAACGCATGTCCAAACCCCTGAACGGCCGCATTCATCCACCTGCGGACATCACCCAAATAGCTCTCGCGGCCTGCCTGTGCCTCGCCAGCACGGGAGCGCTGGCGCAAGATGCCACGCTGAACACCGTAACCGTGACAGATACGGCCAGCGCGCCGCTCAAGACGGATGTCGCGCCGTCGGCCAAGTTCACCGCTCCGCTGATTGACACGCCCAAGACCGTGCAGGTGGTCAACGAGGAATTGATCCGTCAGACCGGCGCCACCAGCCTGCAGGAAGCGCTGAGGTCCGCGCCCGGCATCACCTTCGGCAACGGCGAAGGCGGCAGCCCCAACGGCGACCAGCCCTTCATCCGCGGCATGGACAGCCAATCCAGCACGTTCGTGGACGGCATGCGCGACATCGCGGCAGGCACGCGCGAAGTCTTCAACCTGGAATCCGTGGAAATCATCAAGGGGGCGGACTCCGCCTTCGCGGGCCGCGGCGGAGCCGGCGGCTCCATCAACCTGGTCACCAAGCGGGCCAAGAGCGAGAACTTCATCTCGGGCGACGTGGGCCTGGGCACCGACAGCTACAAGCGCGGCACGCTGGACATCAATCGCAAGATCAATGACACCACGGGCTTTCGCCTGAACGCGATGGCCCATGACGCCGACGTCCCCGGCCGCAACGGCCCCTCCAACCAGCGCTGGGGCATTGCGCCGACGGTGACCTTCGGCATGGGCACGCCGACCGAAGTCACCCTGTCGTGGCAGCATCTGCAAACCGACAACGTCCCCGACGGCGGCGTGCCCTATCTGTACACCAACTCGGCCATGGCCAAGCTGCCCGGCGGCTCCACGGTCCGCCCCACCTTCGGCAACAGCCGCGACAATTGGTACGGCCTGTACGACCGCGACTATGAAAAGGAAAAGAGCGACCTGTTCACGGCATCGGTGGAGCACAAATTCACCGACACCAACAAGATCCGCAACAGCCTGCGCTACAGCAAGTCCAAGCAGGACTATGTCTGGACCCAGCCCGACGACAGCAAGGGCAATGCCATCAACGGTTTTGTGTTCCGCCGGGGGAACTACCGCTTCTCCGACATCACGACCTTGCAGAACGTGACGGAAGCCACGGGCAAGGAGCAGACCGGCAGCGTCGGCCACAGCTACGCGTTCGGCCTGGAGCTGTCCCGGGAAAAATCGGAATCCCGCTCCGGCGCGATCCAGGACAGCACGCAGAGCAACTGCACGGCTGTGTCCATGTGGTGCGCCTCGCTGAACAATCCGGACGGCTCCGCTCCCTTCACCTACAACTACACCATCTCCGCGCCTGTCGAGAACAAGATCAACACCATCGCCCTGTACGCGTTCGACACCATGAAGTTCAATGAACAATGGCTGTTGAATGCTGGCGTGCGCGCGGATCACTACAAGGTGAACTATGCGTCCTCGACCTATCAGACGGAACGCTCGGACACCCTGTTCAACTATCAATTGGGCCTGGTCTACAAGCCCGCGCCCAATGGCAGCATCTACGCCAACATCGGCACTTCGTCGCGCCCCGGCGGCTCGTCCCTTGGCAACGGCACCGAAGACCTGGCCATCACCAGCGATGCGCTGGCGGAACTCAAGCCCGAGAAGACGCGCTCCATCGAGCTGGGCACCAAGTGGGACGTGATGGACAAGAAGCTGGCGCTGACCGCCGCCGTCTTCCGCAACGAAGTCACCAACGTGCGCATCACCGAGAACGGCATCACCTACATGGGCGGCGACAAGGTGGTCAACGGCATCGAGCTGGGCTTCTCCGGCCAGGTCCTGCGCAACCTGAGCGTCTTTGGCGGCTATACCTTCATGGACAGCGAGCAGACGAACGCGGGTGCGGGCAGCGCCTCCAACGGCCGTCCGTTCATCAACACCCCCAAGCACAGTTTCAGCCTGTGGACCAACTACAAGCCCATGCCTGAACTCACCCTCGGCCTGGGCCTGTATGCACAAAGCAGCGTCAACCAGGGGTATGCGGTGTCCAGCGTGGACGGCGGTATCGTGACCAAGGGCGTCAATGGCTATGGACGCGTCGATGCCATGCTGGCCTACCAGATCGACAAGAACCTGGCGTTCCAGCTGAACGTCTTCAACCTGGGCGACAAGGTCTACTACAGCGGCGTGCGCTCGCCCCACTACGCCACCCTGGCTGCCGGCCGCTCCGCCGTGGCTTCGCTCAAGTTCACCTACTGATCCTGAGCCCGGCCTGCGCTTGAGTCGGCGCAGGTCCGCGACACAGCCCCATCGGCGGATACCGCCCGTGGGGCTTTTTTCATGCACACTTGTTGATCACTCCCATCGAGAACCTCCCGCCATGCTTCTGCGCATTCCCGCCCTGCTCACCCCCGATGAAGTAAGCCATTGCCGCCAGGCGCTGGAGAACGCCTCCTGGCAGGATGGACGCGCCACGGCCGGCCCCGTGGCGGCGCAGGTCAAGAGCAACCTGCAACTGCCGCTGGACAGCAAGACGGGCCAGCAGATCGGCGACCTGATCCTGGACCGCCTGGGCCGCAACCCCTTGTTCATGTCGGCCGCGCTGCCGCTGAAGGTGCTGCCGCCGCGCTTCAACCGCTATGAGGGCGGCGGCACCTACGGCAACCACATCGACAACGCATTCTTCACGATCCCCGGCACGGCCATCAAGGTACGAACCGACGTCTCGACCACCGTCTTCTTCAGCGATCCGGACGAATATGACGGCGGCGAACTGATGGTGGAGGACACCTACGGCGAGCAGGGCGTGAAACTGCCCGCCGGCGACGCCATCGTCTATCCCGGCACCAGCCTGCACCGCGTCAACCCGGTGACCCGTGGCACGCGCTATGGCTCGTTCTTCTGGACGCACAGCCTGGTCAAGTCCGACGAGCAGCGGCGCCTGCTGTTCGATCTGGACCAGCAGATTCAGCGCCTGACAGCGGAGATGCCCGCACACCCCTCGATTGCCGCACTCTCGGGCACTTACCACAACCTGATGCGCATGTGGGCCGAAGCGTGACCGCACTCCAGGCGCGACGCTTTCCTCTCCGCACCTCCTCTCCACACATTCGCGAAGACCCGCGCTTGTGAACGCTTCCAGCCGCTACAGCGGCATCTCGACGACCGCCCGCAGGCCGCCCTCCACGCGGTTGTGCAGCGTAATGTCGCCGCCATGCGCGCGCACGCATGAGCGTGCAATCGCCAGCCCCAGGCCAACGCCGCCGGTGTGCGTGCTGCGCGCGGCGTCCAGGCGGGTGAAGGGCTCGAACACGCGCTCCAGTTGATCGGCGGGAATGCCCGGCCCGTCATCATCGATCTCGATGCGCAGCGAGCGGGCGGCGCTGTCGATCAGGCTGGCCACGCGCACTTCGCCGTGGCGGGCGGCATTGTCGATGAGATTGTGCAGCGCACGCTTGAGATGCACCGGCCGGCAGCGATAGCTCTGCCGGGAATCGAGGGTGGCGGTGCGGCGCACCTCATGCCCACTGGCGCATTGCGCATCGACCACCGCCTGGATCAGCCCGTCGATGAGCACATCCTGCGTGGGCTCCTGCCGGGCCTCGTCGCGGGCAAAGCTCAGCGTCTCTTCGACCATGGAGCTCATCTCGTCGAGCGTATTGATCATGGCGTGGCGCAACGCATCGTCATCGATGAGTTCAGCGCGAATGCGCAACGACGTCAGCGGCGTGCGCAGATCATGGCTCATCGCGGCCAGCATCTGGGTGCGCCCGTGGACGAAGCGGATCAGGCTTTCCTGCATGTCGTTGAAAGCCTGGGTGATTTCATGCACGCCGCCCGGCCCGCCGGGCGGAGGCAGCATCACGCGCTCACCCCTGCTCACCCGCCGCGAGGCATCTGTCAATGCCGCCAGAGGGCGCATCACGAGCCTCTCGAACAGCAGCGCGACCAACGCAGCGGGCACCGCCCCCACCAGCAACGAGAAGCTCAGCACCCGGCTCCAGTGCGCGGGCACAAGGGTAGGCCAGTGGCGGCTGTATAGCCAGCGGCCATCGGGCAGCATCACCTCGACATCGACCGCGAGGGCCTCGGTACTCCTGAAGACCTTCTCCAGCCAGTTGCGCCGATCCTGCCTGCCCTGCTCCAGCGAAGTCACGCGGCTCAGACGCACATGCACCGGCGCATTGGATGCAAGCCCAAGCCGGGATTGGATGGCCTGCGCCAGCATCTGCTCCTGGGCGGCCCAGTGTCCATCGTCAGTCAACTGCGGCGCGCTGCGCAGATAAAACTCTGATTCGGGCAGGCTCATGTTTTCCAGCAGATTGCCGATATCCGGCGCACGGCTGGCGGATTTGTAGGCGGAGAGAATCCGCGATTCCATCGCCTGTGCCGAAAGTGGGTGAATACTGATGTTGTCGGCACGCCACCATGACAGCGCCAGCACCGCGATCAGGTGACCCAGCAGCAACGCCATGACCCACAGCGCCAACAGTTGCCCCGATAGGCTGCTTGGCCGCCACTTCATGCGTATTCCACGGCCACCTTGGCTGCCAGCATGTAGCCGTCGCCACGGACGGTCTTGAGTAGATGCGGGCGGCGCGAGTCCGGCTCCAGCTTCTTGCGCAGGCGGCTGATCTGGCTGTCGATGCTACGGTCGAAGTTCACGGTATCGGTGCGCTGCGTGTGGTCCAGCAACTGGCTGCGGGTGAGCACGCGGCCAGCGTTTTCCAGCAAGGTCCGCAGCAGGTGGAACTCGGAGGTGCTCAACGCGATGCTGCGCGCATCGGGATCGCGCAACTCGCGCGTGCGCGTATCCAGCGACCAGCCGGCAAAGGAGAAACGGTACTCGCGCTCTTGCGACATGGCCAGCAGCGCGGGCCCCTCATCACCGCCACGGCCCTGCGTGCGGCGCAGCACGCTGCGGATGCGCGCCACCAGCTCGCGCGGATCGAAAGGTTTGACGACATAGTCGTCCGCGCCGATCTCAAGCCCGGCGATGCGATCAACCTGATCGGCCATCGCCGTCAGCAGGATGACCGGCGTGCCCACGTGCTCGGAGACATAGCGGCACAGCGAAAGGCCTCCTTCGCCAGGAAGCATCACGTCCAGCACGATGAGATCGAAAACCCGCGCCTGCAGGCACTGGCGCATGGCCGCGCCGTCGGCGACAGCCTCGACCTCGAAGTCATAGCGGCGGAGAAAAGTGGACAGCGGCTCGCGGATATCCGCGTGGTCATCCACGAGCAGAAGACTGAACCGATGGAGCATGCGCAATGAATGACATTAATTCTCATTCATTCTACCCTGTTGGAAAAGCAGCCGCGGCTTGCGGGGCAAACCCTTCCGAACATCCGCCATGCGGCTCCATCCACGACACGTCCTGCGCTACGCGCCACGTCTCTTCGCACTCATTTTGCCGCTGGTAACTTCAAAGAAGAAAAAAGAAAGCGATTGCCAGAATGCAAACGTCGCGGGTGTTCCCGCGTGGGCTGGCATGTGCATGCAGGCCAGGCCGCTGTTGTGACGCGCAAAAAAAACCCCCATGCGTGAGCATGAGGGTTCTTTGTACTGGTGCCGGTTGTCGGATTCGAACTGACGACCTACCGCTTACAAGGCGGGTGCTCTACCAACTGAGCTAAACCGGCGAAGCTGGCATTCTAGCCTGTTATTTCCCGCGTTTTTGGAAAGACATCCAAAATCTTTCCGCCTTTATTTAACCAATTTCAACGAGGGGCGCGCGCCCGTGCCGACAGGTGGTTTGGGCGGAGGAGAGTCCTCATCCGGGCCGGTGGTGGAGGCGTCGTTTTCCACGGGAACCAATTGCGGTGTCGAGCGCTCCGCGGACGGCTGCGCCCGGGCGCCCGCGCCAGAGGGCTCGTCGGCATGCATCGGCGAAGAAGAAGCCTGATCCTGCAATGCCGCGCCCGACAGCGCATCCACCGGCGCGGGGAATGCCATGCCCTGCCCGTTCTCACGCGCATAGACGGCGACCACGCGGCCGACCGGTACGATGATCTCGCGAGGGACGCCGCCGAAGCGCGCCTTGAATTCGATGAAATCATTGCCAAGCTGCATGCCGCTCGTGGCGTCATAGCTGGCGTTCAGAACGATCTCGCCATCGTTCACGAACTCACGAGGCACCTGGACGGATTCGTTCACGCTCACCACGATGTAGGGCGTGAACCCGTTGTCGATACACCATTCGTGGATCGCGCGGATCAGATAAGGCCTGGTGGATGAGACTTCCGGGGCATTGATCATGATGTGCTGGCGCTTATGCGCAAAGACGTCGGCAAACGCAATTACTTGCGCATCACCTTTTCAGAAGGAGTCAGCGCCTCGATGTAGGCAGGGCGCGAGAAGATGCGCTCGGCATACTTCAGCAGCGGAGCGGCATTCTTGCTCAGCTCGATGCCGTAGTAGTCAAGACGCCACAGCAAGGGAGCAATGGCCACGTCGAGCATGGAGAAGTTCTCTCCGAGCATGTACTTGTTCTTCAGGAACACGGGGGCCAGCTGGGTCAGCCGGTCACGGATGTGCGAGCGCGCCTTCTCCAGAGCCTTCTCGTTGCCCTTGGAGGCACGCGATTCGAGCGTGTTCACGTGAACGAACAGTTCCTTCTCGAAATTGAGCAGGAACAGGCGCACGCGTGCGCGGTCAACCGGGTCGCCCGGCATGAGCTGCGGATGCGGGAAGCGCTCGTCAATGTACTCATTGATGATGTTCGACTCGTACAGGATCAGGTCGCGCTCGACCAGAATCGGCACCTGGCCGTACGGATTCATCACATTGATGTCTTCGGGCTTGTTGTAGAGATCCACGTCGCGGATTTCAAAATCCATGCCCTTCTCGAACAGCACGAAGCGGCAGCGGTGTGAAAAAGGGCAGGTCGTTCCCGAATAAAGCACCATCATGGTGAGCGGCTCCTAAAAGTCAAAAGAGTGGACGCTTTCGCGGCCACTCTGCATCAGCCGGGCATGCGCCTGGCTGATTGAACATGTCGTTGGTTAGCGATTACTTGACGTCTTTCCAGAAGGCCGCGTTGAGCCTCCATGCAATGAACGTCATGATTCCCAGGAAGAACAAGACCCAGACGCCCACGCGGATGCGCGTATTTTGCGCTGGTTCGCCCATCCACTGCAGGTAATTCACGAGATCACCCACAGTCTCATCGTATTTCTGGGGCGTCATGGTACCAGCGCTCACCTGCTCCCACCCCTTGAATACCTGAGTCTTTTGTCCATGGCTCTCGATTTCCTCGAAGATGGGACGACGTTCGCCCTGGAGCTCCCACAGCGGATGCGGCATGCCGACGCTCGGGAAAGCCAGGTTGTTCCAGCCGGTCGCCTTCGTGTCGTCCCGATAGAACGTGCGCAGGAAGGTATAGAGATAATCCGCACCCGAGCCCTGGTGGCCGGCACGTGAGCGCGCGATCACGGTCAGATCGGGCGGGTTGGCGCCGAACCATTCCTTTGCCTGGTTGGGATTGATGGCCGCCTTCATGGTCTCGCCGATCTTGTCGGTCGTGAACATCAGGTTGTCCTTGATCTGCGCCTCGGTCAGGCCGATGTCCGTCAGGCGATTGATCCGCATGAAGGCCGCGGAATGGCAGTTCAGGCAGTAGTTCACGAAGATCTTGGCGCCGTTCTGCAGCGACGCCGTGTCGCTGGTATTGACCGGAGCCTTGTCCCAGGCGATGCCTTCCTCCGAAGCCTGCGCCCCTGCGGCAATTCCAAGAGCCGCAACCAAGGTCAAGATAACTTTTTTCATCATGGTATGTGACTCCTGCTCAATGCGCGGCAAAGGTGACGCGTTCCGGTACCGGCTTGGGCTCACCCAGACGGGTCCACCAGGGCATCAGCAGGAAGAAACCGAAATAGAACAGCGTACCCACCTGCGAGACACGCTCGCCGATCGGCGACGGTGGCTGCACGCCAAGATAGGCCAGGACGACGAACCAGACCACGAAGATGGCGTAGAGCCACTTGTGCCAGCCCGGACGGTAGCGGATGGAACGCGCGGGACTCTGGTCCAGCCAGGGCAGGAAGAACAGGATGATCACGGCGCCGCCCATCACCACCACGCCCCAGAACTTGGCGTCGATGACCATCATCAGGGCAATCACGACGATCCCGGCAACCGCCACGGCCGCCTTGCCGATGCCCGGCAGCTTCGACTTGAAGACCCCAAAGCCGGCGCCCAGCACCACGCAGGCGATCAGCGCATACATCATCTCGCTGGTAATGGCGCGCAGCATCGAATAGAACGGCGTGAAGTACCAGACCGGAGCAATGTGATTCGGCGTCTTCAGCGGATCGGCGGGAATGAAGTTGTTGTACTCGAGGAAGTAGCCGCCGAACTCGGGCGCGAAGAACACGATCGCCGAGAAGATGAACAGGAAGATGCACACGCCGAGGATGTCATGCACCGTGTAGTACGGATGGAAAGGGATGCCATCCAGCGGGTGGCCCTTGTCGTCCACAGGCTTGCCCGGGCCCTTGATTTCAATGCCGTCGGGGTTGTTCGAGCCCACGTCGTGCAGCGCCAGCAAGTGGGCCACGACCAGTCCCAGCAGCACCAGCGGCACGGCGATCACGTGGAAGCTGAAGAAGCGGTTCAGCGTTGCATCGCCCACCACGTAGTCGCCGCGGATCAGCAGCGCCAGATCCGGGCCGACGAACGGAATGGCCGAGAACAGGTTCACGATCACCTGTGCGCCCCAGTACGACATCTGGCCCCAGGGCAGCAGATAGCCCATGAAGGCCTCGG
>NZ_JBEBOW010000047.1:0-24594 GCF_040396215.1 Diaphorobacter ruginosibacter | reverse complement strand
GGCTTTGCGCCAGCGCCAGCGTGGTCTTGGCCGAGAAGCCGAACTTGCCGTTGGCCTCGCGCTGCAGGCTGGTCAGGTCGAACAGCAGCGGCGACGCCTGCGTCGTGGGCCTGGACTCTTCGGTGACCGTCGCGGGCCGGCCCCGCACCGCCTGCGCGATGTCGAGCGCATCCTTGTGCGACCACAGGCGGTCCGCCTTGGCCTCCGGGTCGTCGCTCTTCTTCCATTGGGGATCGAACCACTTGCCGAGATAGTCGCCCGCCTCCGCGTTGAAGCCCGCATGCACCTCCCAATAGTCGCGGCTCACGAACTTGCGGATCTTTTCCTCGCGCTCGACCACGAGCGACAGCGTCGGCGTCTGCACCCGGCCCACCGTGGTGAGGAAGAAGCCGCCATCGCGTGAATTGAACGCCGTCATCGCGCGCGTGCCGTTGATGCCCACCAGCCAGTCGGCCTCGGAGCGGCTGCGCGCGGCATTGGCCAGCCCCTGCATCTGCGAGTCGCTGCGCAGCTGGTTGAAGCCGTCGCGGATCGCCTGCGGCGTCATGCTCTGCAGCCACAGGCGCTGCACCGGCTTGCCCAGGCCGCCCTTCGCGCCGCCCGCATACTGCTCGATCAGGCGGAAGATCAGCTCGCCCTCGCGGCCCGCGTCACACGCGTTGATGAGCGCAGTGACATCCTTGCGCTTGGCCAGCCTGACCACCGCGTTCAGGCGCGTCTTGGTCTTGTCCACCGGCTTCAGGTCGAAGAACGGCGGGATCACCGGCAGGTGCGCGAAGCTCCATTTGCCGCGCTTGACGTCAAACTGCTCGGGCGCCTGGATCTCCACCAGGTGGCCCACGGCGCTCGTGACCACGTAGCGTTCGTTTTCAAAATATTCGTCGTGCTTCTCGAACTTGCCCGCGACTGGCGTGAGCGCGCGCACGATGTCCTGCGCGACCGACGGTTTTTCTGCGATGACCAGCGTTTTATTCATTTCTGTGGGTTGGCCTTTACGGCGCTTCTACAATTCGGCTTCTTGCGCGCGCGCATGCGCACGCATGTGTACATATTCAAATTAACAGAGTTTTCCATCATGGCCCGCAACGCACCCTCCAATATCCCGGCCATTGCACCGGGCCGCCGCATCCAGACCCGCCGATCGGGCGTGCATGGAAAGGGCGTATTCGCGCTGCAGGACATCGCGGAAGGCGAAGTCATCATCGAGTATGTCGGCGAGGTCATCAGCTGGCAGGAGGCCCAGGACCGCCACCCCCATGACCCCGCGCAACCCAACCACACCTTCTACTTCCACGTGGACGAGGACCGCGTCATCGACGCCAAGCATGGCGGGAACTCAGCGCGATGGATCAATCACAGCTGCGACCCGAACTGCTTCGCGGACGAGATCGACGGACGTATCTTCATCACCGCGCTGCAGAACATCTCCGCCGGAGAAGAACTCAACTACGACTACGGCCTGATTATCGAAGAGCGTTATACCGCGAAACTCAAGGCCGAATATCCCTGCTGGTGCGGCAGCCCCCACTGCCGGGGCACGCTGCTGGCGCCCAAGCGCGGGTGGGTCCCCAAGGGAATGGAGCCAGCCGGAAAGAAGGCAAAGGCCGCCAAGGCAGATGAATCGGATACAAAAAAGATAGCAAAATCTCGCCATCAATCCGAAAAGATCAAGGTTTCAGACAAGGCCGAAGCGGGCAAGAAGCACAAGAAACCACGCAAGCACAAGGGCGGCGGCCAATGAAGGCCGGCAGCGCGACCCCGGTGCGCTGGCCATCGGAAGCCATCTGGCAGGCCGTCGTGGCCGACGTGCCGGATTTCACCGTGGAAGTCGTGCCGACGATCGACTCCACCAACACCGAACTCATGCGCCGCGCGCGAGCGGGCCGCTGCGAGCCCATCCTGCTGGTCACCGAAGAGCAGACCGCCGGGCGTGGCCGGCTCGGGCGCCCCTGGCAAAGCGCGGAGCCGGCACCCGATGCGCCGCAACGCGACGGGCGCGGCCCGGCCTCGCTGATGATGTCGCTGGGCCTGCCCGTCCGCCCCGAGAGCTGGTCCGGCCTGTCGCTGGCCGTCGGCGTGAGCGTGGCCCGCAGCCTCCAGCCCGAGTTGCCGCCAGCTGCCGGCGCCGTGCCGCGCGTGGGGCTCAAGTGGCCCAACGACCTGTGGCTCGAAGGCGACCGCAAGTTCGGCGGCATCCTGGTCGAGACGGCGAGCTTCGTCGCGCCCCAGGGCATGCTGGCCGCCAGCGAGTTGAACGGACTGCGCTATGTGGTCGTCGGCATCGGGCTGAACGTGCTGCCGCGCCCCGGCGACGGCATGACGACGCCGCCCGCATGCCTGTACGACATCGACGCGCGCTGGACCGCGCCCGAGGCGCTGATGGCGATCGTCCCGCCGCTGGTCAAGACCATCCTGGGCTTCGCGCGCACGGGGTTCACGCCATTCAGGCAAGGATTCGAGGAACGCGACCTGCTGCGCGGCCGCGTGGTCAACCTGAGCAACGGCGACAGCGGGATCGCCAGCGGCGTGAGCGACGACGGCACGCTGCTGGTGCAGACCGCCACGGCAATGCAGGCGGTCTCCAGCGCCGACATCAGCGTACGCCCCGACGGCCAGCCTCTGCCCGGCCCGCCGGGCTGACCGTGTGACACCCTCGGGCCACCAACAAATCGAACACAGGGAGGATTCCACCATCATGCTGCGCATCGCCGTACTGCTTCTGGCGCTCGCCAACGCGGGCTACTACGCCTGGTCACAGGGCATGCTGCGCGGCATGGGCTACGGCCCCGCCATGCAATCCGAGCCGCAACGCGCGCAGCAGCAGATCGATCCGCAGAAGATGGAAATCACCCCCGCGACGCCCACACATCCCGCAGCATCCGCATCGGCCTCGCTGGCGGCCCCGCAGGAAGGAGCGACACCCGCCGATGCCTTGAGCGCCACGGCGGCTTCCACGCAGGGCGCCACGGGCGCGCAGCAGCGCACGGTGTGCCTGCAAGCCGGCTCGTTCGATGAAAGCCAGGCCCAGGCCTGGCGCGCCGCCGCCCGGGACACGCTGGCGGACACCAGTTGGAAGCTCGAGCCCGCGAGCGTTTCGGGCCGCTGGATGGTCTATATGGGCAAGCTTGCCGACGAGGAAGCCGTGGCCAAGAAGCGCACCGAGCTGCGCGGCATGCAGATCGACTACGACCGGCCCGGCCCCAGTTTCGAGCCAGGACTGTCGCTGGGGCGCTTCTCCACCGAAGAGGCCGCCCAGCGCGCGCTCACCCAGCTCGCCAACAAGGGCGTGCGCACCGCGCGCGTGGTGCTCGAACGCAGGGAGGCCACGGTCTATACGCTCACGCTGCCGGCGGTCGACGATGCGCTGCGCGGCAGGCTCGGCGACATGAAGAGCGCGCTGGCAGGCAAGACGCTGCAAAGCTGCAGCTAGCGGGCGGCGGGCGGCGGCTGGAGCGCGCGGGGGTCCGTGCGCAGCAGCAGCTCCGCCAGATCGCGCAGATCCTTTCTCAGCCGATCGAACCCCGGCTGCACGATCTCCAGCGTCTTTTCATCCATGTACAGGCGCCTGTTGATCTCGATCTGGATGCTGTGGCGATGCTCCTGCGGCTTGCCATAGCGGCGCACCAGTTCCACGCCCTTGTAGGGGTGGTTGTATTCCACGCCGTAGCCCCGGCTCCCGAGAAAGTCGCAGACCAACCGGGAGAGCGCGGGCGAGGAGGTGCTGCCGTCGCGGTCTCCGATCACGAAGTCCGCATGCTTGAGCCCTGGGTGCAGCGTGGCGTGGCTGGCCGCCACCGATGGCATGGAGTGGCAGTTGATGTGGATGCTGTAGCCGTGCCGCGCATGCGCCGCGTCGATGGCATTGGAGACGGCCTGGTGGTATGGCGCCCAGCATTCGGCGATGCGCCTTTGCCCTTCGGCCACCGAGAGCCGGCGGTCGTAGATCGGCTGGCCTTCATCGGTGTAGCGCCAGATCAGGCCCTTGCCCAGGCGCACCTTCTGCAGCACGACCTCGTCGCTGGTCACCTCATGCGGCCATGGAGCATCGAAAAGCTCCACGTCGATCTCGGTGGTGTCTCGATTGGCATCCAGATAGATGCGCGGAAAATGCGCCTCCACCCACGCCGCGCCCAGTTGCGGCGCGAAGTCGTAGAGTTTTTCCACGTGCGTGTCCTCTGCCTGGCGCAGCACGGCCAGCGGCAGCGCCGCGCCGAAGTCTTCGGGATAGGAGGTGCCGCTGTGCGGCGAATCCAGTACCAGCGGCGTGCTGCCGGGCCTGGCGGTGAATCGGGGTGAATCGATGCTCATGCTTGTCTCGCTTGGATGTGCCGCGCCCTTGAACCGTTCGGCGGGAACGCCAGGCATGCGCTCCCGGGGGCAGCTCCGCGGCAGCATAACGCGAGTGCCGGCCACGGGGGAGTGAGCAAGGTTATTGCGCACCAGGCCCGCCCGCGCCCACCGGCCTTCAGACGCTCTCGTTGCGCGGCGCCTGCTCCGCCAGCGCCACGAACCGCACGCTGAACTTCGCGCCCGGCGCGCTCTGGCCGGGGCGTGCATCTTCCAGCCGGACTTCCCCTCCGTGCTGGCGGGCGATTTCGCGCACGATGGGAAGGCCCAGGCCCGATCCGTCGGCTTCCGAGCCGAGCGCGCGATAGAAGGGCTGGAACACCAGCTCACGCTCCGCCTCGGGCACACCGGGGCCGGAGTCCTCGACCTGCACCATCACCACGCGGCCGAAGGTGTCGGCGAGCACGCGCGCCGTCACCACGCCCTGCCTGTCGGGCGCCGAGGGCGTGTAGTTGATCGCGTTGTCCACCAGATTGCGCACGAGCTCCTTGAGCAGCGTGGCGTTGCCCTCCACCAGCACGCCGGGCGAGCGCGGCTGTGCGCCTTCGTAGCCCAGGTCGATGCCTTTGTCGAGCGCGCGCGGCACGCTGTCCTGCACCACGTCGATCACCAGCCGCGCCAGATCGACCGGCTGGCGCTGCAGGCCCGAGCTGCTGCCGCCTTCGGCGCGCGCCATGGAGAGCAGCTGGTTGACGGTATGCGTGGCGCGGATGGAGGAGCGTCCGATCTGCTTGAGCGAGAGCTTGAGCTCCTCGGTGCTGGTGCCTTCGCGCTGCGCCAGATCGGCCTGCATGCGAAGGCCCGCCAGCGGCGTCTTGAGCTGATGCGCGGCGTCGGCCAGGAAGCGTTTTTGCGTGGCTATGGATTCGTTGAGCCGCCGCAGCAGATCGTTCACCGAATCGACCAGGGGCGCGACCTCCATCGGAACGGCCTTGTGATCGAGCGGCGAAAGGTCATCAGGCTTGCGCGCGCGGATGCGCTCTTCGAGCTGATGCAGCGGCTTGATGCCGCGCGCGAGCGCCAGCCACACCAGCAGCACGGCCAGCGGCAGGATCACGAACTGCGGCAGCATCACACCCTTGATGATTTCCGTGGCTAGCACGCTGCGCTTGGAGCGCGTCTCGGCCACCTGCACCAGCGCCGCGGGCGCATCGGGCAGCGGCACGCGCACCCAGATGTAGGCGATGCGGATGTCCACGCCGCGCATCTCCGCATCGCGCAGCCGCACCTCGCCGGAGAACGGCACCTCGTCTTCCGGCGGCCGGGGAAGATCACGCTCGCCCGAGAGGAAGCGCCCTCCGGGCGCGAGCACCTGGTAGTAGATGATGTCGGACTCGTCCGCGCGCAGGATCTCGCTGGCGGGCTGCGGCAGGTTGAACTGCACCTTGCCGTCATATACCGTGACCAGTTGCGCCAGCGCCTGCGCGTTGTATTCCAGCGCCCGGTCGAAGGGCTTGTTCGCCAGTCCCTGCGCCACCAGCCAGGTGAGTGCCAGGCTCACGGGCCAGAGCAACAGCAGCGGCGTGAGCATCCAGTCCAGGATCTCGCCAAACAGGGAACGCTGCTCACGCTGAAAGATTTTCAAGGATGGATCCGGTGAAGGGGGAATCGCCCAAAGTATCTCCCGCAAGACATTCGCGGGGCTGACAACGCGGCGGGCCGCCGGCGCGGGCGGTCATCCGGGAATCTTCTCCAGGCAGTAGCCCAGGCCCCGCACGGTCGCGATGCGGATCGGCCCTTTCTCGATTTTCTTGCGCAGGCGGTGGATGTACACCTCGATGGCGTTGTTGCTGACCTCCTCGCCCCACTCGCACAGCCGCTCCACCAGTTGGTCCTTGCTGACCAGCCGTCCCGCGCGCTGCAGCAGCACCTCCAGCAGCCCCAGCTCGCGCGCGGAGAGTTCGACCATCCTGCCGTCGATCGTCGCCACGCGCCCGGTCTGGTCGTAGGTGAGCGGCCCGTGCTTGATCACGCTGCTCGCGCCGCCCATGCCGCGGCGCGTGAGCGCGCGCACGCGCGCCTCCAGCTCCTGCAGCGAAAACGGCTTGGCCATGTAGTCGTCCGCGCCGTAATCCAGGCCTTGCACGCGCTCATCCACGCTGTCGGCCGCGGTGAGGATCAGCACCGGGATCGCCGAGCCGCGCCCGCGCAGCCGCTTGAGCACTTCCAGCCCGTGCAGCTTGGGCAGGCCCAGATCGAGGATCAGCAGATCGAATTCATTGTTGGTGATCAATGCCGCATCGGCCTCCGAGCCATTGGCCACATGATCGACCACGGCGCCCGAGGCGCGCAGGGTGCGCAGCAGGCCATCGGCAAGGACCTGGTCGTCTTCGGCTATGAGAATACGCATTACCTGTCTCCTGAATTGCCCCCGCCAGGAACGTGTTGACGCTCCGGCGGCGGATCAACGAATGGTAACGCGGGCGCGGGCGGCCATGCTCGAGCGGCGGCGCCCCAAACGAAGGCCGCGGCGCGATTACCGCGCCTCGCCATCTCCAGGCATGCGGTCGCTGACATAGGCCTCCAGGCCGAGCGCCACCACGGTGGCCACGTCCTCCCCCACGGCTTCGCGGAACTCGCGTTGCGCCTGGGCCACCGCCCACTCGAACGCCTTGAGCCACGCCAATCCGATCCCGGTGAACCGCACCACGCGCGCCCGGGCGTCGCGCGGATCGGGCTCCCGGGTCACCAGCCCCCAGGCCTCGCACTGATCGACCAGGCTGGCCATTGCCTGCTTGGTCATGCCCGCTGCATCGGCCAGGTCGGTCAGCCGGTCGCCGGCAAGCGAGAGATGGCGCGTGATGTGAATGTGCGCCGCGCTCACCTGATCGCGCGCGGCAAGATTCGACAGCGCCAGCGGTACGTCCACGTCATGGGCCATCAATTGGTATACCCGCTCATCGAAGCGGCGCATGGCATGGCCCAGCAGACGGCCCAGGTGGGTTTCGCGCCAGGCATCGGAAGCCGCGGGCACGGGATGCAGGTGGTCGGACATGACGTGGATCTTTGTGGGAATCACTCATATTGTCAGGCAAACTGACTAAAAATTGCTTTTTCAAAAGAATATCCCGCCCTAAACTACTGCTTAAGCATACAGACTGTATTTAAAAACAGTCATCTTTGATTCAACGGAAAGCGCAATGGCAACAAGCAAGAGGACCCCACCCATGGACACCACCGCGAAGAGCCCCGTGGACACCAGCGAAAAGGCCAAGGCCCTGCAGGCGGCGCTGGCGCAGATCGAAAAGCAATTCGGCAAGGGCACCATCATGCGCCTGGGCGAAGGCGAGAAGATCGAGGACATCCAGGTCGTCTCCACGGGCTCCCTGGGCCTGGACGTCGCGCTTGGCGTGGGCGGCCTGCCGCGCGGCCGCGTGATCGAGATCTACGGCCCCGAAAGCTCGGGCAAGACCACGCTCACGCTGCAGGTCATCGCCGAGATGCAGAAGCTGGGCGGCACCTGCGCGTTCATCGACGCCGAACACGCGCTCGACACCTCGTATGCACAGAAGCTGGGCGTGAACCTCAGCGACATCCTGATCAGCCAGCCTGACACCGGCGAGCAGGCGCTGGAGATCGTGGACTCGCTGGTGCGCTCCGGCGCCGTGGACCTGATCGTGGTGGACTCGGTCGCGGCGCTCACGCCCAAGGCCGAAATCGAAGGCGAGATGGGCGACGCCCTGCCCGGCCTGCAGGCGCGCCTGATGAGCCAGGCGCTGCGCAAGCTCACCGCGACGATCAAGAAGACCAACTGCATGGTCATCTTCATCAACCAGATCCGCATGAAGATCGGCGTGATGTTCGGCTCGCCCGAAACCACCACCGGCGGCAACGCGCTGAAGTTCTATGCCTCCGTGCGCCTGGACATCCGCCGCACCGGCACCATCAAGAAGGGCGACGAGGCCATCGGCAACGAAACCAAGGTGAAGGTGGTGAAGAACAAGGTTTCGCCGCCATTCAAGACGGCGGAATTCGACATCCTGTTCGGCGAGGGCATTTCGCGCGAGGGCGAGATCATCGACATGGGCGTGAATGCGCGCATCGTTGAAAAGAGCGGCGCATGGTATGCCTATAACGGCGAGAAGATCGGCCAGGGCCGCGACAATTCGCGTGAATTCCTGCGCGAGAACCGCGACCTCGCCATCGAGATCGAGAACAAGGTACGTGAATCGCTGGGCATTCCGCCCATCGGCGTGACCGCCGTGGCGGGTACGCCCGCGAACCACGACGACGGCGAGGACGGCGGCGAAGCGTAACCCGCACGCCGTCAGGCCCCGGAACCCTTTTCTTTGCAATTGTCGAATCATCTTCGACTTGACGGGCCGCGCAGCCACTCTGGCTGAACGGCCCTTTTTTGCATTCACACCCGCACACGCCTCCTGCCATGGGATTCACCAGACTATCGCTCAAGGGCCGCGCGCTCAAGCTGCTCGCGCAGCGTGAGCATTCGCGCGGCGAACTGCAGGCCAAGCTTGCACGCCACGTGGAGGAAGGCGACGATCTGCAGGCGCTGCTCGACGAACTGGAAACCAGGGACTTCATCAACCCGCAGCGCGTTGCCGCGTCCGTCGTCCACAGGCGCGCGGGCCGCCTGGGCACGCAGCGCGTGGTTCAGGAGCTGCGCGGCAAGGGGCTGGACGATGCGCTCATCAAGGCCACGGCCGCCGAGCTTCGATCCACCGAACTCGAACGGGCCACCGCCGTCTGGCGCGCGCGCTTCGGCGGCAAGGAGCCCGCCGCCACGCCCCAGGAACGTGTCCGGCAGATGCGGTTTCTGGCGGCGCGCGGATTCAGCGGCGACGTGGTTCGCAAGGTGCTCAGGAACGCGGGCAGCGAAACGGACGACGACGGCTGCCCATAGACGGCTGCTTCCACGCCGGTGCGCGGCGCTCACCGCCCCGACGCCTCATCATCGTCCCATCACGGACACCGCGGCCGCCAGGCCCAGCACGAGCGCGACGGCTCCCAGCGCCACGGCCGCCCAGTTCCATCCCCGAAGCCGTTCATTGCGATCGAACGGCGCTGCGCACAATTGCTCGTTCAACCGGTTCGCGCAGGCTTGCACGTGCAGCAGGAATACGAAACTGAAGAGGCTCAGCCAACCGAACGGATCCGGCAACAGGTCCAGCAGATTGGCCGCGACATAGCCCAAGGCCAGCCAGGCGGCGTGAAGGCGGGAGCGGCCGTTGACCCGTGCATCCAGCATGCGCACCCGCCGGAACAGCGGATAGCAGTAGAAAACGAAGAACAGCGTGCGCCGCGCGGGCGAGAATCCGGACGCATCGCTCCACGCCCCGATGCGCCGCCAATGGCAATAGAACCAGTACAGGTGGTAAAGCCCGAGCATGCACACGCTCAGGATGGCGAGCTTGCGCAGCGACACCGCAAAGAACGGCGGCAGCGCCGCTTTCGACAGGCCTTGGGCAGCGGAGTCGGCGGGCGGCTGCGCGGGAATCATGGATGCGGCCCTATGCGAGCAGGCGCTCCGGGTTGGCGTTGAGCTTGACCAGAGCGTCGCGCGTGGCGCGCATGGTGAGCGCTTCCTCTTCCTTGGCCACCAGCAGGCCGGACTGCAGATAGGCCCCGAGACGGCGCAACTGGATCAGATAGCTCTTGCCGTCCATCGACACGAAAAGGTGCAACTGCTTGCGGTGGCTGTGCCATGCGTACTGGACCTGCGCGGACGCGCCGTTGTGATCGAGCGTGAACCACGCGCCCAGCGGCATCTGCTGCGCCCAGCGCACGACTTCATCGCGCACCGGCGTGCCGTTGTCCGCGATCACCTGCAGCGCGCTGGCGTCGATTCCCAGCAGCATCTCCACGTTCTCGGCATTGAGTTCGATGTCGCCGGCCTCCACATCCCCGATCACGTCCTCCAGGTTCGCAAGCCGCTTGACCATCGCATCGATGTGGCTGCGCGCGATGACGCCCGTCTTGGAGAGGAAAGCGTCGGCCAGCGTGTCCGTCAGCACCTTGATCTGGGCGTCCTGCGGCGCGCCGGTCACGCCCGTGAGGCTCAGCCCATGGCGCAGATTCTGGAGCAGCGCGGGCAAATGCTGTATGACCTGCGCGCGCTCGGCGCGATTGGGCTTGGCGCTGGCGGCCCACACCAGGTCCACCGCGGAACGCTTGAGCGCGATGGTGTCGGCATGCTGCGCTCCATTGCGCACGGCGGAAACCGCCAGCACCTCGGCCCAGCTCTTGAACAGGAAATCGCGGATCTCCTCGCGCACCTGCATGTCTTTGAGGATGTCCCGCAGCTCGATGGTGTACTGCACGGCCAGCGTCTCGCGCTGCTCGACCTGCTGGGCCACGCCGACGATCTTCTGCGCGCTCTTGCCTTCGGCCAGCGACTTGGCGATGAAGCGCTCGAATTCATCGAACACCAGCTGGAACACGCGGCTTCCGGTTTCGGGATACTGCTCGATCACCTGCACGATGCGGCGTACCTCGGCCTCCAGCGCCGTGCCATTGATGGTGGCCGCGTCAAAGCCCAGCACGCAGGCGCCCATGCGATCGATGAGCTGGCGCGCGGGGTGTGCCATGTTGCTGAAGAATTCAGGCTCAGCAAGCGCGACGCGCAGCACCGGCACCTGCAGGCGCGCGAACCAGACGCGGACGGACGGCGGCAGGCGATCCTCGTTGAGGATGCTCTGGAACATCAGGGCCACCACTTCGATGATCGCCTTTTCGCTCGCGGTGGACGCCTTTTTCTTGAATTCGGCCGCACGCTCGCGCATCGCTCCCATCACCTGATGGACGACCTGGGGCGAATAGTCCTGCGGCTGCGTCAGGGCCGCCATGCCGCCGGGCATGGTGACCAGCATCGTGTCCGGCGCCATGCCCCGGTAATCGGTCATGGCCTGCACCAGCGCCGCCGAGGCCGGAGGCGCATTGACCATGTCGTAGTTCATGGCCGGCTGCGTGAGCATGTTGCGCAGCTGCACCATCACCGCCGCCGCGCGCTGGCGCGCACGCTGCAGCGGAGCCAGGAACGGCGCCGCCGCCATCTGCGCGGACATCTGCGCATTCAGTTGCGCGTTGGCCTGCAACTGCGCATTGAACTGGGCCAGCAATTGAGGGGCGATCTGCATCCCCCCCGGCACCCCGCCCTGGGCCGCGCCCGGCATTCCCGCCCCGGCCCATCCCGTGGAATAAGGCATCGGGAACTGGCTGTTGTTGCCCGAGATGCCATTGCCCGAGACAGCCGCAAACCCGCTGCCCACGGGCACGGGCCCGCTGTCGAAAGCGCTGTTGGGCGCAGCCGCGCCGCCTCCCGCCGTTCCGCTCTTGGTGCGCTTCACGCGCGCGCGCAGGTCATCGGTGGTGGTCGCCGATACGCCGCGCTCTTCGTAGAGCTGGTTGAGCGCCTTGTACTGCTTTTCGAGCAGTTGCGAGAGCTCGGTCTGCAGCGGATCGAGCATCAGTTGCAGATCGGCGCGCGGCATGCCGCTGCCGATCCATTCGTTGACCAGATGAAGACAGACGGTTTCCGGGCGCAGCAGATCGCCGGAGGACAGCTCCGCCCCCAGCAGGCGCTGCGTGCGCAGCCTGGCGATCTCGAAGTGGCTGCCCACATGCTCGCTGACAGTCAGCGCGATGCGCGAGGCAAGGATCTTGTTCTCGACGACATCGTCGCTCAGCAGTTCAAGGCCGCCGTCCAGGGACAGCTCGCGCGGCTGCGCCACGGGCGCGGACTGCGTGTCGCCGCCGGACTGCCCGGCCTCGCGCCACGCCTTCTCCAGCCGCTGGAACCAGTCGCGCTCGTGCCGGGAATAGGACAGCAGCACATCGCGGCGCGATTGCATTTCCAGGGCCGTGCCGGCCTGCGCGGCCAGGTCCGATGAGAACTGCCGCAGCCGCTTGCCCAGATCGGGCAGACCAGCCGCCACCCCCTCGGCAAAACGCTGCCTGCCATACATGGCCAGGCGTTGCTCGGTGGAAGAGGAAGGCGGATATTCCATAGGTAACCAATTATGTCTGGCGAAGGCCTATGGGTCTATCCCCGTCGCCAGAACGGGGGCTGAACCACGTTTGTTGATTATTTGCTGATCAATCCATCGGGGGCGGCAAGGCTTCAGGCGCTCCTCGCCGCCTCGCTCATACCGTCGCTCCCGCGTTCGGATCGTTGGGGTCGAGTTCCTTGCGCGATGACGACTTGACCAGATCCTCGCGCTTGACGCCCAGCCACATCGCGATCGCGGCCGCGACGAACACGGACGAGTAGATGCCGAACAAGATGCCGATGGTCAGCGCCAGCGCGAAGTAGTGCAGGCTCGGGCCGCCGAAGAAGAACATCGAAAGCACCATCGCCTCGGTCGAGGCGTGCGTGATGATGGTGCGGCTCATGGTCGAGGTGATGGCGTGATCGATCACCTCGGGCGTGCTCAGCTTGCGGAACTTGCGGAATGCCTCGCGGATCCGGTCGAAGATCACGACGGATTCGTTGACCGAGTAGCCCAGCACCGCCAGCACGCCGGCCAGCACGGACAGCGAGAACTCCCACTGGAAGAACGCGAAGAAGCCCAGGATGATCACCACGTCGTGCAGGTTGGCGATCACCGCCGCCACGCCGAACTTCCACTCGAAGCGGAACGCCAGGTAGACGACGATGCCCAGCACCACCATGCCCAGCGCCATCAGGCCGCCATGCACCAGCTCCTCGCCCACCTGCGGGCCGACGAACTCGGTGCGGCGCAGCGTCACCGAGGGGTCGGCGGCCTTCAGCGCCGTCATCACCTGCTCGCTTTGCTGGGCGGAAGTGACGCCCTTTTGCACGGGCAGGCGGATCATCACGTCGCGCGAGCCGCCGAAATTCTGCACCGTCACATCCTGCGTGAAGCCCGCTGACGCCACGGCATCGCGCACCTTGCCGATATCGGCCGTCTGCGCGTAGGCCACCTCCATCACCGTGCCGCCGGTGAATTCGACCGACAGGTGCAGGCCGCGCGTGAGCAGGAAGAACACCGCGAGCACGAAGGTGATGGCCGAAATAGCGTTGAGGATCAACGCATATTTCATGAACGGAATGTCTTTTCTGATCCGGAAAAACTCCATGGTCTTCCCCTTTCTTATTGATCGCTATCGCCAGCGGCGCGGGCGGATGCCACCGAGCGGTGGCCCGAGTCGCCTTCCGGCTTCCAGACCTGGCCGATGGAGACGCTCTTGAGCTTCTTCTGGCGGCCATACCAGAGGTTCACCAGGCCGCGCGAGAAGAACACCGCCGAGAACATGCTGGTCAGGATGCCGATGCAGTGCACCACGGCAAAACCGCGCACCGGCCCGGAGCCGAACGCCAGCAGCGCCAGACCCGCGATCAGCGTGGTCACGTTGGAGTCCAGAATCGTCGCCCAGGCATGCTGGTAGCCCGCCGAGATCGCGGCCTGCGGCGCGGCGCCGGCGCGCAGTTCCTCGCGGATGCGCTCGTTGATCAGCACGTTGGAGTCGATGGCCACGCCGATCGCAAGCGCCATGGCCGCGATGCCCGGCAAGGTGAGCGTCGCCTGCAGCATCGACAGGATCGCCAGCAGCAGCAGCACGTTCACGCCCAGCGCGATCGTCGAGAACACGCCGAACAGCATGTAGTAGAAGCACATGAACACGGCGATCGCCGCCATGCCCCAGACCACGCTGTGGATGCCGCGCTGGATGTTGTCCGCGCCCAGGCTCGGGCCGATGGTGTATTCCTCGATGATTTCCATCGGCGCGGCCAGAGATCCGGCGCGCAGCAGCAGCGAGGTGTCGTTGGCCTCCATCGTCGTCATGCGCCCGGAGATCTGCACGCGGCCGCCGCCGATCTCGGAGCGGATCACCGGAGCCGTCACCACCTCGCCCTTGCCCTTCTCGAACAGGATGATGGCCATGCGCTTGCCCACGTTGTCGCGCGTGATGTCCTTGAAGATACGCGCGCCCTTGGCGTCCAGCGTCAGGTTGACGGTGGGCTCCTGCGTCTGGCTGTCGAATCCGGGTTGCGCGTCGTTGAGGTTCTCGCCGGTCAGGATCACCTGCTTCTTGACGATCACGGGCATCTGGTTGCGGTCGAGATATTTTTCGCTGCCGAACGGCACGGGGCCCTGGCCCAGCTCCGCGGAACGCGCCTCGGAGCTTTCGTCCACCATGCGCACCTCCAGCGTGGCGGTGCGGCCCAGGATGTCCTTGGCCTTGGCGGTGTCCTGCACGCCCGGCAACTGGACGATGATGCGGTCCAGCCCCTGCTGCTGGATCACCGGCTCGGCCACGCCGAGCTCATTGATACGGTTGTGCAGCGTGGTGATGTTCTGCTTGAGCGCCTGCTCCTGGACCTTGCGCATCGCCTCGGGCTTGATGGTGGCGCGCAGCACGAAACCGTCGCCCTGCGGGCTGCTGGTGGCGACGAGGTCGGGGAAACTGTCCGAGACGAGATTCCTGGCCGCGGTGAGCGTGGCTTCGTCGCGCACCTTCACTTCGACCGCATCGCCGTCGCGGCTCACGCCGCCGTGGCGGATGTTCTTGTCGCGCAGCGAAGAGCGCAGGTCTCCCGCATACGACTCCACCTTCTTGGTGATCGCCGCGGCCATGTCCACCTGCAGCATGAAGTGCACGCCGCCGCGCAGATCCAGGCCCAGATACATGGGCCGCGCATGCAAGGCGGTCAGCCATGCGGGCGAGCGCGTGAGCATGTTCTGCGCCACGATGAACGACGGATCGGAGGTATCCGGAATCAGCGCCATCTGCAGCACGGTCTGGGCCTTGGCCTGATCGTCGTTGGAGCTGAAGCGGGAGAAGACCGAATTGCCTTCCAGCACCACCGAGTCGGGCTGCAGGCCGCCGGCCTTCAGCGCATCCTCGACGCGCTGCCGCACGGCGTTGTCCACCTTCACCGTCGCCTTCAGGGACGACACCTGTACCGCGGGAGCTTCGCCGAAGAAGTTCGGCAGGGTGTACAGCACCCCCAACAGCAACACGATCACCATGATCGCGTATTTCCAGACCGGATATCGGTTCATGATCGCGCTCTTCACTATCACGGAGAGTGACGGTCCGGCCTCCCGGGCTTGAAGCCCGCCGCGCCGGTCCGTCGGGGGCGGACACGCACCACGCGTGCCCGCAACGGACTTCCTGAGGCCGTATTACTTCAGCGTGCCCTTGGGCAGCACCTGCGCCACGGCGGAACGCTGGATCTGCACTTCGACGCCTTCGGCCACTTCGAGATGCACGAAGCCTTCGCCCAGGCGGTTGACACGGCCCAGCAGGCCGCCGGAGGTCACCACTTCATCGCCCTTGGCCAGCGCGTCGATCATGGCGCGGTGCTCCTTCTGGCGTTTCATCTGGGGGCGGATCATGATGAAGTAGAGCACCACGAACATCAGCACCAGCGGCAACATGCCGGTGAGCGAGCCCATCAGGCCACCTTCCGCGGCGGCCGGGGCAGTCTGGGCAAAGGCATTGGAAATAAACACTTGAAGACTCCACTTCTATCAACAGGATGGTCGATATGCGACGATTTTCGGGGTCCAGCTTTCGCCAGAGCAACTGGGCATTGTATTCGTGACGCTTTGCATATGGTGCGCCAATGCCCGGCCGGGGTGAGGATAAGAGATGCGCACCGGGTTTCATTTTGCAATGACTCGCCGATGAAAAAGCCTCCGCAACCACATTCAGGGTTGCGGAAGCTCTTATTTTTGCAGCAGACGCCACGCTCAAGCCCCGCGCGGCTTGTCGGGAAACCAATGTCAGGAAGCCTGGCGCTGCATCGACATGGCGTCACGCCATTGGGCCAGCAGGCCCTGCCATTTGGCGCGGGCGGCCTGCAGGTGGCGCTCCTTGACATGGCCGTAGCCCCGGATGTCCTCGGGAATGCGTGCGATCTCGATGGCGAGCGGCAGATTCCGCGCGTTCAGGTTTTTCAGGATCTCCAGGATACTGTCCTGGTATTCGACGATCAGCGCGCGCTCCGTGCGGCGCTCCTGCGTCTTGCCGAAGGGATCGAGCGTGGTGCCGCGCAGCCCCTTCATGCCCGCGAGCACGCCCATGGCCTTGCGCATCCAGGGGCCATAGCTCTTCTTGACGAGCTCACCCTTCGCATCCTTGCGGGCCATCGTCGGCGGAGCGAGGTGATGGACGATGCGCCAGTCGCCCTCGAACATGTTCTCCAGCTTCGTGACGAACGCGGGATCGGTGTGCAGCCGCGCCACTTCGTACTCGTCCTTGTATGCCATCAGCTTGAACAGGTAGCGCGCCACGGCCTCGGACAGGCGGGTGCCCTCTCCGAGCTTCGCCTCGGACTGGCGAACCTTTTCCACGAAATCGCTGTAGCGTTTTGCATAGGCGGCGTTCTGGTATGCCTTGAGGAAGTCCACGCGCTTGTTCAGCATTTCGGCCAGGCCCGGCTTCTTGACGAACTCGATGACCTGCGCGGCCTGGAACAGCGCCTGCACTTCCGCGAGCTTGTAGGCGCAGCGGCGGCCCCATTCGAATGCCGCCTTGTTGTTCTCGACCTGGACGCCGTTGAGCTCGATGGCGCGCATCAGCGAGGCATGGGTGAGCGGCACGCGGCCCTTCTGCCATGCGTAGCCCAGGATGAGCGGATTGGTGTAGATGCTGTCCCCCAGCAATTGCACGGCCACCTGTTCGGCGTCGAACAGCCCGAGCAGCCCGGGGCCGACGGCATCGGCGATCGCGGCCTCGCAGCTCGACTCCGGGAACTGCCAGTCGGGATTGTTCACGAACGCCGCCGAGGGCGTGCCATGCGTGTTCAGGGCAACGAAGGTACGGCCCGGCTGCATCACGGCCAGCGTGGTCTTGGTGGCGGCGACGATCGGGTCGCAGCCGATCACCAGGTCGGCCTTGGCCGTATCCACCTTGGTGGTGAAAATCGCATCGGTGCGGTTGGCGATCTGGATATGGCTCCAGGTCGAGCCGCCCTTTTGCGCCAGACCCGCCGCGTCCTGCGTGATCACGCCCTTGCCCTCCAGGTGCGCGGCCATGCCGAGCAGCGAGCCGATGGTGATCACGCCCGTGCCGCCCACGCCCGCCACGACGATGCCCCAGGCCGTCTCGGCCACCGGCAGCACCGGCTCGGGGATCGGCAGCATCGCGGTCAGGTCGCCCTTCTTTTCCTTCCTGGGCTTCTTGAGCTCGCCGCCCTCGATCGTCACGAAGCTCGGGCAGAAGCCTTTCACGCAGGAATAGTCCTTGTTGCAGGAGTTCTGGTTGATGCGGCGCTTGCGGCCGAATTCGGTTTCCACCGGCTCGACGGACAGGCAGTTGGACTGGGTCGAGCAGTCGCCGCAGCCTTCGCACACCAGCTCGTTGATGATCACGGTTTTCGCCGGCGTGGCGAGCTGGCCGCGCTTGCGGCGGCGGCGCTTCTCGGTCGCGCACGTCTGGTCATAGATGATGGCCGTGCAGCCCTTGGTCTCGCGCATTTCGCGCTGGATGCGATCGAGCTCGTCCCGGTGGAAGACTTCCACGCCGGGCGGCAGGTCGTTGATCAGCTCCCGGTGCTTGGCGCGCGCCGGATTGGCATCCAGATGGTGCGTGCGGCCGTGGTATTTTTCCGGCTCATCCGTCACCACCACCAGCTTGACAACGCCTTCGGCGCGCAGGCTGTGCGCGATCTGCGCGACCGAGTGGCCTTCCGGCCGCTCGCCCACCTGCTGGCCGCCGGTCATCGCCACCGCGTCGTTGTACAGGATCTTGTAGGTGATGTTGGCGCCCGAGGCGATGCTCTGGCGGATCGCCATCAGGCCGCTGTGGAAGTACGTGCCGTCGCCCAGGTTGGCGAAGACGTGGTTGTCCTTGGTGAAGGGCGCCTGGCCCACCCACGTGACCCCTTCGCCGCCCATCTGTGTGAAGGTGCTGGTGTTGCGGTCGGGCATCCAGGTGGTCATGTAGTGGCAGCCGATGCCGGCCACCGCGCGCGAGCCTTCGGGCACGCGCGTGCTGGTGTTGTGCGGGCAGCCGCTGCAGAACCATGGCACGCGGTCACCGGTCTGCTGCTTGGGCTCGGTGAGCGCGCGCTCGCGTGCTTCGATGACCGCGATGCGTTCGTCCATGCGGCGCGCGATGTCGTCGGGCACGCCCAGCTTCTTCAGCCGCTTGGTGAGCGCCTTCGCGATGATCGCCGGCGTGAGATCGGCCTTGGGGCGCAGAAGCCAGTTCTGGCTCGGATTGGGCATGTTCCATTCGCCGCCCGAGTTGTCGCCCTCGATCTCGTCGAACTTGCCCAGCACGTTCGGGCGCACGTCGGAGCGCCAGTTGTAGAGCTCTTCCTTGATCTGGTATTCGATGACCTGGCGCTTTTCCTCGACGACCAGGATCTCCTGCAGCCCCTGCGCGAACTCGCGCGTGATCGTGGCCTCCAGCGGCCACACCACGTTCACCTTGTGCAGGCGGATGCCCAGCCGGTGGCAGGTCTCTTCATCAAGGCCCAGGTCGGCCAGCGCCTGGCGCGTATCGTTGAACGCCTTGCCGCTGGCGGCGATGCCGAAGCGGTCGTTCGGGCCGCTGATCACGTTGTGGTTCAGCTTGTTGGCACGCACGTAGGCCAGCGCCGCGTACCATTTGTAGTCCATCAGGCGCGCTTCCTGCTCCAGCGGCGCGTCGGGCCAGCGGATGTGCAGGCCGCCCGGCGGCATCTGGAAGTCCTCGGGCATGATGATCTTCACGCGGTCCGGGTCCACCGACACGCTGGACGAGGATTCGACCACTTCCTGGATCGTCTTCACGCCCGACCACAGTCCGGAGAAGCGGCTCATCGCAAAGGCGTGCAGGCCCATGTCGAGGATGTCCTGCACGCTGCTGGGGAAGAACACCGGCAGGCCGCAGGCCTTGAAGATGTGGTCGCTCTGGTGCGCGGCCGTGCTGCTCTTGCTGATGTGGTCGTCGCCCGCGACCGCGATCACGCCGCCATGCCTGGCCGTGCCCGCCATGTTCGCGTGCTTGAAGACGTCGCCGCTGCGGTCCACGCCCGGACCCTTGCCATACCAGATGCCGAAGACGCCGTCGAACTTCTTGGATTCAGGATACAGGTCCAGTTGCTGCGTGCCCCAGACCGCCGTCGCGCCCAGTTCCTCGTTCACGCCGGGCTGAAAGACGATGTTGTTCTCGGCCAGATGCTTTCTGGCGCTCCACAGCGCCTGATCGTAGCTGCCCAGCGGGGAGCCGCGATAGCCGCTGATGAAGCCGGCGGTGTTCAGTCCGTTTTGCGCGTCACGCTGGCGCTGCAGCATCGGCAGGCGCACCAGCGCCTGCACGCCGCTCATGAATGCGCGGCCATGGCCGAGGGTGTATTTGTCTTCCAGCGTGACGCTTTCGAGCGCACGGCGTACTTCTTCGGGCAGTGGCGCATTCATGGCCTTGTCTCCGTCTATGTTCGTGGGTTACCGCCTTTTGAGCAGCATCAATTAGTCGAGCTTTTTTGTTGTGGCCCGTATCCGCGCAGTGTATGCGTGGAAATCGGATACGTGCTTTCTTTTTTTGCCGTGTTTACCCCAATGCGAGAAAGATTCTTTCCCAAAACAATCATGGAATGGAAAGTCTGGACAAATTCGATCTCGCCATCCTCTCGGAGCTGCAAGCCAACGCCCGCGTCACCAACGCCGACCTCGCCCAGCGCGTGGGCCTGTCGGCCGCGCCCTGCTGGCGGCGGGTGCGCGCGCTGGAGGAGGCGGGCTTCATCAAGGGCTACCACGCCGAGATCGACCGCCACAAGGTGGGGCTGGGCGTGTTCGCGTTCGTGCGGCTGGATGCGGAACGCAATACGGGCGACCTGACCCGGGCCATGGAAGAGGCCATCGCCCGGATTCCCGACGTCGTCGCCTGCCACTACATCAGCGGCAGCGGCACGTTCGAGCTGCAGGTCGTGGCGCGGGATCTGGACAGCTTCTCGCAGTTTGCGCGCAACGTGCTGCTGAACCTGCCCAACGTGAAGGATATGCACACGAGCTTTTCGCTGGGAGAGGTCAAGAACGCCGGCGCGCTGCCGCTGTCGCACCTGTCCGCAGCCCAATAGCCGGCGGCGCGGCATCAGGATTCCCCCTGATGGAATTCACGCAAACAGTCTTTGCACAATTCCCGGGAGCGTCCAGCGGATGAGCCAGTATCGGGCCATCGATCAACGATATCGACGCGACAATCCGGATCACATGCCGCCACAGCCACCACACGACACCGGGCCCGCTCCCGGCCCCGACGCCCATCCCGAGACATCCGCCGCCGCAGCGGCGAACAGCGAGCGGGCCGACCATGCCGAAGCCGCCGCCGCGGCCGAGCTCAAGCGCACTGCCGCACGGCGAGCAGCGCCGTCGCCATTCGCGCCGCTGTCGGTTCCCGTCTTCCGCATGCTCTGGGGCACCTGGATCGTCGCCAACACCTGCATGTGGATGAACGATGTGGCGACCGCCTGGCTCATGACCACGCTGACCACCTCTCCCATGCTCGTCGCGCTGGTGCAGACCGCATCGACCGCGCCGGTATTCCTGCTCGGGCTGCCCAGCGGCGCGCTCGCGGACATCCTGGACCGCCGCAAATATTTCATGATCACCCAGTTCTGGGTGGCGGGCGTGGCGATGCTGCTGTGCGCCGCCATCCTGAGCGGCGGCATGACGGCGCACCTGCTGCTCGCGCTCACGTTCGCCAACGGCATCGGCCTGGCCATGCGCTGGCCGGTATTCGCCGCCATCGTCCCGGAGCTGGTGAGCCGCCAGCAACTGCCCGCGGCGCTGGCGCTCAACGGCGTGGCCATGAACGCCTCGCGCATCATCGGGCCGCTGCTCGCGGGCGCCATCATCGCCAGCGCGGGCAGCGCCTGGGTGTTCGTGCTCAACGCGGCGCTGTCGCTCATCGCCGGCTTCACCATCATGCGCTGGCGGCGCGTGCATCCCGACAATCCGCTGGGCCGTGAGCGGCTGGCCAGCGCCATGCGCGTGGGCGTGCAGTTCGTGCGCGAGTCGCCCGCCATGCGCGCCGTGCTGTGGCGCATCTCCATCTTCTTCTTCCATGCCACCGCACTGCTGGCGCTGCTGCCGCTGGTGGCGCGCGAGCTCGAAGCGGGCGGAGCGCGCACCTTCACGCTGCTGCTGGCCTCCATGGGCGCGGGCGCCATCGGCTCCGCGATGTTCCTGCCGCGCCTGCGCCAGCTGATGACGCTCGACCAGCTCGTGCGCTACGGAACGGCCGCGCAGGCGCTGTCCACCGCGGTCATCTCCATCACGCCCAATGTCTATGTCGCCGTGCCGGCGATGGCCCTGGGGGGCGCGGCCTGGATCACCACCGCCAACTCGCTGACCGTCGCCGCGCAGCTCGTGCTGCCCAACTGGGTGCGCGCGCGCGGCATGTCGATCTACCAGATGTGCATCATGGGCGCGACCGCCGCGGGCGCGGCGCTCTGGGGACAGGTGGCGTCGCTGTCCAGCGTCCACATCAGCCTCGGTATCGCCGCCGTCTCGGGAGTGGTGATCATGCTGCTCATCCAGCGCGTCGTGCGCAGCCGCCACTCCGATGAGGACCTGAGTCCGGCGTCTTCCGTCAACCGCCCCAGGACCAGCACGCCGCCGCAGCCGGGACTGCACCTGGTGGTGACGATCGAATACTTCATCGACCCCGCCCGCGCCACGGAATTCCGCGCGGTCATGAAGGAAAGCCGCCGCACCCGGCTGCAGCAAGGAGCGCTGCGCTGGGAGCTGGAACACGACATCGCCGACCCGCGCCGGTATGTCGAGCGCATCCTGGACGAGTCATGGGTCGAGCACCTGCGGCGGTTCGACCGCTCCACCAACGCGGACATGGCGCTGCGCGACCGCAGGCTGGCGTTCCACGTGGGCGAGAACCCTCCCGTGGTGACCCGCTACGTAGTGGAAATCGAGTGAGCGGGCAGCCCGCCTGCCCGGCTCAACGAGGCCATAGCGCCCACAGCCGCAGGTTCTGCTTCAGGCGCCCGGCCACCTCTCCCGCCTCATGCCCCCAGCCCGTGAAGAAGTCCGCGCGCACGGCGCCCAGGATGGCGCTGCCGGTATCCTGCGCCAGCACCAGGCGCGAGAGCTGGACCGTCGGGCCGCTTGAAGCCAGCCACACCGGCGTGCCGTAGGGGATGCTGGCGCGGTCCACCGCAATGGAGCGGCCCGGCGTCAGCGGAACGCCTTGCGCGCCGCGCGGGCCGAAGGCGGCATCGAGCGTGCTCAACGGCTCTTCCTTGAAGAACACATAGCGCGGGTTGGACCACAGCAGCTCGTTGAGGCGCTGCGGATTCTGCTCCGCCCAGGCGGTGATGCCCGGCCAGGTGGCATCGCGCACCAGTCCCTGGTCGAGCAGCCATTTGCCTATGCTTTTGTAGGGCTGGTCGTTGGTTCCGGCAAATGCCAGGCGCACCAGCCGCACCGAGCCATCGGCCTCCTGGATGCGGATGCGGCCCGAACCCTGGATATGCAGCACCATGGCCTCGACGGGGTCGCGCACCCAGGCGATGGCCTTTCCGGCAAGCGCCGCCTGCGCGGCCGCCTGCGTGTCGATCTGCTGGCGCGTGTACCAGGGCTTGCGCACGCCCAGATCCGCGGGCGGCCCGTACAGCGGCACGTTGAAGCCGTTGCCCGGGGTCCGCGCCGCATCCATCAGCGGCTCGTAGTAGCCGGTGAGCATGCCGTCGACCCGGCCATCCACGGCCTCCACGCGATAGGGGCGCAGCTTGTCCATCATCCAGGCGCGCTGCTCTTCGCCCGAGGCGATCGACAGGCGGCGCACGTCCGGGCACAGCGGCGCGAAGGCCGGTGCCGGCTTCTCGCAACTGCGCAGCCAGGCGTTCCAGGCCTCGAACAGCGCATCGTCGGAAAAGCCCGGAAGATCGTTCCATTCGGCCGGGACCCAACGGCTTTTCGACGGCCCCGGCGCCGCGGGAACGGGCTGGTACCCCCCGGTGGCGGCTGCGGAATCACGAGGCGGAGCGGGGGTTTTCGGCGGCTTGGTGGAACAGGCGGCAAGCGTTCCTACAATCAGCGTCGTTGCAACCAGGCGCAGGAGTCGAAAATTCATGGGATTGATTCTGATTGAAGCACTGTTGGCGCTGGTTATCTTGGTCGCTATTGTCTGGTGGACGATGTTCTCTGGCCGCAAGAAGGGTGAACTGCCGTCCCCGGACGCCGGGCCCGACCGCAAGGATAGCGCCGATTGAACGCGCCGCCGCGTGGCCGGCCCCGCATGCGTTGACACACTTTTGCGATATTCCCTTGCATTGAAACAGTCAACCCGCTCAGGCGCGCATGCGTCCTACACACCAGGCCATGGCGTCTTGCTACCCTGCCAGCCTGCACATGCCATGGCGCACAACGATCTCGCCATGGCAAGAATGTTTTGTCGAAACTTCGTTTTTACTTTCTCCAGCATAGCGAACGGCTGAGCACCCATGAACTTTGTGCATCCGTTTGTGACTGCTGCCGCTTACAAGGAGTCCCACATGCGTAATACCCTCATCGCAGGAAGTCTTGCCGCCGTGATGCTGGCCACCGGCTGCGCCAACATGACCGATACCCAGCGCCGCACCGCCACCGGCGCGGGCGTGGGTGCGCTGGGCGGCGCCGCCGTGGGCGCCATCACGGGCGGCCATGCGGGCACGGGCGCGGTGATCGGCGCCGGCGTGGGCGCCCTGGGCACCTACCTTTGGTCGCAACACATGGAGCGCCAGAAGCAGGAAATGCAGGCTGCCACGCGCGGCACGGGCGTCGTGGTCACGCAGACCGCCGACAACCAGCTCAAGCTCGACATTCCAAGCGACATCTCGTTCGCCACCAACCGCTCGGACATCCAGCCGAACTTCCAGCCCATCCTGGACAAGTTCGCGGAAAGCCTGCGCAACAACCCCGAGACGGAAATCCGCATCGTCGGCCACACCGACTCGACCGGCACGGACGCCATCAACGACCCGCTGTCCATGGACCGCGCCACCAGCACGCGCAACTACCTCACCGCGCGCGGCGTGAGCGGCTCGCGCATCGCGGTGGAAGGCCGTGGCTCCCGCGAGCCGATTGCCGGCAACGACACCGCCGAAGGCCGCGCCAAGAACCGCCGCGTGGAAATCTACGTGGGCCAGCGCCAAGGCTGACCGGCTCCGATAGCGATTTGAAGCCGTGACGCGGCGCGCGCCAGGCCCCGCAGCCTGTTCGCGCGCCCACCGCTCAAGCTCGAGCTCCGGCTCAGGCGTTGTCCCGCAGCAGGTTCGCCAGTTCCACGGCCGACTTCACCTGCATCTTGTCGAACAGGCGCGCGCGATGCACCTCC
>NZ_JBEBOW010000046.1:0-24734 GCF_040396215.1 Diaphorobacter ruginosibacter | reverse complement strand
ATGCTGCTCGTCGGCCCGCCCGGATCGGGCAAATCCATGCTGGCCCACCGCTTCGCCGGACTGCTGCCGCCCATGTCGGAGCAGCAGGCGCTGGAGAGCGCCGCGATCGCCAGTCTTGCGGGCCGATTCACGCCCGAGCAGTGGATGCGGCGGCGCACCAGCCATCCGCACCATACGTGCAGCGCCGTCGCGCTGGTCGGCGGCGGGTCGCCGCCCAGGCCGGGCGAGATCTCGCTGGCGCACGAAGGCGTGCTGTTTCTCGACGAGTTTCCCGAGTTCTCGCGCGGCGCTCTCGAAGCCCTGCGCGAGCCGCTGGAGACCGGCAGCATCACCATCGCGCGCGCGGCGCAACGCGCGGAGTTTCCCGCCCGTTTTCTGCTGCTGGGGGCCATGAACCCATGCCCCTGCGGCTTCCACGGCTCACGCCAGCGCAACTGCCGCTGCTCGCCCGAGCAGATCGCGCGCTACCAGGCCAAGCTCAGCGGGCCGCTGCTCGACCGCATCGATCTGCATATCGAGGTTCCCGCGCTGGCCGCGCAGGAGCTGCTGCAAGCGCCGCCGGGCGAGAGCAGCGCGTCGGTGCGCGAGCGCGTGACGGCGGCGGCGCGCATCGCCGTGCGCCGGCAAGGCTGCGCCAATCAGCGGCTGCAGGGCCGCGCCATCGACGAACATGCGCGACTGGAGGATGCCGCAGCCGGCTTCCTGCAGACGGCGGCCACGCGGCTGGGCTGGTCGGCGCGCAGCACCCACCGCGTGCTCAAGGTGGCCCGCACGATCGCCGATCTGGCGCAAAGCGAGCAGGTGGGCAGCAGCCACGTCGCCGAAGCCATGCAGTACCGCCGCGCGCTGGCGGGCGGCCCTCGATAGCCCGGGCCCGGAGCGTGCCGCCTCAAGCGTCGCCGCCCTCCCGCGGCCCGGCGGACTCGTCGATGGCCTGCATGTTGTCCAGCAGTTTGAGCAGATAGTGCAGCAGGTGCGCCATGTCGCTTTCCGAGAAGCCGCTCAGCGCCGCGCCGTAGTAGCGATGGATATTGTCCTGCGCCTGCTCGCTCCAGATGCGGCGGCCCTCCTCCGTCATGCCGATGAGGCGCGAGCGGCGGTCCGCGGGATCGGCCGCGAGCTCCACGTTGCCGTCGCGCTCCATGCGCCCGACCAGGCCTGAGAGATTCTGGCGGCTCACCATCAGATAGCGGGCGAGTTCGCCCACCCCCATCCCCGCGCTGGCTTCCGGCCGCGACAGCGCGCCCAGCACCGCCCATTGCTGCGTGGTCAGCCCCTGCTCCTCCACCGCGCGGCTCCCGGTTTTATGCAACATATTTGCACATTGATACAAGCGAAAGAAAATCCTGTTGGCCAGGTCAACAGGGAATTTTTTGTCAAAACTATCAGGGTTTTCCATACTGTTTCAATGCAATGGAATGAATTGCCAAACCAGGAATGCCATGCCAATATATGGCAACATATTTACATAAATAGGTCATTCCGATCCGTTCATTTTCCATTCAAGGAGTAGATCCATGCAGGGTTTGAAAGACAAAGTGGTCATTGTCACCGGAGGCGGCGGTGGCATAGGCGGCGCGAGCTGCGAGCGGCTGGCCGCCGAAGGGGCGCGCGTGGCCGTGCTGGACCGTGATCTGTCCGCGGCGCAAAAAACCGCCGAACGCATCGCCGCCCAGGGCGGGACCGCTGCCGCATTCGCCTGCGACATCACCTCGCGCGGCGACGTGGATGCCGCCATCACCGCGGTCGAAGCCGGGCTGGGTCCCATCGACGTGCTCGTCAACAACGCGGGCTGGGACGTATTCAAGCCCTTCGTGCAGACATCCGCACAGGAGTGGGAGAAGCTCATCGCCATCAACCTGACCGGCGCGTTGCAGATGCATCACGCCGTGCTGCCGCGCATGGTCGAGCGCAACAGGGGCCGCATCGTCAACATCGCCTCCGACGCGGCCCGCGTCGGCTCGTCGGGCGAAGCGGTGTATGCGGCCTGCAAGGGCGGGCTGGTGTCGTTTTCCAAGACGATCGCGCGCGAGCACGCGCGCCACAACATCACGGTGAACGTGGTCTGTCCCGGCCCCACGGAAACCGCGCTGTTCGCGGGCTTTGCCGATGCCGCGCCCAACCCCGAGAAGCTGCGCGAGGCGTTCAAGCGCTCCATCCCGCTGGGCCGGCTCGGCCAGGCGCAGGACCTCGCGGGCGCGATCGCGTTCTTCGCCAGCGACGATTCCGCCTACATCACCGGCCAGGTCATCAGCGTCTCGGGCGGCCTCACGATGAACGGCTGATCCCGCAGAGGTTTTCCATTCCGCAACCAGGAGCAAGACATCATGCAATTCGAAGACATTCTCTATGACGTGCGCAACGGCGTGGCATGGATCACCATCAACCGCCCTGAGAAGATGAACGCCTTCCGCGGCACGACCTGCGATGAAATCATCAAGGCGCTGAACAAAGCGGGCTACGACAAGGCCGTGGGCTGCATCGTGCTCGCGGGCGCGGGCGACAAGGCGTTCTGCACCGGAGGCGACCAGTCGGCGCACGATGGCAACTACGACGGGCGCGGTACCATCGGCCTGCCCATGGAAGAACTCCACACCGCGATCCGCGACGTGCCCAAGCCCGTGATCGCGCGCGTGCAGGGCTATGCGATCGGCGGCGGCAATGTGCTGTGCACGATCTGCGACCTGACGATCTGCTCCGAGAAGGCCGTGTTCGGCCAGGTGGGGCCGAAGATGGGCTCCGTCGATCCCGGCTACGGCACCGCCTTCCTGGCGCGCGTGGTCGGCGAGAAGAAGGCGCGCGAGATCTGGTACCTCAATAAGCGCTACAGCGGCCCGGAGGCGGTCGCCATGGGGCTGGCCAATATCTGCGTCGCACCTGAAAAGCTCGACGAGACCGTGCAGCAATGGGCCGAGGAAATCTGCGAGCGCAGCCCCACCGCCATCGCCATCGCCAAGCGCAGCTTCAACATGGACACCGCGCACCAGGCGGGCATCGCGGGCATGGGCATGTACGCGCTCAAGCTGTTCTACGACACCGAAGAGTCGCGCGAGGGCGTTGCCGCGCTCAAGGAAAAACGCAAGCCCGAGTTCCGCAAATACGCCAGATAAGAAAGCGTCGCCATGAATCCCTATCTGGACGATGATCTTCAGGCGCTCGCCGAGCATGCCGCCCGCTTTGCCCAGGACCGCGTCGCGCCCGGATTCCAGGAGCGCGACAGGACCCGCGTGCTCGACCGCGAACTCATGCGCGAGATGGGCCGGATGGGCTTCATCGCACCGGAGCTGCCGCAAGACGCGGGCGGCCAGGGCATGGGCTGCCTTGCGGCCGGCGTCATTCACGAAGCCATTGCGGCCGCCGACCTGTCGATCAGCTACATCAACCTGCTCGCCTCGCTCAACGGCCAGATTCTCAGCGAGCACGGGCAGCCCCATGTCGCCGGGCCGTGGCTCGAAAAGCTCACGCAGGGCGAGGCGCTGCTCGCCATCGCACTGACCGAGCCGCGCGGCGGATCGGACGCCGCCAATCTGCGGCTGCGCGTGGAGCGCGTCGGCGGCGACTACGTGATCAACGGCGAGAAGACCTCGATCTCCGCCGCCGACCAGGCGGACGCGGCGATCGTCTTCGGCCGCACCGGCAGCGTGGAATCGGGCGCGCATGGCGTGACGGCGTTGCTGGTGCCCTGCGACGCACCGGGCCTCACGCGCAGCCGCTTCGACTGCCACGGCCAGCGCGCCATCGGGCGAGGCTCCCTGTTCTTCGAGAACGTGCGCGTGCCTGCCGATCACCGCCTGGGCGATGAGAACAAGGGCTTCGTGCAGGTCATGCAGGGCTTCGATTTCTCGCGTGCGCTCATCGGCCTGCAGGTGCTCGCCGTGGCGCGCGCCGCGCTCGACGAAAGCTGGGAGTACGCAGCCCAGCGCGAAGCCTTCGGCCTGCCGCTGACCGCATTTCAGGGCGTGAGCCATCCGCTCGCGGACCATGACACGCAGGTCAGCGCCGCGCGCCTTCTATGCCTGCAGGCGCTCTGGCTCAAGGACCACGGCCTGCCGCACAGCGCCGAGGCCGCCATGTGCAAATGGTGGGCGCCCAAGCTCGCCTACGACACGATCCACCAATGCCTGCTCACGCATGGCCACGGCGGATACGACCGCGGCGTGATGGAGCAGCGCCTGCGCGACGTGCTGGGCTTCCAGATCGGCGACGGCACCGCGCAGATCATGAAAACCATCATCGCCCGCACCCGCGCGGGACGCAAGGCCGTTCCCATCTAGCCCGCCCATGCACCGCGACAGGATTGCCCCATAACCCACAGAGAGGAGACGACCATGGAGTTTGATGCCGTTTTGCTGCCCCCGCGCCGCGCGCGCATGATCGAAGCCGGCCACTGGCGCGGGTTCACCATCAACGACGCGCTCGATGCATGCGCCGCCGAATGCCCCGACAAAGTCGGGCTGGTCGCGCTGCAGCTCGAAAGCGGCGAGCAAAGGCAGTTCACCTACCGCGAAATGGCACGCATGGCGGATCGCATCGCCGTGGGCCTTGCGAAACTCGGCGTGCGCAAGGGCGACGTGGTCGCCTGCCAGTTGCCCAACTGGTGGCAGTTCACGCTGGTCTATCTTGCGTGCTCGCGCATGGGCGCGGTGATGAATCCGCTGATGCACATCTTCCGCGAACGCGAGCTCGGCTTCATGCTCCGGCATGGCGAGGCCCGCGTCTTCATCACGCCCGCCACGTTCCGCGGCTTCGATTTCGAGGCCATGGCCGCGCGCCTCAAGGAAGAGCTTGCGCATCTCGAACAGACCGTGATCGTCGGCGGCGCGGGGCCGAACAGCTTCGATGCGCTCCTGAGCGGCCCCGCCTGGGAGGAAGACCCCGACGCCAGGCGCATTCTCACCGGCTCACGCCCCACGCCAGACGACATCACCCAGCTCATCTACACCTCGGGCACCACCGGCGAACCCAAGGGCGTGATGCATTCCGCCAACACGCTGATGTCCAACATCGTCCCCTATGCCCAGCGGATGCACCTGGGCGCGGGCGATGTCGTGCTCATGGCCTCGCCCATGGCCCACCAGACCGGCTTCATGTATGGCCTGATGATGCCCGTGATGCTCAAGGCGCGCGCCGTGCTGCAGGATATCTGGGACGCACCGCGCGCCATCGGGCTCATCCGCGAGCAGGGCGTGACCTTCACCATGGCGTCCACGCCCTTCCTGAGCGATCTGTCCAAGCATGTGGCAGCCGACGGCGGCGGCATCCCCAGCCTGCATACCTTCCTGAGCGCGGGCGCGCCCATTCCGGGACCGCTGGTCGAGCAGGCCCGCGCCGCGCTCGGCGCCAAGATCATCTCGGCCTGGGGCATGTCGGAGAACGGGGCCGTCACCACCACGCTGCCCGAGGATGCGGACGAGCGCTCCGTCCAGACGGACGGCCTGCCGCTTCCGGGAGTGGAAATCAAGATCGCCGACGTCGATGGCCAGACGCCCCTGCCGCCCGGCAGCGAAGGCCGGCTGCTGCTGCGCTCGTGCTCGAACTTCGGCGGATACCTCAAGCGCCCGCATCTGAACGGCACCGATGCGGACGACTGGTTCGACACCGGCGACCTCGCCCGCATGGACGAGCAGGGCTACATCCGCATCACCGGCCGCAGCAAGGACGTGATCATCCGCGGCGGCGAGAACATTCCCGTGGTGGAGATCGAATCGCTGCTCTACCGCCACCCCCACATCCAGCACGCCGCCATCGTCGCCTACCCCGACGAGCGCCTGGGCGAGCGCGCCTGCGTGGTCGTCGTGCCGCGCGACGGCGCCCGGCTCACGCTCGATGACATCCGCCAGTTCCTGCAGGGCCAGCGCGTGGCGCTGCAATACATTCCCGAGAAGCTGCATCTGCTGGAGCAGATGCCGGCAACGCCTTCAGGGAAGATCCAGAAGTTCAAGCTGCGCGAACTCCTGCAGCAGCAGATCTGAAGGGCGGCATCCGCCGGCTCAGACCTTGCAGCACCTCACGGCCAGCGCCGCCAGCGACGTGGCGGTCGCCAGCGCCGCGACGCCATGCCAGCCCCACAGGCTCATCATCACGCCGCCCATCGCGGCGCCGCCGGACATGCCGATGAACATGCCGGTGAACAGGATGGCATTGAGGCGGCTGCGGGCGGCCGGGTCCAGGTTGTAGACGATGGTCTGGTGCGCCACCAGCACGGCCTGCACGCCGAAGTCGAAGCCCACGGCGCTGACGATCAGCAAGGCCAGCCGTGCCTGATCGCCTGGCAGCCAGATGTCCAGGAACAGCAGGGCGAACGATGCCGCCGCGATGGCCGCGCCCAGGCGGGTGACAAGCTCGGGCCCGCGCCTGTCGGCCAGTTTGCCCGCCAGTGGAGCGGCCAGCGCCCCGGCCGCCCCGGCCAGCCCGAACGAGCCGGCAACCGCGCTGCCCAGATGCAGTTCGTTGTGCAGCATCACCGCCAGCATCGACCAGAAAGCGCTGAACCCCACCGCCAGCAACCCCTGGGCCAGGGACGCGCGGCGCAGACTGCCATGGCGGCGCAACAATGCCAGCATCGACGCCATCAGCGTCAGATAGCCCGCGCGGGTGGTCGGCGCGAAGCGAGGCAGGCCGCGCCACAGCGCCACGGCCAGCAGGGCCACCGCCGCCGTGGCCGCCAGATAGACCGTGCGCCAGCCAAACCACTGCGCCACGAAACCGCTGACCACCCGCGACAGCAAAATGCCCAGCAGCAGCCCCGTCATCACCATGCCCACCACCCGGCCACGCGAGGCCGCCGGAGCCAGCGTGGCGGCCGCGGGCACCAGGTCCTGCGTCACCGTAGCCGCCACGCCCACGGCCAGGCTGGCGGCCAGCAAGGCCGATATGCCCGGCGCCATGCCGCTGGCCAGCAATGCCAGCGCCAGCAGCACCACCTTGACGAGCACCGTCTTGCGCCGGTCGTAACGGTCGCCGAGCGGCGCCAGCAGCAGGATGCCCAGCGCATATCCGAGCTGGGTCAGCGTGGGCACCAGACCGGCGGTCCGGTCATTCGTCTGCAAATCATCGACCAGATTGCCCAGAATGGGCTGGCTGTAGTAGATCGACGCTACGCTGCAGCCCGCGGCGAGCGCCAGCAAGAGCAGGACCCGCGCCGAGACTCCGCTTTCGGCGGCCGGGGCGGCACGTGCAGCGCCTATATTCAGATTGTGTATGGAAGACATGGACTGCTCTCTGAAACAGAAGGATTGCGCCGATTGTCTTTCCTATAAAAAGCATTGTGTAGTAGGCTATGACGTAGATCATTTATACGTTTTGCGTATGACAATCCACTTACCAGCGGGCTCCGACCGCATCGACCTGATGCTCAGTTTCCAGCGCATGGTGGAAGCCGGCAGCCTGTCCGCTGCCGCGCAGCAACTGGGCACCAGCCAGCCGACCATGAGCCGCCGGCTGCAGACGCTCGAACGCCTGCTGGGCGTCAAGCTGCTGCTGCGCTCCACCCATGGCATGCAATTGACGGAAGAAGGCCAGCGTTGCTTTGCCCATGCGCAAGAACTGGTCGCGCGCTGGCAGACCATGGAAGCCGATCTGCGAGGCCCCGCGGACCAGCCGCGCGGCACCCTGCGCGTGGCCGTGCCGCATGCCTATGGTCAGGAGCAGCTGGTGCACCCGCTGGCGCGGTATCTGCAGCTCTATCCGCTGGTGAACGTGGAGTGGACGCTGCACGACCGGCAGCCCAACTTCGTGGCCGATGGCATCGATTGCGCCATCCGCGTGGGCATGGTGGAGGACCTGTCGGCCGTGGCCATCCGCGCCGCGCAGGTGCGGCGCATCGTGGTGGCCGCGCCCTCTGTGCTGCAAGGCCGGACCCTGCAGTCGCCCGCCGATCTGGCGTCGCTGCCGTGGCTCGCGGCCAGCATCTTCTATCGCAACGAACTACTGCTGCAGCGCGTGGACGCTCCCGCCACGCAGCAGTTGCTGGAGATCGCGCCGCGCCTGACCACCGACAACCTGTACGCCCTGCTCACCGCCGCGCGCCAAGGCCTGGGGCTGGGCGTGGTCTCCGCCTGGCTGGTGGACGAAGATTTGCGCCAAGGCCGCCTGCAGCATGTGCTGCCGCAATGGGAGGCCGCGCCGCAGCCTGTCAGCATCGTCTATCCGCATGCCAGGTTCTATCCGGCCAAGCTGCGCCACTTCGTGGAGATCATGCGCGAGGCCATTCCGCACATGCCCGGAATGCGCCGCTCCTGACTCCCGCGGGCGGCGCCCTCGCGCCCGGCGGTTATCGCGCCGCTGCGGGCCGCAGCTTCTTCACTTCCTCGTCGCCGGGCTGATAGTCCTTGCCGTCGGCGTAGTGGTAGTCCACCAGCACCCCACGGCCGAGTTTCTCGTCGAACGCGGTCTTGCCGATGTACGCGCCCATGGTGGATTGATGGTCCTGGGGCCGGTAGGTGATGCGTCCAAAGGGGGTATCGACTTCCAGTCCCTTGAATGCGGCGACCAGCTTGTCCGTGTCGGCACTGCCATTCGTCTTGCGCAGGCCGGCGGCGATGGACTGGATGGCGTTGTAGCCCACGATCGTGCCAAGGCGCGGATAGTCCTTGTACTTGTCCTGGTAGGCCTTGAGAAAGGCCTCGTGCTCGGGCGTCTTGATGGAATACCAGGGGTAGCCCGTCACGGTCCAGCCCACGGGCGCTTCTTTCTTGAGCGGATCGAGATATTCCGGCTCCGCCGTCAGCAGGCCCACCACCTCTCGGCCCTTGAACAGGCCACGCGTGTTGCCTTCCCGCACGAACTTGCCGAGATCTGCAGCGAACAGCACGTTGAAGATTGCATCCGGCTTGGCATCGGCCAGCGCCTGGACGACGCTGCCCGCCTCCACCTTGCCAAGCGGCGGCGCCTGCTCGGCCACGAATTCGATGTCTGGCTGCCTCTCCTTCATGAGCTTCTTGAAGGTGGCGACCGCGGATTGTCCATATTCGTAATTGGGATAGACAATCGCCCAGCGCTTCTTGTTGAGCTTGACCGCCTCCGGAACCAGCATGGCCACCTGCATGTAGGTGGATGCACGCAGGCGGAAGGTATAGGGGTTGCCATCGGCCCAGACGATCTTGTCGGTCAGGGGCTCCGAAGCCAGAAAGAAACGCTGCTTCTGCTTGGCGTAGTCGGTGAGCGCCAGCCCCACGTGCGACAGAAAGCTGCCGGTGAGCACGTCGATCTTCTCGCGGGTGTACAGCTCTTCGGCCGCGCGCACGGCGTCTCCAGGGCTCGCATTGTCGTCGCGGATGACGAGCTCCAGTTTCTTGCCCGCGATGCCGCCCGCCTTGTTGACCTGCTCAACGGCCAGTTCCATGCCCTTCTTGTAGGGCTCCAGGAAGGCCGGCTGGGCCTTGTAGCTGTTGATTTCGCCGATCTTGATGACCTCGGCGGACCAGGAAGGAAGCGCCAGAACGCAGGCCGCCAGGGCCAGTGAGCAGCGCGGGAAAGCCGATTTGCCTACCTTCATCGTTATTTACCTTATCACTAATTCATCTCAAGAGAATGCCCAGAAATGTACCCGGAAGTTGGTATTTATCCGAAAATATCAGACTTTCCTTGCGCTGGATTCACTTTGGAGCTAGGCACGGGCAACAGCATGAAAGCCCGTTTCTTGTTTTCTTCGGTCCCCAACGCCCTTTTGTGGGCAGGCAACGTTTTTCCTGCCCTGTTTGTTTTCCGATTTCGACGAACATGAGTGCATTTCTTGAAGAACGTGTCCTGTCCGTGCATCACTGGACGGATCGCCTTTTCTCCTTCACGACCACGCGCGACACAGCCCTGCGCTTCTCCAACGGCCATTTCACCATGATCGGCCTGAAGGTGGACGGCAAGAACCTGCTGCGCGCCTACTCCATCGCCAGCCCGAACTACGAGGAGCACCTCGAATTCCTGTCGATCAAGGTACCCGACGGCCCGCTGACCTCCAAGCTGCAGAACATCAAGGTGGGCGACACCATCATCGTCGGCAAGAAGCCCACAGGCACGCTGCTCATCGACTACCTGCTGCCCGGCAAGAACCTGTACCTGATCGGCACCGGCACCGGCCTGGCGCCCTGGCTGGCCGTGGCCCGCGACCCCGAGACCTATGACCATTTCGAGAAAGTCGTGGTGGTGCACGGCGTGCGCCACATCAACGAGCTGGCCTACCAGGAACTGTTCGAGAAGGATCTTCCCGCGCATGAATTCCTTGGCGAGATCGTCAAGGACAAGCTGATCTACTACCCCACGGTCACGCGCGAGCCGTTCCGCAACCAGGGCCGCATCTCCACGCAGATCAACGAAGGCAAGTTCCCGCAAAACATCGGCCTGCCCGAGCTGAACCCGGAAACCGACCGCGTCATGCTGTGCGGAAGCCCCGCCATGCTCAACGAGCTCAAGGAACTGCTGGAAAAACGCGGTTTCAAGGAAGGCAACACCACCACGCCCGGCGACTTCGTGGTCGAGCGCGCGTTCGTGGAAAAGTGATCCTGCCGGTCGGCACGCCGAGGGCCGCGGCGGCGCGCCCGCGCAATGCTCTAGTTCAATAGTTGCGCGACGGCCGTGACGGCTTCATGGCCGCGACGGATTGCGGCACGCGGCGCTCGGCCCACCGCGCGCTCAGTCCGCCATTCGCAAGCTCGGTCAGCGGCTGCAGCCTCCTCAGGCCGCTGCCGCCGCTGATGCTCAGGCCGCCCTGCTCCTCGGTGCCCTGAAGGGACGGCCCATTCGGCGAAGCATTCGCCGACCTGGCCGGCGGATGGGCCCAGGCGGTGGAAGACGACAATCCCGGCAGCAGCAGCCACGCGCCCGCCAGGGCCGCCGCGCAAACAACCAGCGCCGCCATGACCGCCCACAGATATGCGGCGGACCAGCCGGCCGCGGATTCTGGCGTAGCGTCGCTTGCTTGATGGGTCATCGATTCCATGAAGTCGTGATTGTTGCCAGTTCTCATTGAGGGCAACAGCGAGTAAACGAGCATATGCCTATCGCTTTGATCGATAGATGACTCATGGGTATGAAGGTTAACCGGCGCGACGTGTCCATCAAATGACAATCGCTGTAAACGGCGTAAGCACACGTGAACAATTCATTCTCCGTTCGCCGTGGCTGATGGCCCCTACGCCACCGAAACCGGCTCGCTGGCCGCCTTGTCGGGAATGACGCCCAGGCCGAAGTTGGTGAGTTTTCCGCGCCGTTCCTCATCCCGCGCCTTGGCACAACTGGCGGCAAACAGCAGCACGGCGGACGAAAAATAGATCCACATGAGCAGCACGACCAGCGAACCCGCCGCACCGTAGGCGGACACCACCGCCGCCGTCGAAAGATAGAAAGCCAGCGCCTGTTTTCCCGCCGAGAAAAGAACGGCGCCCACGAACGCGCCGAACACTAGGCAACGCATCGGAGGCGCCTGCGGCCCGCCAATGCGCATCATCCCGACGAACAGCGCCGTGGCGACGCCGATGGCGATCAACTCGTTCACCCATTGCAAAATCACGCCCGATCCAAACGGCAGCCAGGCGCTCGCCCAGGTCGCCATGACCTTGATGGCGGTGGAAATCACCATCGAGATCATCAGCAGGAATCCGATCGCCATGATATAGGCCAGGCCGCGCAACCGCAGGGAAGCCATGTTCCACCAGGCCGGCCGGTCCGGGTTGCCCGCTCGCGGCAGCCCCGCGCTCCAGAGCTTCTGCAGAGATGACTGAAGCTCCACGAACACACCGGTGGCGCCCGACAGCAGCAGCACGAAGCCGGCGATCGATGCGATCCAGCCCTCGGAAGGCTTGCGCGCGCTGGACAGCGCCATGCGGATCACCTCCGCGCCGCGATCACCCACCACGGAACGCACCTGCGCGAGCAGATTGGATTCCAGGTACGACTGATCGACCCACCACCCCAGCACCCCCACCACCACCAGCAGCAAGGGCGCAAGGCTGAGCATTCCATAGAAAGACATCGCCGCGCTCATGCGCAGCCCTTCGGCATCCAGCCACAATTTCACGGCGCGGATCAGCGGCGCGATCGCGCCAAGCACCGGCTTGCCCAGGTCCAGAAAACGTTGCATGACGGAAGTGCTCATGGGGCGATTGTGCAGGGTCGCCGGCACCCGCCTTGTCGGAACATGCCGACAACGCCTATACACTCGGCGGAGCACAACCTCCGGCCCGCCCCCTCGGGCCATCCTCACAGGACATTGAATCCATGCGCAAGCGCTGTTCGTTGGTCGGCATGCCCGGCTCCGGAAAATCCACCGTTGGACGCCAGCTTGCGCGCCGTCTGGGCGTGCCGTTCATCGACCTGGATCAGCGCCTGGAGGAAGTGCTGGGCTCCACCATCCGCCAGTATTTCGAGGAAAAAGGCGAAGAGGCCTTCCGCCTGCGCGAGGCGCAACTGCTCGCCGAACTGGCCGCCACGCCCGGCGACATGGTCCTGTCCACCGGCGGCGGCGCCGTGCTGCGCGAGGAAAACCGCGCCAGCCTGCTCGCGGGCGGCGGCAGCGTCATGTACCTGCGCGCCACACCCGAAGAAATCTACAAGCGCATCCGCCACGACAAGACGCGCCCGCTGCTGCAGGTCGCCAACCCCCTGCAGCGCCTGCGCGAACTCCATGCCGAGCGCGACCCGCTCTACCGCGCGGCCTCCCACTACGTGATCGAAACCGGAAGGCCCACCGTCAGCACGCTGGTCAACATGATCATGATGCAGTTGGAGATGGAGCGCTCATAGGGAGCCTCAGCAAGGGAGCCTCGGCACGAATCGATCGGCAAGCATGCGTCGATCTGATTTGTGCGGAGGGCCCCCCCAGAGGCCCGCGCCCGCAACGCGCCACGGTGAAGTCAGCGCGACAGATATTTGCCCTCGTAGATCCGGCGCGCCTGCAGCATGTGCCCCAGCGCCAGATCCAGCAGCCGCAGCCGGTCGCGCTGCTCCAGCGCCTCGACCATTTGCGCATGCTCGGCGCACGCCGTGGAGAGCGCCGTCTGGTCGGTGATCGCATAGGCGCGGGCAGGAAAACTCAGCCAATCGTGCAGGCGGATCGACTCCTCGATGTATGGGTTGTCGCACAGTCCGAAGAACAGCCTGTGGAACGCCATGTTGGCGCGGTGAATCGCAATCAGGTCGCCCGAGCTGGCGGCCAGGGCATGCGCATCGGCCGCCGCGCGCACCGCGTGCAGCCGCTCGCCGGGCACCGGCAGGGCAATCGACTCCACGGCCGCCCGGTGCAGGACGGCGCGAAAGTGGTAGAGCGCCTCCAGGCTCTGCGCGTCAAAGCGCCGGATGCGCGCGCCCAGGTGCGGCGGCTTGACCACCACGCCCAGCCGCTGGAGCTCCACCAGCGCCGCGCGCACCACGTGGCGCTTGGCGTCGTAGTCCTCCATCAGGTGGTCCTCGATCAGGCGCGTGCTCGGCAGGATGTGGCCGCGGATGATGTCCATCTCGATGGCCTCGATCACCGCCGCGACGGCCACGGGCAGCTCGGCATGCGGGAATACGCCCAGGTCCCTTTTCGAAGAATGACGCGTCATAGTGGTGTTCATCTCTCAAGCTCGAACGGCATCGATTGCGGCATCCCGCCGCGCGTCGCGCCACCCGCGTTTTATCAATAATTTCATCGTCAAAATCGGCGACAACGTGCTTGTTGAATTTCGCCGGACGCGTCCCTAGACTGCCCCTGATTTCAGACATTCCAGGACAGTCATGGCCTCAGCAACCACCTCCAACGAACTCATCAGCATCAACCCCGCCAACGGCGAAGAAATCGCCCGCGTGCAGATCACCAGCGCAGAGCAGCTGGACGCCGCCGTCGAGCGCGCCTGGCACGCCTTCCACCACAGCGGCTGGAAGGAGCTGCAGCCCCACAAGCGCGCCCTGGTGCTCAACAGGATCGCCGACGGACTGGCCGCCGAAAAGGAATCGCTCGCGCGGCTGCAGATGGCGGACAACGGCAAGCCGCTGGGCGAGTGCCGCGGCATGGTGGAATCCGCCATCGGCACCTTCCGCTACTACGCCGGAGTCTGCGAGACGCTGGAGACAGGCGTGACGCCGTCACGGGGCGATTATGTCTCTTTCACCGTGCTGGAGCCGTTTGGCGTGGTCGCGGCCATCACGCCGTGGAACTCCCCCATCATGAACGACGCCACCAAGGCGGCCCCGGCGCTGGCGGCGGGCAACGCCGTGCTGCTCAAGCCCTCCGAGGACTCGCCGCTGCTCGGCCCCGAGCTCGCGCGCATCGCGCTGGCCTGCGGCCTTCCCGAACACCTTCTGCAGGTCGTCCAGGGGCGCGGCGCCGATCTGGGCGCCGCGCTGGTCGCGCATCCCGGCGTGCGCATGGTGTCCTTCACCGGCGGCACGCATTCCGGCCGCGCCATCGCGCGCGCGGCGGCGGACAAGCTGATCCCCACGGCGCTGGAGCTGGGCGGGAAGTCTCCGCATATCGTCTTTGCCGACGCGGACCGCGAACACGCGGTGGCCGCCGTGGTCGCGGGCATCTTCGGCTCGGCCGGCCAATCCTGCGTGGCGGGCTCGCGCCTGTTCATCGAAGAGAGCATCTACGACGACGTGCTCCAGCAAGTGGTCGCGCGCGCGCAGTCCATCCGCGTTGCCGCACCCGACGCACAGGACGTCGAGATGGGCCCCCTGGCCTCCTTTCACCACCGTGAGCGCGTCGCGCGCTTCGTGGACCGCGCGCGCCAGGAAGGCGGGCGCATCCTGTGCGGCGGCGCCGCGCCAACGGGCGCGGAGTTCGACCAGGGCGCCTACTACCTGCCCACCGTGATCGACGGCCTGGGCTACGACGCCGCTTCCTGCCAGGAAGAAGCATTCGGCCCGGTGCTGGTCGCCCTGCCATTCAAGGACGAGGCCGATCTGATCCGCCAGGCCAACGGCACGGCCTTCGGCCTGGCCTGCGGCATCTGGACCGAGAGCTTCAAGCGCGCCTGGCGCATCGGCCGCGCGCTGGAGGCCGGCTCGGTCTGGATCAACACCTACAAGCAGTCGGTCACCAGCACCCCCTTCGGCGGATTCAAGAACTCCGGCATCGGCCGGGAAAAAGGCATTGACGGCATGAAGCTGTACGCGCAGGTCAAGAGCATGTACTTCGGCCTTCACGCGCAGCCTCTCGCGGTGGCGAAGTAAGCGCCTCGCCCGCGCCCATCGCGTACGCGTCACACCTCTGTCCCACCGGCAGGCGTTGCACGGGCAACGCCCTCCTCATCCTGAAAAAATCGTTATGTCCCAACCTCAAACCGTCGCTATCTATGGGCTAGGCAACATGGGCTTCCCGCTCGCGCAGCGCGTGGGGGCGCATTTCCCCACGCAGGTGTTCGACCTCGACGCGCAAGCGCTTGCCCGCGCCGGCAAGGAATTCGGCGCCGCCGCCATCACCGCTCCAGAAGACCTCAAGGCCACGCGCACCGTGGTGCTGTGCCTGCCCACGCCCGCCATCTCCATGGCCGTGCTGGCGCAGATCGCGCCCCACCTTCCCACAGACGCCGTGGTGATCGAAACCAGCACGGTCAATCCGGAGCATGTGCATGCCGAACAGAAGCTGCTGTCGCCTTTCGGAATCGAGGTGATCGACGCATCCATCATGGCCGGCGTGGGCCAGATGGTGGCCGGCTCGGCCTCCCTGGCGCTGGGCGGCAGCCAGCCGGCCATCGCACGTGTGCAGGGCGTGCTCGACGCCATCGCCGGCAAGCAGGTGTACTTCGGACCGCTGGGAGCGGGCGCTGCCGCCAAGGTGATCAACAACGCCGTGGCGCATGCGGTCATGGTCGTGGTCGCCGAGGCTGGCGCCATGGCGACCGCCGCGGGCGTCGATTGCCAGAAGCTGATCGCCCTGCTCTCGGATGCGCAGATGGGACTGCATCGCCCGCTGACCTACAGGTACGCGGATCGGATCGTCAACGGGGACTATGCGGGGGGCATGCCGCTGGAGGCCGCGCGCAAGGACTCGGTGCTCGCGCTGCAACTGGCCCAGACCCTCGGCGTTCCGCTGTTCGCCATCCAGGGCTCGCACAGCGTGTACGACATGGGCATGGCCGCCGGCTATGGGCGCGACGACTACGCCGCCGTCGCCAAGCTGTGGGCCGATTGGAATTGCCCCGCCGTGCCCCCGAAACCCGGCCAGTAGCAGCCGGCGCCACGGCGCATCCACGGCAACGACAAATACCAAACCAAAGGAGACAAAACCCATGCGCAAGCGCAACTTCTGTGCCCTGCTCATAGCCGCCTGCTGCGGCGCGGCGATGGGCGCCGGTTATCCGGAACGCACCATCCGGCTGGTGGTTCCCTTCCCCGCGGGAAGCACGACGGATGCGATGGCGCGCTTTCTCGGCGACAAGGTATCCAAGGACCTTCGGCAGACCGTCATCGTGGACAACCGTCCGGGCGCGCAGGGCAGCATCGCCGCCGCCGAAGTGGCGCGCGCCGCGCCCGACGGATACACGCTGCTGGTGGGCACCAACAGCACGCAGGCGGCCAATGTCCATCTGTTCGACAAACTGAGCTACGACCCGAAACGGGATTTCGCCGGTATCACGCGGTTTGCCATCAACCCCCTGGTGATGGTGACGCGCCCGGATTTTCCCGCCGCCAACGTGCAGGAGTTCATCGCCCAGGCCAGGGCGAAGAAAGAGGGCCTCAACTACGGCGTGGGCAATACCGGCAGTCTCGTGACGGCCTCCAAGCTCATGGCCGCGAGCGGATTTTCCGCCGTGGCGGTGAACTATCCCGGCTCGCCCCAGGCCATCTCCGATCTGCTCGGCGGACGTCTTGACTTCATGATCACCGACGTCTCGGTCACCCGCGCGCACATCGAGTCGGGCAAGCTCAGGGCGCTGGCGGTCACCACCGCCGAACGCATTCCATCGCTGCCCGCGACTCCCACCATGGCGCAGGCGGGCGTGAAGGGCTATGAATTCGCCGCCTGGGGCGGCCTGTTCGCACCCGCCAACACGCCCAGGACAGCCATCGAGACGCTGAACAAATCATTCGTCGAAGCCATCAACTCGCCCGACGGACGCGCATTCTTCGAGCGCCAGGGGCAGATCGCAGCGCCCATGCCGTCCCAGGCCTTCGACCAGTTCGTCCTCGCCGAGATCGACACCTGGGACGCGCTGCTCAGGCAGGCAGGGGGCGCGAAGCCATGAGCTGCGCCTGCGAATCCGCGACGGCCACGGCCGCCGGCGCGCGGCAGGTGTCCACGCCTGCGGCGTCCGGGCGGCAGCTGCGCGCTCTGTCCAGGGCAATCTCGGTCCACGATCTGCGCGAGCTTGCGCGGCGGCGGCTGCCCCGCGCGGTCTTCGAGTTCTATGACGGCGGCTCGGAATCGGAGCTGACGCTGCGCGCCAACGCGAACGCGTATGCCCGGCACCAGTTCGTGCCGCGCTACATGGTGGACGTCTCCCGCACAGACACCACGGCGAGCATCGCGGGGGTGGACACGCCCCTGCCGCTGGCCATCTCGCCCACGGGCGCGATCGGGTTCGGCTGGCCGTTCGGCGACGTGGCCATCGCGCGCGCCGCGGGCGAGGCGGGCATTCCCTATGCATTGCCCACCTCCTCCACATCCTCCATCGAGCGCGTGGCGCGGGAAGCGCCGGACACCCGCCTGTGGTTTCAGGCGTACATGCTGCGCAAGCGCGACTTCACCTACGGCCTGATCGAGCGCGCCCTGCGCGCCGGCTACGAGGCGCTGATCATCACCATCGACATGCCCACCGGGGGCCGGCGCGAGCGCGACTTCCGCAACGACTTCGGGCTGCCCTTTCGCTTCACCGCCCGGAACCTGCTGGATTTTGCATCGCGCCCGGGCTGGGCGCTGTCGCAGCTGCGCAGCGGCATGCCCCGGCTGGAAAACCTCGAAGGGTTCACGCCCGATGCGGTGGACGCCAAAACCATCGCATCGTCGGTGGGCAAGAACTACGACCCCAGCTTTGTCTGGAGCGACCTCGGCGCCATCCGCAAGCTCTGGCCGCGCAAGTTGTACGTCAAGGGCATCCTGCACCCCGAGGATGCGTTGATGGCGGTGCGCCACGGCGCCGACGGCGTGATCGTCTCCAACCACGGCGGACGGCAGCTCGACGGCGCATGCGCGTCGCTGGATGCGCTCGCACCGATCGCCCAGGCCTTGGGTGCGAGCGCAGAAATCCTGCTCGACGGCGGCGTGCGGCGCGGCACCGACGTGCTCAAGGCCATGGCGCTCGGAGCCACGGCGGTGATGGTGGGAAGACCGGCGCTGTACGCCGTGTCGGCCGCCGGCCAGGCAGGCGTTGCGCGCATGCTCGAGCTGCTGCGCGACGAACTCGTGCGTGCGCTGGTCCTCAGCGGCACGCCCCGATTGCGCGGCGTGCATGCCGCGCTTCTCGGCGCCGCCGACGGGCGGCCCCTCCCATGCGCCCCGCGGGGCGTCTCTCATCACGTTCTCTCATAACAACTCAGGCAAGACACAAGGAGCATCCCATGCAGATCAATCGCAGAAACGTACTCATCGCCGGTGCCGGCGCCCTGGCCGCGGCCGGCCATCTTCCCGCCATGGCGCAGGCCTATCCGGCCAAGGCGGTGAAAATCATCGTGCCCTATCCGGCTGGCGGCGCCACCGACATCATCGCGCGCATGGTCGCGGAAAAGCTCGCCACCAAATGGTCGCAACCCGTGGTGGTGGACAACCGCGCCGGCGCGGGCGCCACCGTGGGCGCCGAAGCGGCCGCGCGCTCGGCGCCGGACGGCTATACGCTGTTCGAGACCACATCCGCACACACCATCAGCGCCAGCCTGTACTCGAAGCTGTCCTACGACCCGATCCGCGATTTCAACGCCATCACCCTGGTGGCGACCGTGCCGCTGGCGCTGATCGCCTCGCCCAAGGTTCCTGCCCGCACGCTGACCGAGTTGCTGGCATGGGCGAAAAAGCAGCCCGGCGGAGTGAGCATCGCCTCCACCGGCAACGGCACCGCCCAGCACCTGACGGCCGAGCTGTTCAAGAAGCGCACCGGCCTCACCACGGTGCACGTCCCGTACCGGGGCGACGCGCCCATGATCACCGACCTGCTGGCCGGCCAGGTGGACATGGCTTTCGTCACGCTCTCGGCCGTGCTCCCGCACATCAAGACCGGCAAGCTCAACGCCATCGCGCTCGCGCACAACCGCCGCATGAGCGCGATCCCGAACGTTCCCACGTGCGCGGAAGCCGGCATGCCCGATTTCGTGGCTGCCACCTGGTTCGGCTTCTTCACGCCAGCGGGCGTTCCCGCGGCGCTGCGCGAGCAGATCTACAAGGACATCTCCGCCATCGTGGCCACGCCCGAGATGACGCAAAAGCTCGTGGATATGGGCGCCGAGGTCAACAACTACTCTCCCGCGCAGTTCGACGACTTCATCCGCACCGAAACGGCGAAGTGGGCCGAGGCGGTCCGCATCTCCGGCGCACGCATCGATTGAGGAAGAAAGCCACCGATGACATCCATCCAGGAAACCGCGCTGCTCGAACAATGCGCCGCCATTGACTCCAGCACCTGGTCCGACGCGCTGGACCAGCTGCACATCGACGGACTGATCGAAGGCCTGCCGCAGCGCAGCGGCCAGGGCCGCATGTGCGGCTTCGCCATCACCGCCCGGCAGGTACCCGGCCAGCTCCATGATTTCGACAAGGCGGATTTCGCCGTCAACGTGCTGGTGGAATCCGTCGGCCCCGTCAACGTGCTGGTCATCGACGTGGGGGGCCAGGCCATCTCCACGCTCGGCGGCCTGGCCTCCTTCGGCGTCACGCAGCGCAAGGCGCGCGGCGTGCTGATCGACGGCGGCTGCCGCGACGTGGACGAAATCCGCGCGACCGGCCTGTGGCTGGCCAGCCGGCACGTCACGCCGCGCACCGGCAAGGGCCGCCTGCGCACCCAGCAATACGGAGAGAGCGTGACGATCGGCGGCGTCCAGGTGGCGCAGGGAGACCTGATCATCGGCGACGACACCGGCATCGTCGCCGTACCCAGGGCGCGCCTTCAGGAGGCGCTGGACATCGCGCAGCGCATTCTGGCCGTGGACAAGGACGTCGAGGCGCGCATCAAGGGCGGCGAGACGTTCGACTCCGCCGTCAAGGCGACCGGCTATCTGCCACAGAAAAAGGCCACCCCGTGAGCGCCGCCGGCTTCACTGAACGGCTCGTTGTGCAATCCACCTCCATCGGCCCGCTGGCCGATGCGCAGCTGGCGTCCCGCTTCAACGCCGTGCGCCTTTGGGAGCTGGACGACGCCGAAGGCTGGCTCGACGCGAACGCCGCGCGGGTCGACGTGCTCACGACCTCGGTGCGCACGGGCTGCGACGCGCGCATGATCGCGCGGCTCCCCGCGCTGCGGGCCATCTGCAGCTGGGGCGTCGGCTTCGACACGATCGACGTGGCCGCCGCCACGGCGCGCGGGATCGGCGTGAGCGTGACGCCCGACGTGCTCGACGACTGCGTGGCCGACATGGCCTGGGCGCTGATGCTGGCCACGGCCCGGCGGATTCCGGCGGCGGACCGCTATGTCAACGCGGGCGAATGGCGCCGGCTCGGCCAGTTCCCGCTCGCCACCAGGGCATCGGGCAAGCGCATGGGCATCCTCGGCCTCGGCCGCATCGGGCGCGCGATCGCGCTGCGCGGCGAGGGGTTTTCGATGTCCGTGGCATATCACGGCCGCAAGCCCCAGGCCGACGCGGCCTACCGCTTCGAGCCCGATCTGGCGGCGCTCGCACGATGGTCGGACTTCCTGGTCGTCGCCTGCCCGGGAGGGCGGCAGACCCGGCACCTGGTCAATGCGCAGGTGCTCGAAGCGCTCGGCCCCAGAGGCTTTCTGATCAACATCGCGCGCGGCAGCGTGGTGGACACGGCCGCGCTCATCCACAGCCTGGACCACGGGCTCCTGGGCGGCGCGGGACTCGACGTGATCGAAGGCGAGCCCGGCGTGCCGGATGCGCTGCGCCACCGCGACAACGTGGTGTTCACCCCCCACATCGGAAGCGCAACCGTCGAAACCCGCGAAGCCATGGAGCAGCTGGTGGTGGACAACGTTCAGGCCTGGAGGGAGCAGGGACGGCTGCTCACCCCGGTGAACGCCGCAAGCTGAAGGAAAACGATGGAGACCGCATCAAACACCCTGCTGGAGCGGCTGCGGCAGGCCGTAGGCGAGGTACACGTCATCACGCAGGCAGATGAGCAGGCCCGCTTTCTCACCGACTGGCGGGGGCTGTGGACAGGCAAGGCGCTGGCCGTCGTCCTGCCCGGCAGCGCGCAGGAGGTCGCGGCGGTCGTATCCGCCTGCGCCGCCTGCGGCGCGCCCGTCGTGCCTCAGGGAGGCAACACCGGGCAGGTGGCGGGAGCCACGGCCGACCAGCGCGGCAACGCCGTCGTGCTGGTGACCACGCGCATGCAGCGGGTGCGCAGCATCGACGTGGACAACGCGACGATCACGCTCGACGCCGGATGCGTGCTGGCCCATGCGCAGGACGCGGCGCGCGCGGCGGGAATGCTCTTTCCCCTCTCGCTGGGCGCCGAGGGAAGCTGCACCATCGGCGGCAACCTGGCGACCAACGCGGGCGGCACGCAGGTGCTGCGCTACGGCAATGCGCGCGAGCTGGCGCTGGGCCTGGAGGTGGTGCTGGCGGACGGACAGATCTGGAACGGCCTGCACGGCCTGCGCAAGAACAACACCGGCTATGACATCAAGGACCTGATGATCGGCAGCGAAGGCACGCTGGGCATCATCACCGCCGCGACCATGCGCCTGTTCCCGCTGCCGCGCGCCCAATGCACCGCCATGGCGGCGGTCGGCTCCATCCATCAGGTCGGCCGCTTCCTGAAACTGTGCCGCGACGCGTTCGATGCGTCCCTCACGGGCTTCGAGCTCATCTCGGGCCCGTGCCTGCGATTGGTCGCCAGCGCGTATCCGCAGCTTGCCCGCCCGTTCCCCCAGTCCGACCAGCCATGGTATGTGCTGCTGGAACTCAGCGACAGCGAGGGCGAGGACCACGCGCGCGAGCGCTTCGACGCGGCGCTGGGCGACGCGCTGGAGCGGGAACTGATCGTGGACGCCGCCATCGCGCAGAGCGTGGCGCAAAGCCGGGCCATGTGGCATCTGCGCGAGTCCATCACGCTGGCGCTGGCGCAGGACGGCAAATGCGTCAAGCACGACATCTCATTGCCCGTCTCCGCGCTGCCCGACTTCGTGGAACAGACCGACGCCATGCTCCAGCAGCATTTCCCGGGCGTGAGGAACTTCACCTTCGGGCACCTTGGGGACGGCAACCTGCACTACAACGTGGCCCGCCCCGCCGATGGCACCGATGCCCAATTGCATGCATGGGCCGCGCAGCTTTCCGCGCGGGTTCACGACGGCGTCCACGCCGCACGGGGATCGATCAGCGCCGAGCAGGGCATCGGGCGCGCCCGTACCCAGGACCTGCTCAAGTACAAGTCGCCCGTCGAGCTGCGGGTCATGCAGTCCATCAAGCAGGCGCTGGACCCGCAGGGCATCCTGAATCCCGGAGTGCTGCTGCACGGCGGCTGACGCCCGCGGCAAAGAAACCCGGGCTGGCCCGCCTCGCCATCCACGGCCGCATTTTTCCACCTTCCATTCATTCAAGAAGAAAGCCTTTCATGCGCAAATCATTTCTTTCCAGATTCTCCCTTGGCCGCCGCGCGCTCATCCTCTCGGCATGCGCGCTGGCGGCCGGCGCCGCGCCCGCATGGGCGGCATGGCCCGACGACAAGCCGATCGAACTCGTCGTCGGCTTCGCCGCGGGCGGCGGCACCGACATCACCGCCCGCACCGTGGCGCAGTTTCTGACGACCAGGACCGGCGCCCGCGTGGTGGTGGTCAACAAGGCCGGCGCCTCGGGCGAGATCGGGCTGGCCTACGTCGCCAAGTCCCGCCCCGACGGCTACACCATCGGCATGACCAACATGCCCGGCCTCGTCACGCTGCCCATCGAACGGCTGGGCAAGGGGCAGTTCAAGAGCGATGATTTCACCTACATCGCCAACATCGTGCGCGACCCCAGCGCCTTCAGCGTGCTGGCCTCGAGCAAGTACCACAACCTCGATGACCTGATCGCCGCCGCGAAGGCCCATCCCGGCGAACTCACCTACGGCTCCACCGGCGTAGGCACGGACGACCATCTTGCGATGGTGCTGTTCCAGCGCCTGACCGGCACGCGGTTCAACCACATTCCGTTCAACGGCGCGGGCCCGCTGCGCACCGCGGTGCTGGGCAACCAGGTGGTGATCGGCGGCATGAATCTCGGCGAGGTCATGCCGTTCCGCGAGAAAGTGCGCATCCTCGCGCAGGCCAGCCCCGAGCGCGCCCGCCTGGCGCCGGACGTTCCCAGCTTCCGCGAGCAAAGTGTCAACCTGGTGTTCAACTCCGAGCGCGGCATCGTCGCGCCCAAGGGCATTCCCGACGAGGTCAAGGCCAAGCTGACCGCCGCGCTGCGCAACATCGCAGCGGATCCGGAATTCCAAAAGCAGATGGCCAGCCAGTTCACCGAGATGGACTATCTGGAAGGCGATGCGTGGAAGGCCCGCCTGGATACCGCCGCCAAGGGTTTCGAGACCGTATGGAAGGAGACTCCCTGGAGCGACAAATGACCGGCGCGTGAACGCGCGCACGGCCTCGGGAATATCAATCGGGCTGCGCCCCCAGGTGCCTGAGCAGGCTTTGCATCGGAGCCGACAGCGCCTGCCAGTCCCGATAGCTGATGCACAGGTGGCGCTGCGCCCACTCGTCCGTGAGCGCGATGATCTGGAACGGGTACCGCCGCCTGTAGCGCCGCGCCACGCCGATCGGAACGATGCCGATACCGATGCCGTGCGAGACCATTTCGCACAGTCCTTCGAAAGTCTTCATGCGAATGCGCAGCGAGAGTTCGCGGCCGGCGGCGCTGGCATGCTGCGCGATATGGTCGTGCAGGGCATTGCCGCTGGCAAGCCCCACGAACTGCTCGCCAAGGACGGCGTTGAAATCCAGCGACGCCACCGCGCGCCGGGCCAGGTGGTGCTGCGCCGGCGCGATCAGCACCAGATGGTCTTTCACCACCGGCTGGATGCGGATGTCCAGGCCGCTGCTCCTGACCACGTCGGAGACGATGCCCGCCTCGATCAGGCCGTTCGCGATGGAGCTCGCGATTTCCGAGCTGGTGCGCTCCTTTAGCTCCAGGCGCAGGAGCGGGCGCGCCGCAAGCCACGGGGCAATCTTGCGGGGCAGGTATTCGGTGAGCGCCACCGTGCTCGCATGAAACACCAGCGTTCCGCGCGCGCCGTTGGCATAGTCGCGCAATTCGTCGCGCAAGAGGCTCTGCTGCTGCAGTATCAGGCGGGCATGGTGCGCAAGCGCCTCGCCCGCCTCCGTCGCGACCACGCCGCGCGGACGGCGCTCCAGCAACGCGACCCCGGCATCCTCCTCGATGTTGCGCAGCCGCTCGCTGGCCGATGCCAGCGCGAGATGGGCGCGCGATGCGCCCTGGGTGATGCTGCCGGCGTCGACCACGTTGAGGAAGAGGCGCAGGTCGGACAAATCGAGCCGCACGATGGCGCCCTCCAGGTAGACGATGAGCGGAGCCTTCGGCCCGTCCGAAGGGTGAGAGGAAACAACCGCATTGTGCCAAGCGCCCGCCTCCGGTTCAATAAGCGCATATTCATCATTCACGGAGGCAGACATGGCAGAGATTCACACAACCCCCGAAGCGGCCCAGGCCGC
>NZ_JBEBOW010000045.1:0-24739 GCF_040396215.1 Diaphorobacter ruginosibacter | reverse complement strand
TCTTATAGACTTCGCCCAATTTCCATCCATCGCCAGGAGACAGCCACATGACCGCACCTTCGTCCGCAAGCGCGACAGGTACTCCCTACGGAACCATTCCGCCAGCATCCCCGATGCCGCAGCGCAAGCCCATCAGCCTGCCCCGGCTGGCGCAAATGCGCGAGGCCGGGGAGAAGATCACCATGCTCACCGCCTATGACGCCACCTACGCGGCGGTGGCCGACGCGGCTGGCGTGGAGTGCATTCTCGTGGGCGACTCCCTGGGCATGGTCTGCCAGGGCCTGCACAGCACGGTGGGGGTTTCGCTGGATACCATGGCCTATCACACGGAAAGCGTCGCGCGCGGACTGCACCGCGCGCAGGGCACGGCCTGGCTGATCAGCGATCTGCCCTATGGCAGCTACGCCGAAAGCCGCGAGCAGGCCATGCGCAGCGCCAGCCGGCTCATGCAGGCCGGCGCGCACATGATCAAGCTCGAAGGCGGCGGCTGGACGGCGCCGACGGTGCAATTCCTCGTGGAGCGCGGCGTTCCCATTTGCGCGCACCTGGGATTGACCCCTCAGACGGTGCATGCGCTGGGCGGCTACCGCGTCCAGGGACGCGACGACATCGCGGCCGCCACGCTGCGCAGGCAAGCGATCGAACTGCAGGAAGCCGGCGCATCCATGCTCGTGCTGGAGATGGTTCCGGCGGAACTCTCGCGCAGCCTGACGCAGTCCCTGGCGAAATGCCACACCATCGGCATCGGCGCGGGCAGCGGCACGGCCGGGCAGGTTCTCGTCATGCATGACATGCTCGGAGTGAACCTGGGAAAGAACGCCAGGTTCGTTCGCAACTTCATGCAGGACGCCCACTCGGTGCGTGGAGCCATCGAGGCCTATGTCCGTGCGGTCAAGAGCGGGGAATTCCCCGACGACCAGATCCACGCCTGGTAGGCAACCGCGCTGCCCTGCGGCCCCGCGCCGCAAGGGCCTGGCCGCGAAGACCCAGGCCGCGTTTTCCCGCACCGTTTCGCGGATATTGGCGGCCTGTGGCCCCACGCCGATTCATTAGACTCCCGCCGGCACACCGCCATTTCGTTTTCCATCACCATGCAAATCACCCATTCCATCCCCGAACTTCGCGCCGCCCTGGCGCAGCGCGGCAAGCCCGCTTTCGTGCCGACCATGGGCAATCTGCATGAGGGGCATCTTTCTCTGGTGCGCATCGCCAGGGAGCATGGCGATGTGACTGTCGCCAGCATTTTCGTGAACCGCCTGCAGTTTCTGCCGCACGAGGATTTCGACAGCTACCCACGCACCTGGGAGTCCGATTGCGAGAAACTGCGCTCGCAGGGCTGCGACATCCTTTTCGCTCCGCGCGAGGCGGACCTCTACCCCGAGCCCCAGGTGTTCAAGGTGCAGCCCGATCCCCGTCTGGCCGACATTCTCGAAGGCGAATTCCGTCCCGGCTTCTTCACCGGCGTATGCACCGTGGTGATGAAACTGTTCTCCTGCGTATTCGCCACGACCGGCGGCGGCGCGGCGGTATTTGGCATGAAGGATTACCAGCAGCTCATGGTGATTCGCCGCATGGTCAGGCAGTTCGCCCTGCCGATAGAGATCATCGCGGGCGATACGGCGCGCGCGGAGGACGGGCTGGCGCTGAGCTCGCGCAATGGCTACCTGAGCGCCGACGAGCGCCAACAGGCGATGGCATTGTCCCGTGCGCTCAAGGCGCTGGCCGAAGCCGCGCGCCGCGCCGACGCGCCGCTCGCGCAGGTGGAAGCTACAGCCATGCAGGCGCTCCAAGCCCAAGGCTGGCAGCCGGACTATCTCACCGTGCGCAACCGCAGCGACCTGCTCGCGCCCGCCGATACATCCGCGCGCGCCAACCTGCCGCTGGTGGCGCTGGGCGCGGCCCGGCTGGGCAGCACGCGGCTGATCGACAATCTGGAATTCTGATCCGGCAAGCCAGTCATCAGACACGGCGAGTAGTTGGCAGGGTCGGTATTTATTTTGATATTTATCAAAACCACACCAATACAAGGCGCTCAAGCTTCACAAAACAAGATGTAAAGCAATACCCCGCCATGGCAAAGAAATTCCCGATTCATCCAGCTCACCCCGAACGCAATTGCTGGGGGTGCGATCAATATTGCGCGGCCGACTCTCTGGCCTGCGGCAATGGCTCCGATCGCACTCAGCATCCGATGGAACTGTTCGGCGACGACTGGGCGCAATGGGGCCTGGACGAGCCGGCGGGCGGGCAGCCGCCCACGGCAGCGGATCCGCACCAGCGACAAAGCCCGGGCGGCTGAAGCAGCCCAGCGGCCTGTCGCCCTTCAGGCAACGGCCCGCGACACTTCCATCCTCAACGCCTCCAGCAGCCAGTCCACGCCGCTCACCGCGGGCCGATGCAGCGGCAGCAGCGCCTGCACCTGGAAGGGAATCGAAAACCCGAGCGGGCGCACCACCATCCGTTCACTCTCGCACGCCCGCGCCGTCAACGGATTCACGATCGCCACACCCAGCCCATGCTGCACCATCGCGCACACGGCGATGGCGCTGTGCGCCTCGAGCAGCAACTGGCGATCGACGCCCGCGCGCATGAATTCCGCATCGATGCGCTGGCGGTACACGTCATCGCGCCCGAGGCTGATGAAGGGCTGGCCGGCGAAGTCCTGCGCCTTCAATCTTTTCTTGCCAGCCAGCGGATGGGCCGCGGGCAGCACGGCCACCTCATCCAGCGCGGGCAGCACAACCGCCCGCGTTCCGGGCGGCGCATCGGCCTGTTCCGTCAGCCCGAGATCGAAACGCTGCGCGGACATCCACTCCAGGAGCAGCGGCCCGTCCTGCGTCGCCACGCTGAGCGCCACCTGCCCATGCCGGGCGTGCATGCGCGCCAGCGCACCCGGCAGCAAGGCATGGCTGAGCGCGGGCATGCTGAGCACGCTGATGTGCGAGCAGTGCGGCTGCGCCAGCGCGAGGGCGTGCTCGATCACGTGGTCCAGCCCCTGCCAGCTGCGCTGCACCTCATCCCATAGCGACAGCGCGCGCGCGGTGGCCCGCAGGCGGCCTTGCACGCGCTCGAACAGCGCATAGCCCAGCAGCGCCTCCAGCCGCGCGAGCTCACGGCTGACGGTGGGCTGCGAGGTGTACAGCATGCGCGCGGCGCCTGTCACGCCACCGGCCAGCATCACCGCGCGGAAAACCTCGATATGGCGGTGGCTGATGCGCGGCTCTTCAGCGCGGGCGGCTCCGCTGGTGGATGGATCCTGCATGGTGGACAAACCATATCAAAGATGAATAACCTGTAGAAATCAAAGTATTCGACCAAATACTCATCCTGCCCGATGATGCATGCCATCGCGCAGCCAGGGGCCGCGCTGCTTTCACTCCCCGATTTCCAGGTGGCAACGACATGAGCAATCCCTTCTCCCCTTCCCTGCTGTGGCAGTTGGCCGACGAGTTCGGCACGCCGCTGTGGGTATACGACGCCGAAACCATCCGCTCGCGCATTGCCGCGCTCAAGAGCTTCGACACCATCCGCTTCGCGCAGAAAGCCTGCTCCAACATCCATATCCTGGAGCTGATGCGCGCGCAGGGCGTGAAGGTGGACGCGGTCTCGCGCGGCGAGATCCTGCGCGCCCTGGCCGCGGGCTTCAAGCCGGGTTTTGACGAACCCAGCGACATCATTTTCACCGCCGACGTCATGGACGAAAGCACGCTGGCGACCGTCGCCGGGCACAAGGTGCCGGTGAATGCGGGCTCCATCGACATGCTGCATCAGTTGGCGAAGGCCTCGCCCGGCCACCATGTGTGGCTGCGCATCAACCCCGGTTTCGGCCATGGCCACAGCAACAAGACCAACACCGGCGGCGAGCACAGCAAGCACGGCATCTGGCACACCGACCTGAACGCGGCGCTGGACGCCATCCGCGCGGGCGGCCTGGTGATCGCCGGGCTGCACATGCATATCGGCTCGGGCGTGGATTATGGGCATCTGCAGGAAGTCTGCGGCGCGATGGTCAAGCTGGTGGAGGCGGCCAGGCTTGCCGGACATGACCTGCACGCCATCTCGGCGGGCGGCGGCCTGTCCATTCCCTATCGCGCGGGCGATCCGTCCATCGACACGGCGCACTATCACGGCCTGTGGGACTCCGCGCGCAAGCAGGCCGAAGCCATCATGGGACACCCGCTGGGGCTCGAGATCGAGCCGGGCCGCTTCCTCGTGGCCGAATCCGGCGTGCTGCTAGGCGCCGTGCGCGCCACGAAGAACGAGGGACGCAATCACTTCGTGCTGGTGGATACCGGCTTCAACGAACTCATGCGCCCGGCCATGTATGGCAGCTACCACGCCATGCAGATCCTGCGCAGGGACGGAAAAGAACTTCCCGCCCAGGCCAGCGTGGTGGCTGGCCCGCTGTGCGAATCGGGCGACGTGTTCACGCAGGGCGACGGCGGCGTGGTGCTGCCGCGCGAACTCGCCGGCGCCAGCGTGGGAGACTTGCTGGTCATCAACGACACGGGCGCCTACGGGGCGTCGATGTCCAGCAACTACAACACGCGCCCGCTTGCCGCGGAGGTGCTCGTGGACGGCGGCAAGGCCCGCCTGATCCGCCGCCGCCAGACCGTTGAGGAGCTGCTGGCGCTGGAACTGGGACTTTGAAGCAATCAATCGATGAACAGGGGCCCATGCCGGCCTCGCACGCGAAGAGCCGCGCGGCGGCCCCGCTCAGGCGACGGAGCGGTCGCCCTCGCCGTGCTTGATGCAGTAATCGACGAGCGCGTCGATCTCGTTGGATTTGTCGAACACGGCATCCACCCCCAGCTGCGCGCAGCGGATGCGGACATCCGGCGTTGCGTAGTTGCTGAGCACCACCATTTTCTGCGCCTGGTTGCGGTGGCGGCAGGCCTCGAGCACGCCCAGGCCGCTGCCCTGGCGCAGAAACAGATCAATGATGGCCAGATCCCAGTCCTTGGGATTCTTGGTCAGCCACGCCTTGCCATCGTTCTCTGTTTCGGCCGTTCCTATGGCCGTCACGTCCGCGAGCTCTTCCAGAGTGTCGATGAGATTTTCCCGGATGGTGGCGTTATCTTCGACGATGTATGTACGCAATTTCACAGCAGCCAAATAGTCAGTTGAGTTCTCTTTGCGAATGCCTTCAATCCAACACTTGAACTATGGAGGAACGCGCCTTGCAACTCTACTTGCCGAAAAGCCTGGCATTTTGCCAGCGCCAATTGGGTTGACATGTGGGAATGATCCTACTTGCCTTGTTTGCGGCTCATGTCGCGCCGCAAACAATGCAGCCGGGATCGCGAGTCGCACGCATTTCGGTCCAGCGCATGTCGCGGCCATCGAGCATCAGCAGGCGGCCGGCCAGCGAACGGCCCACCGCCGGTACGATCAGTTTGAGCGCTTCGGCCGCCTGCATCGAGCCGATGATGCTGACCATGGGCGAGAAAACGCCCAGCGTCGAGCACTGGACTTCCTCGAAGGCCTCGTCGGGCGAGAAAAGGCAGGCGTAGCAGGGTGAATCCGCCTGGCGCGGATCAAACACCGTGACCTGCCCGTCCAGCCGGATCGCGGCGCCCGACACCAGCGGCTTCTTCTGGCGCACGCAGGCCGCATTGATGGCATGGCGCGTGCGGTAGTTGTCGGTGCAGTCCAGAACGACGCTCGCCTCCCCGACCAGTTGCTCCAGCCGCCCGCCATCCACACGCTCGCGCAGGGCGCGCACGTTCACGCCGGGATTGATGGCCAGCATGGCGATACGCGCCGACTCCACCTTGTCCATGCCGACGCGGCTGGTGGTGTGGGCGATCTGGCGCTGCAGATTGGTGAGATCGACCTGGTCGTCATCGACCAGCGTGATGGTGCCCACGCCAGCCGATGCGAGGATGAGGGCGGCGGGCGAGCCCAGGCCGCCCGCGCCGATGATCAGCGCGTGGGCGGCGAGGATCTGCTCCTGCCCCTCGATGCCGATCTCGTCGAGCATGATGTGCCGCGAGTACCGCAGAAGTTGATCGTCGTTCATCTATCGATGGGAGCTGGCTTGGGTTGAGACGGGAGAATCGGGCATTGTCCCCGTTCTTTGGGGACCTGCAGAAAAAAAGGCCGGAGCTTGGCCGGCCTTTCTCTCCTGTGCCCGCCCCGCACCGGCATGGTCATGCCGGTGCGGGAAGGCGCGTCCGTCAGTCTTCCTTCTTCTCTTCGGGACGCTCGGTCTTGGTCTTGCTGACCAGGACCGGCTGGCCCTTGAGTTCGTTGAGCGCCTGATTGAGCTGGAAGTCCTTCTCCGAGCCGAATTCAGGCAGCCTGTCCTTCTTGGCCTTTTCCTTGTCCTTGGACTCTTCCTCCAGGCGCTTCAAGGCTTCCTCCCGCGCCTTTTCACGCGCGGCGTCCTTGGTCTCCTCGCCCTGGCCGCTGGACAGATGCTTGTCGAGATCGGCCTCGCGCGGACGCAGCGACGCGAACAGGTCGCCTTCGGCGGTTTCATCCACCATCACGTCGGGAACGATGCCCTTGGCCTGGATGGAGCGGCCGCTGGGCGTGTAGTAGCGCGCCGTCGTCAGCTTGATGCCGGTATCCGGGCCCAGCGGACGCACGGTCTGCACCGAGCCCTTGCCGAACGTCTGCGCACCCATGACGGTGGCACGCTTGTGGTCCTGCAGGGCGCCGGCCACGATTTCGCTCGCGGAGGCCGAGCCCTCGTTGACCAGAACCACCAGCGGCACCTTCTTGAGCGCGGCGGGCAGGCCCTTGAGCGGATCGGAGCCGCGGCGGGCGTAGTCGTCGGGGCTAGCCTTGAACGTCGCCTTGCTTTCGGACAACTGGCCGTTGGTGGTCACCACCGTCACGTTTTCCGGCAGGAAGGCTGCGGAGATCGCCACGGCCGCGTCGAGCAGGCCGCCGGGATCGTTGCGCAGGTCGAGCACCATGCCCTTGATGTTGGGGTCCTGCCTGTAGAGATCGTCGACCTTGCGCACGAAATCATCCACCGTGCGCTCCTGGAACTGCGACAGCCGCACCCAAGCGTAGCCAGGCTCGATCATGCGGGCCTTGACCGATTGCGTCTTGATCTCCTCGCGCACGATGGTCACGGGGAAGCTGCGGCTCTCGTCCTTGCGCAGGATGGTCAGCGTCACCTTGGTATTGGGTTCGCCGCGCATCTTCTTGACGGCATCGTTGAGCGACAGCCCCTTGACGGCCGTGTCGTCGATTTTCGTGATCAGGTCTCCGGTCTTGATGCCGGCGCGGTCGGCGGGAGAGCCTTCGATGGGCGAGACGATCTTGACCAGGCCATCTTCCTGCGTGATCTCGATGCCGACGCCGACGAACCGGCCAGTGGTTCCCTCGCGGAATTCCCTGAACGACTTCTTGTCGAAATACTGGGAATGCGGATCCAGGCTGGATACCATGCCGGAAATCGCATCGGTGATCAGCTTGCGGTCATCGACCGGATCGACATAGTCGGTCTTGATCAGGCCAAAAACCGCGGACAACTGTTGGATTTCCTCCAGGGGCAAGGGCGTCATGCCGCTGCGTGCCACGGTCTGCAGGGAAACCGTGGTAAGCGCGCCAGCGAAGACTCCGACGGATATCCAACCTGCTATTTTGAGTTTTTGGCCCATATATGTGTCACCTCAACCGAACAATATACATCTTAGTCCGGTATTGATTCCCGGCGGCTCCCGGGGTTCCGTTGCCTGATGATCTCTGATTTTCCGCCTGCGAGGCGGCGATCCGGACTCGCCGGACCGGATAGTTTGCCCGCAAACCGCTTGCGGCAAGAGAAAATTGTGCATTTGGGCGCATGAAGCCCGGGTTTCCCGCACCGCCGGCCCATGCCGACGGCGGTCGGCTGCGTGGCGATGCGCGGAGAATCAGGCCCTGCCTTGCGACGCCACCGCAGCGGCTGCCTTGGCGGCGGCCTCCGCATCGCCCAGATAGTAATGGCGGATCGGCTTGAGGTTGTCGTCCAGCTCGTATACCAGCGGAATGCCGTTGGGAATGTTCAGGCCGACGATTTCCTCGTCCGAAATATGGTCCAGGTACTTCACCAGCGCGCGGATCGAGTTGCCGTGCGCGGCCAGTACCACGCGCTTGCCCGAGCGGATTGCCGGGGCAATGGCGTCGTTCCAGAAGGGAATGACGCGCGCGACCGTGTCTTTCAGGCATTCGGTGAGCGGCACTTCGCCCTCCTTGAGCCCGGCGTAGCGCGGATCGCCACGCTCGCAACGCGGATCGGTGGACTCCAGCGCCGGAGGCGGGGTGTCGTAGCTGCGGCGCCACACGAGCACCTGCGCATCGCCGTACTGCTTGGCCATATCGGCCTTGTTCAGGCCCTGCAGGGCGCCGTAGTGGCGCTCGTTCAGGCGCCAGCTGTGCTCGACGGGCAGCCAGGTGCGATCCATCTCGTCGAGCGTGTGCCACAGCGTGCGGGTGGCGCGCTTGAGCACGCTGGTGTAGGCCAGGTCGAACTCGTAGCCCTCGGCCTTCAGGAGGCGGCCGGCATTCTTGGCCTGTTCGACGCCGGTGGGCGTGAGGTCGACGTCGGTCCAGCCGGTGAAGCGGTTTTCAAGATTCCAAGTCGATTCGCCGTGGCGAATCAGGACCAGTTTATGCATGGGTTCCCCTCAAATGAACAAGCCAAAAACCTGTCATTCTAAAATTACGCGGTTTGCCAACCCGAAGGACGTTCGTGAAATTCATATTAGACAACTGGTATTTGCTCCTCATCGCACTGGTTTCAGGCTCGATGCTGTTCTACCCCATGCTCAAGGGCGCAGGCGCGGGCTCGCTGTCCACGGCCCAGGCCATTCAGTTGATCAACCGCGAGAAAGCAGTGGTTATCGATGTGTGCGAACCTGAAGAATTCGCGGCCGGCCACGTCAAAGGCGCCAGGAACGTGCCTCTGGGCCAGTTGGAAGAAAAGCTGCCGCAGACCGTCAAGAACAAGGCGCTGCCGGTGATCCTCGTATGCGCCAAGGGCGCCCGCGCGCGGCGCGCGGTCGATGTCGCCAAGAAACTGGGCTTCGACAACGCACAGGCGCTTTCCGGCGGCCTGGCCGCATGGCGCGAGGCGTCGCTGCCGGTTGAAAAAGCCTGAAGCGCCCCCACCTGCCAGCCAGCACCCGCGCCGCGACAACAGACATAGAAAGGAACATGAATGCAAGCCGTCAAGATGTACACCACCGCTGTTTGCCCGTACTGCATCCGGGCCAAGCAGTTGCTCAAGGCCAAGGGCGTCGAGCAGATCGAGGAAATCCGCGTGGACGCCAACCCCGATGAGCGCATGAAGATGATGGAAATCACCGGCCAGCGCACCGTTCCCCAGATTTTCATCGGCGACACCCATGTGGGTGGACACGACGATCTCGTGGCGCTCGACGGACGCGGCGGCTTGACGCCGCTCCTGCAAGGAGCCTGAAAAACTTGTCAGCGCCCGCGTGCGTTGCATAATGCCCTGCCCGCCGCGGGAGTGTCCCGGCGGGCTTTGTTCTGATTGAAAGACCCAACCGACCATGGCGACCGAAGAAACCCCAGTGTTCCAGATTCAACGTGTATATCTGAAGGACCTGTCCCTGGAACAACCCAACTCTCCGGCCATCCTGCTGGAGCAGGAACAGCCCAACGTGGACATTCAGCTTGGCGTTGAAGCCAATCCCGTGGCTGAAGGCATTTTTGAAATCGCGGTGACCGCCACCGTGCAAACCAAGATCAAGGACAAGACGGTGTTCCTGGTCGAAGCCAAGCAAGCCGGCATCTTCGAGATCCGCAATGTTCCCGAAGAACAGATGGGCGCGATCATCGGCATCGCCTGCCCGCAGATCGTCTACCCCTACCTGCGCGGCAACGTGGCCGACGTGATCACCCGCGCCGGCTTCCCGCCCGTGCACCTGGCGGAAATCAACTTCCAGGCCATGTACGAACAGCAGCAGGCCGCTGCGGCCCAAGCCGGCAACACCACGGCCCAGTAATCGAGCCGCCCGCCCACGCGCCGCGCCTTTCATCCACCGAAAGCGAGCGGACAACGGACCCACGATCCCCGCAACGGCCCCGCCGCGGCGGGGATTTGCGTTTTTCACGCCTCGCCCCGATCCGCCCACGGGCCGGCCCCTGTCCAAGACGCTGGCGATGACGATGGCGCGCGCGGTGATTTCATCACCGGCCGCACAACTCTTGCTATTCTTGGCGGCATGAAGATCTTTGTCATTGGCGCCGGAGCCTGGGGCACGGCCATTGCCATGAGCGCGGCCGCGCGGCCGGGAACGCACGCCGTCACACTGTGGGCGCGCGATGGCGCGCAGGCCCTGCAAATGCAGCGCGAGCGCGCCAATTCGCGCTATCTGCGAGGCGTGAAATTCCCGGATTCTCTCAACGTCGTCAGCGGCGACGTAGCCGAACACGTCCGCCACGCGGACCTGATCGTGCTCGGCACGCCGATGGCGGCCCTGCGCGAATGGCTGTCACGGCTCGCCGATGTGCGCGTGCCGGTCGTCTGGCTCTGCAAGGGTTTTGAAGCCGTCAGGGCCGATGCGCCCCCCGGTTCTGTCGGCCTGCTGGCGCATGAAGTCTGCCATCAGGTCGCGCCCCATCTGCAATGCGGCGTGCTCAGCGGCCCGAGCTTCGCCGATGAGGTGGCCCGCCATCAGCCCACGGCGCTCGTGGCGGCAAGCGCCCATCCACAGGTATCGCGGCTGCTGGTCGAGGCGTTTCATGGCGAAGCCGTGCGTGTCTATGCCAACTCGGACATCATCGGCGTGGAAGTGGGGGGCGCCGTCAAGAACGTGCTGGCCATCGCCACCGGACTGTGCGACGGCCTCGAGCTGGGATTGAACGCGCGCGCGGCGCTCATCACGCGGGGACTGGCGGAAATGTCGCGCCTCGGCCTGGCCCTGGGGGCCAGGGCGGAAACCTTCATGGGCCTGTCGGGCCTGGGCGACCTGGTGCTGACAGCCACCGGCGATCTCTCCCGCAACCGCAAGGTCGGCCTGGCGCTGGCCAAGGGCATGACCCTCGCTCAGGCCGTCGAGTCCCTCGGGCACGTGGCCGAAGGCGTCTACAGCGCCCGTACGGTACGGACGCGGGCGCATCTGCTGGGCGTGGAAATGCCCATCACCGAAACCGTGGTCGATCTGCTGGATGGCCGCCTCGATGTAGCGAATGCGGTACACACCTTGATGGTAAGAGATCCTCGTGGCGAGTAGATGAGCGCGAAATTGTGAACTCTTGCGACTTGAGTTTCATTTGAAATACACTTGAAACCCATTAAAAACTTCACTTTTTGTTAACTACAAAAGAAATCCTCAGTGCTTGATTCAACTGTGTTGCATGACAACGCGGTTGAGCAGATTCTCCGTCGCCTGACGGATATGGGTCGTGTATTTACCAAAAGTGGAGGAAATGTTGCGCGCGAGTTCAAGAAACCTGGGGACGTCCGGCGGGCGGATTTACCGCCGTAGTGTTCTCAGGCTCGCAGGGCTGGGGCTTCTGCCGGCGATGGCATTTTCCTCGCTGGTGGCCTACCGGCGCGTCGAAGAAGCCGACGAGAACGCCTCCTGGCCCTCCTCCTTCGCGCTACGGCTTCCCGCCATCCCCAATTTCCGCGATATCGCCGGAGCGCAGGACCAGCCGGCCTACCGCAACGGGGACAACATGCCGCTGCGGCGCGGCGTGTTCTATCGCTCGGGCAGGCTGAACGCGGAGGGCAGCGACCTGCGCCGGCTGCAGCTGCTGGGGGTCCAGGCTGTCTATGACCTGCGCTCGGGCGAGGCACGCAAGGCCGAGCCGGATCACATTCCCGAAGGTATCCGGTATGTTCCCGTGCCATTGGCCGAGCCCCTGCTGCTGACCCCGGACCTCACCCTGGAAGAGCGCATGCGCCTGCTGGTGACGGATCCGGACGCGCGCGCGCATACCGCCTCTTTGCTGGAGCATCTGGCGCAAGCCGCCGCGCCGTGCATCTACCACTGCGGCACGGGCAGGCATATGACCGGCTGGGTCACCGCGCTCCTGCACACCATGGCCGGATTGCCGACCGAGGCCATCTTCCTGGATTTCCTCGCTGGCAATGAAGCCCAGCCCCGCGTGGCGCACGCGTCCACCTTGCTGGCCGCGATGCGGGCGGCCGCGACACATCACGGCTCGGTTGAAGGCTTCATCCGTGATGGATTGCGGTTGAGCAGCGCCACCCGGCAAAAGCTGCGCGGCCGCATGCTGGCCTGACGCCAGTCCTTGCGGAAACTCAGTCGATCAGCTTGTTCTTCAGCGCGTAGTACGTCAGGTCGCTGTTGGAAGACAGGCCCAGCTTCTCCATCAGGCGCGTGCGGTAGGTGCTCACCGTCTTGACGCTCAGTGACAGGGACTTTGCAATTTCACCTGCCGTCTCGCCGCGCGCCAGCTTGAGAAAAACCTGGAATTCGCGCTCCGACAGCTGCTCGTGCGCAGGAGCATCGTCCTTGCGGTTGAGCTGCTGGGCGAGCAGGTCGGCGACGGCCGGCGTCAGATAACGGCGGCCGAGGGCGATGGTGCGGATCGCCTCGACGATTTCCTTGGGATCGCATTCCTTGTTGAGATAACCGCTCGCGCCCTGGCGAATCAGGTTGATGGCGTAGTGCTCTTCCGGATAGCCGCTGAGGATGAGAATCCCCATGTTCGGCGCCTTGGCCCTGAGCATGGCCAGCGCGTCCAGTCCGCTTTGCCCCGGCATGGCCAGATCCATCACCAGCACATCGATCTCGTGCGCCCGGATCAGGTCGATGGCCTCGCGGCCGTTCGATGCTTCACCCACCACCCGAAGATCGACGTGCTCCGACAGAAACTGCCTCAATCCCGACCTGACAATCGCGTGGTCATCCACAATGCCGACTCTGATCATTCCTGTTCTTTCTATGCAGACGCCGCTGGTTTGACGAGGAAATTAGCGGCTACCATGATATCCAATTCATAGCCGTGTCCGCCGAATGATGCCACGGTTGAGCCCCCTCTGCACGTATCCATAAACGTATGATGATGATGTGTAACCAGGACTGACATCCATGCGCAAGCCCCTTTTCACGAAAATGGCCGTCAACATGCTGCTGGCATTGCTGGCCGCTGTCATGCTGGTGGCCGTGAACGAGGCCGGGTACATGAGTTCAAACTCCGCGATCGAAGGCCTGGAGAAGGCGCAGACCACCCGCCGCACCCTGGACAGGCTGGCGCGCGCCATGTTTGCCATGGAAAGCGGATTGCGCGGATACCTGCTGACCGGCGAGCCCACACATCTCAAGCCCTACATCGACAACGCCAGACAAATTGAAACGAGTCTCTTCGAGCTGCACGCTCTGGTGAGCGGCTCTCCGGTGGATGTCAGCGACTTCACCACACTCTCGCGCCAGATAGCCAACCGGATCTCCGAACTCGACATGACGCTGCGCATGCGGCGCGGCGGCCATGACGACGCCTGGAACTTCGTGCTGTCCACCAACGTGGGAGTGAAGACCATGGACGCCATTGGCGCCGCCTCGGAGCGCATGATCCAGCGCACGATCGAGCGGGCCGATGACAGCAACCGCGAGATCCTGCATTCGCTCATGCTCTCGCGCATAGGCATTGCCGCCGTCGCAACGATTGGCCTGCTCGCTTTCTATATGTATCTGCGCAAGGCTGAGGCGCTGCAACTCGCATCCGATAGGGAAAAAGAAGCCCAGGCGCGCGAACGCGATCAACTCGAGCAGCTGGTGCGCGAGCGGACCGCCTCTCTGGGCAAGCTAGCGACCCACCTGCAACAGGTGCGCGAAGAGGAACGCGGCCATCTGGCACGCGAACTGCACGATGAGCTTGGCGCGCTGCTCACCGCCGCCAAGCTGGACGTCGCGCGGCTGAAGTCGCACGTGAATCTCGATGTGCCGGAAATCTCCGAGCGCCTGAAGCATCTGGTGGAAACGCTCAATACCGTCATCTCCCTCAAACGCCGCATCATCGAGGATCTGCGGCCCTCGTCGCTCTCCAACCTCGGGCTGAGCGCCTCGCTGGAGATTCTCACCCGCGAATTCGCTGAACGCTCCAAGATGAACGTGGAAGTGAGCCTGGAGTCCGTGCGCCTGTCGGACTCCTCGCAGCTGACGGTGTACCGGCTCATCCAGGAATCGCTCACCAACATCGGCAAATACGCCGGCGCGCAAAAAGTCCTCATCACGGTGCACAACTACCCCAACCACGTCACGGTGCAAGTGCGCGACGACGGCGCGGGCTTCGACACGCAAGCCATCTCGCCCACCGCACACGGCCTGGCGGGCATGCACCACCGGGTCGAAGCCGCGGGCGGGCGGCTGACGGTCACGTCCGCGCCCGGCGACGGCACGCTGGTGTCGGCGACGCTCCCGCACAGCAATGGGGCTTGACGCGCCCTGTTGCCCCTGAGCAACTCTCAGCGAACGCCACCGCATCCGAATCCGTCCTACACGCGCAGCCGCCAGCCACCGGCCCGGCGCGTCATTCCCCTGCAATACAGTGGACTCACGTGCATTGCACGAATCATGCGAGTCGCCCGCCGTTGCCGCGCGCAACGGCGCAAACTCCATTTGGAAGGATGTGAATATGCTTCATTACGCAGTAGTATTTCTGGTGATTGCGCTCGTGGCCGCCCTGTTCGGTTTCGGAGGGATTGCGGCCGGCGCAGTTGGTATTGCAAAAATACTGTTCTTCGTTTTCATCGTGATAGCGGTGATCACCTTCATCATGGGCCTGCTCAAAAGCCGCTGAGATGAAAAAGAACGAAGAGGCAGGCATTACCCCTTCGTGTTGCCATCGTCGTCAATGTCGTTGAAAGCCGCGAGGGGCGAGTCAACGACGGAAGCAGAAAGAAAGGATTTGCAATGAGCGATCTGGAAAAAGCCGCCGAAAACACCGCCGACAAGGCCAAGGACGCCGCGCAGGACATGCTGGACTCGGCCAAGAGCGCGGCAAGATCCACGCGCCGCGCCGCCAACCGCGCCCTGGATCAGGCGGAGGACAAGCTCGATGAGTGGGAGGACAAGCTCGAGACCAATGCCCGTATCGAGGACCTGGCTGCCCGGGCGCAGGAATTCGCCAACCGCAGCATCAACTACGTGGCTGACAGAAGCCAGCGTGCCCGCGAGCAGTTTTGCCAGGCAAGCGATGCGACCTGCCAATACGTCCAGGAGCGGCCCGGCAAATCGCTGATGATGGCCGCGGCGGCCGGAGCGGCTGCCGCCATGCTGCTCATGCTGGCCCGCGGGCGCGATCGCTGACCTGACCCGCCCCTGAACAACGGATTTTTCAACCAGCCTTTTTGGAGTTCGACATGAAGTTTGTACGTGCCCTGACCTTCGCGGCGCTGGCCGGCGCCACCATCATCACCGCGACCGGCTGCTCGGTTGCCCGCAACCAGCAGACCGTGGGTTCCTACGTGGACGACACGGGCATCACCACCGCCGTGAAGGCCAAGTTCGCCGAAGACAAGTCCGTGGCCGCCACGTCCATCAGCGTGGAAACGCTCAACGGCACGGTGCAGCTCTCGGGCTTCGCGAAGTCCCAGGCAGAGAAGGATCGCGCGGAATCCCTCGCGCGCAATACCAAGGGTGTTCGTGAAGTGCGCAACAGCATCGTCGTTCGCCCCTGATCGGGCCACGCCGAAGCGGGCCTCCTGATTCGGGCCGCGATTTCCAAGCGGGAATCGCGGCCCTGTTTTTTGCATATTCCGCAAACCCGGCTTTTTGAGGGAATAGGAAAGCGTCTCCCGCCACGGCACAATGCGCGAATCATGCGTTTATTTCATTGCGGCCACTGCGGTTTTCTTGTTTTCTTCGAGAACTTCCAATGCGTTCACTGCGGCAGCACGCTGGCATTCGTGCGCGAGCATGTGGACATGCTGGCGCTCGAGCCCGCCGGCGATGGCAGCGATCTGTGGAAACGCCGCTCGCCGCTGCCCGCGCTGGGGCCGGTGCAAGGCAACACGTCCAGCAATACATCCAATTCCGGCGTCTCCAAGGCCGAGGAGCCGTACCTGCGCTACCGCATGTGCGCCAATCGGACACGCTACCAGACCTGCAATTTCGCGGTGCTGGCGACACCGGACACGCCTGCCGACGTATTGTGTCCGTCGTGCGCCCATACTCGCGTGCTCCCCGATCTCTGCGATCCGCTGAACCTGCGCCGCTGGGGACAGATCGAAGCGGCGAAGCGCAGGCTCTACTACACCGATGTCCGCCTGGGCATCGACCGCATCCCCGGTGAGGCCGGACCGGTATTCGAGTTTCTCGCCGACCTGCCGGGCGCCATGCCCGTCATGACCGGCCACGCATCCGGCGTGATCACCCTGAACGTGTCGGAAGCCGACGACGATGAGCGCGTGCGCAGGCGCCTTGCGTTCCATGAGCCGTATCGCACCCTGCTCGGCCATCTGCGCCATGAAATCGGCCACTATTTCTGGGAAGTGCTGATCGCGCGCGGCCAACGCCTCGAGCAATTCCGCGCGCTGTTCGGCGACGAGCGGCAGGACTATGCCCGTGCGCTCGAGCATTACTACGCCCGCACGCCGATCCCGGAGCAGCAATGGAGAGAGACGCATATCAGCGCCTACGCCACGGCCCACCCGTGGGAGGACTGGGCCGAGACCTGGGCGCACTATCTGCACCTGGTGGATCTGCTGGAGACCGCCAAGAGCTTCGACACGCGCATCAACATTCCCAGCCCGCTCGGCGACCGCAGCTTCGCCATGGTCGATCCATTCAGCATGCCCGCGCCCGGATTCGACCAGATGCTTGCGGCCTGGGTGCCCGCCACGTTGCTGCTCAACAGCCTCACGCGCAGCCTCGGCCAGATAGATGCCTATCCGTTCGCGCTGGGCGCTGGCGCGACGAAGAAGATGCGCTTCATTCATGAGGTCGTTTCCGGGCAACGCACAGCGGGCGCAGCCCGGAACGCCCCTCCCTTGGAATGAACGGGGCGCGCGGCCGTCAGAACTGGCTGGTCAGCGACAGGTAATACGAACGGCCCGGTTCGTTGTAGGTGGCGGCCCCGCCCGCCGAGTTGGATGCCGTGCGGAACAGCCGCTTGTCGCCGATGTTGTTGACGCCAAAGCCCAGCGTAAGCGCGCGCTTGATCTGGTATTTGGCCCCTACGCCGAAGACTGCATACGAGCCCAGTTCGGTAAGCTGAGCCCCCGTTGCCGCCGAGCCGCCGGTGTTGATGGTGCGCGGCTCCTGCCTGCCGTAGAACGTCCCGAAGAACTGCGTGGACCACGCGGGCGAGATGCGCCAATCGAGCGTGGAATTCACCGTGTACTTCGGAATCACCGACAGCGGCTGGTTGTTGTCCTTGTTGTGGTTCTTGAGCATGTAGGTGAAATTGTTCACCCACTTGAGCGTGTCTCCGCCGTTGCCCAGCAGGGGAAGCGTCAGATTGCCTTCGAAGCCGCGCACGACAGCGCGGCTGGCATTCATCCACTGGAACACCTGCGTGGTGCCGACCACGGCGGACGAGCCGTCGTTCATCTCGGCATAGATCTTGTTCTTGTAGTCGTTCTGGAAATACGACAGGCTGGCATCCAGCCCTTCGTGGTTCGAGAATGCCACGCCCAGCTCCTTGTTGATGCTGGTTTCAGGCTTGAGGTCGGGGTTGCCGCGGATGTAGCAGCCGCCGCCCATGTTGGGTGAGTTCAGCGGACAGCCGTTGCCGCGCGTGTAGTACAGATAGTTGATGTTGGTCTGGTAGAGATTGGGCGCCTTGAACGCGCGCGCCACACCGCCCTTGACCGACCACTGATCGGTCAGATGATAGGTTGCGTTCAGGCTCGGGCTCCAGTTGCTGCCCGCCTGGCTGTGATGGTCGAAGCGCATGCCGGGCGTGAGGACCAGGTTCTTGACTGGCTCGAAATTGTCCTCCACATAGAACGCCCAGGTCTGCGAATCCGACTTGCCGCTGCGGGTGCCGCTGCTTCCCGTCAGATCGGAAATGTCGTCGCCCGCACTGCTGGTGGACGACTGCGCATTCGCGCCCGGGTCGTTCAGGCGCTCGTTGCGGTATTCAAAACCGGATGTGAGCATATGGCGCTGAGAGCCAATGGTCAGCGGCGTATTCACCTCGCCATTGAGGAAATAGTTCGCCAGCCTGGATGTGACCATGCTGCCCGGATCGGTGGAAGTGATCGAACCTTCCGGCCCGCCCGCAAGGCCCACCGGGTATTGCGAGCGGCGCGTGTTCTCCGCCTGGAACAACAGGCGCGACGTACCCCAGTCCCATTTGCCGCGGTGCGTGAGGCCCAGCGTGTTGCGATGCGTGATATTGGTTTCCTGCCCCAGCAGCGCCTGCATGTTATCGGCATTGGTGTCGCTGTTCATCAACCGCTCGCCCGCGTAGATGTTGCCCTGGCGGCTCGTGCCAGCCTCCAGCTCCAGCACCTGCTGCGGCGTGAGATCCCAGCGCAGCATCGCATTCAGGTCGCGGTTGCGCACTCCCTCGCGGCCGGCCGGCGGCAGTTCCAGTTCGGACACATGGCTGTTGAGCGAGGTATCGTCGGCATCCGTCTTGGCGATATTGCCATACAGGCGGAACGACAGGTTCTCGGCAACGGGACCGGAGAGATTGAAGCTCGCCCGCTTGGTGTCGCCCTCCTCCGAGTGCTCGGCCTTCTGCCCATACACGGTCACCGAACCCGAGAGCTTGTCTGTCGGCTTCTTGGTGATGATGTTCACCACCCCGCCCGCGGCGCCCGAACCATAGCGCGCAGCCGCCGGCCCGCGAATCACTTCGATGCTCTCGATGGCCTCCACCGGAACCCAGTTGGAATCGCCCCGCGTATCGCGTTCGCCCGTGCGGCCCATCTTGGATGCGTTGCGCGACTGCACCGGCTTTCCGTCGATGAGGATCAGCGTATTTTCAGGGCCCATGCCGCGCAGGTCGATCTGGCGGCTGTTGCCGAACTGGCCCGAAGCCGAATTACCCGTGAGATTCACACCGGGCATGGTGCGGATCAGCTCCGACAGATCGTTGGCGGGCGGGCGCTTGCTCAAATCCTCCTCCGTGATCACCGAAACGCCCAGAGCCTGCTTGAGCTCCTGCTCCGCCGTGGCGCGAACAGTGGTCTCGGGAAGCAGCACCTGCGAAGACGGATCGGGTTGGGGCGCCTGCGCATGCGCCAGGCCATGAACAGCCAGGGCAATGGCGCTCAGGCCGAAGCAGACGCCGCGATGTGAAATCGACATATTCCTCCCAGTACCAAAATGCAAATGAAATTAATTCTCAATTAGAATAATTTGCAACAATACTGTCAACGCAATCCACCTGAGGCGACAAGCTATTTGCCATTTCACGAAATTTGTGCCACACGCGAGGCACAACCCCCTCATCCACATCGGGAGATAACCACATGCCAACACCTCTTGCCCAGTCCGCGATCACCCGCCGCGCCAGCCTTGCGCTGGCTGCCGGCGTGGCGGCATTGCCGACACTGGCGGCCGCTTCGGCCCCGCGCCGGGAGATCGAAGTCCCGCATGCCAAAGGCATGGCCAGAGTTATGCAGACACCGCGCGCACCGGTAGTGTTCGACCTCGCAACGCTGGATGCGATGCATGCGCTGCAACTGCCCGTGGCCGGCGTGGCGCGCGCCGGGCTCCCGCCTTATCTGCAGGCGTTTTCCGATGCCAGGAAATACCCTGTCGCGGGCACGCTGTTCGAGCCGGATTTTGAAGCGCTCAGCCGGCTGCGGCCCGACCTGATCCTGGTCGGCGGCCGCTCCGCGGCGCGTTTGGACACACTCTCGCGCATCGCGCCGACGCTTGACATGAGCACGCGCTCCACGCATCTGCTGCAGGACATGGATCGCAACGTCTCAACGCTGGGCGCGCTGTTCGGCAAGCAGTCCATGGCGGAACAGCTCATGGCACTGGTGAACAGGGAAATCGAAACGCTCAAGCCGCTCGCGCAGCAGGCCGGCCCCGGTCTGCTGGTGCTTGCCATCAACGACAAACTGAACGTGCAGGCCCCCGGCTCGCGCTTCGGCCTGCTGCACGACGTGCTCGGCGTCCCGCCCGCGCTGGCGGCGGGGCAATCACCGCAGCGCGGGCAGTCATTCACCATGGAAGACATTGCACGCATCGACCCCGAGTGGCTCTACGTCATCGACCGCAACGCGGCAACGGGCTCCGCCCCCGGCGGCGCGGAAATGATTCCATCGCAGAAGGTATTCGACAACCCGACCATCCGCGCGACGAAAGCCGGCCGGAACGGCAGGGTCCTGTTCCTGGACCCCAAGGGCTGGTATCTGCTCGGCAGCGCGGGGCCGATCGCGATGATCAACAACGTGCGCCAGATCCGCACCGCGCTCGGCTGAGCCGCATCACCTCATGAAGGTGCCGGGCCGCCGCGCAGCCAGAATGGCTACGAGAGCACAGGCAGGCGCACTATGACGTGTGGTTGCCTGGCACGGCATGCTCACCTCCAAGGGCGTTCCGCCGCATTTCCAGGCCCTGCTGCAAACCGAAGTGGCCCGCTTGAAGCATTCTTCCCCCGGGCATGCCGGAGATATTGAAAAAAAACTCAATTGAGGATGAAGGCAGCGCCCCGGATACTTCCTTTCACGCCACGGACACGCCCCATCGGAGGAGCGGCGTCCTGGCACGACAAAGGAAGTTCACCAGATGCAAGACAAGAGCAACGGAGGGGCGCTCGCGGGAATCCGCGTGCTGGACCTGTCCCGCATCCTCGCGGGGCCAAGCGCCACGCAGCTGCTTGGCGACCTGGGCGCGGATGTGATCAAGGTGGAGCGGCCCGAGGAAGGCGATGACACGCGCAAATGGGGGCCGCCCTATATCGCGGGCACCGACGGCCAAGAGACCCGCGAGAGCGCCTATTACCTTGCCGCCAACCGCAACAAGCGCTCGATCGCGATCGACATCGCCAGCGAGGACGGCCAGCGGCTGATCCACGAATTGCTCGCTCGGGCCGACGTGCTGGTGGAGAACTACAAGGCCGGCGGCCTCGCCCGATACGGCCTCGCCTATGAACAGTTGCGCGAGCGTTATCCGCGCCTCATCTACTGCTCCATCACCGGTTTCGGGCTCACCGGCCCGTATGCGGGCCGCCCCGGCTATGACTTTCTCATCCAGGGCATGGGCGGCATCATGAGCCTCACGGGCGTGCCGGACGGCGAGCCGATGAAGGTTGGCGTGGGCATCGCCGACGTCATGACGGGCATGTATGCCGCCGTGGGCATGCTGGCGGCGCTGCAGCACCGCCATGCCACGGGCGAGGGACAGCACATCGACATCTCGCTGCTGGATACGCAGATTGCCTGGCTGGTGAACGCCGGCACCAACTATCTCGCGGACCGCAAGCCGCCCACGCGGCTTGGCAACGGGCATCCGAACATCGTGCCGTATCAGGTCTTCCCGACGGCGGACGCGCCCATGATCCTGGCCGTGGGCAACGACGCGCAGTTCCGCCGCTTCTGCGAAGTGGCTGGCGCGCCCGTCTGGGCCGACGATCCGCGCTATGCCACCAACGTACAGCGCATAGCCCACCGGGAAGAGCTGTGCGCGCTGGTGGCCGGGCGGCTCCGCACCCAACCGCGCCCGCACTGGCTTTCGGCGCTGGAGGATGCCGGCGTGCCTTGCGGCCCGGTCAACGATCTGGAGGACGTATTCAGCGACCCGCACGTGATGGCCCGGGGCGCCGAGCTGCGCATGCCATGCGAATGGGCCAAGGACGGCGAGGTCCGCCTGCTGGCCAATCCACTGAAGATGTCCGCCACGCCGCCCAGCTACCGCCGCCCGCCACCGCGCCTGAACGAGCATGCCCAAAGCGTTCTGGACGACTGGCTCGGCCCGCGTTGAGGGCGCCATGTCACTTGAAGATTTTTTTGGAGACTCCCCATGTATGAACTGACCAAGGAACAATTCGACCTGCAGGCGCGCGCCCGTGAACTGGCGCAGACGGCATTTGCGCCGACCGCGGCCGAGACCGACCGCACCGAGCAATATCCCTGGGACAACGTCGCCAGGCTGCGCGACGCCGGCTTCATGGGCATGACCCTGCCCAAGCGGGCGGGCGGCCAGGGCATGAGCTATCTGGACGCCATCATCGTGGTCGAGGAAATGTCCAAGGCCTGCGCGACCATGGGCCGCATCACCGTGGAGGCCAACATGGGCGCCATCGGCGCCATCGCCTCCTACGGCACGCCCGAGCAACTGGGCCTGGCCGCCGAGCTGGTGCTGGGCGGCGACAAGCCGGCGATCTGCATCTCCGAGCCCGATGCCGGCAGCGCCGCCAGCGAAATGACCACGCGCGCCGACCGCAAGGGCGACGAGTACATCATCAACGGCGAGAAATACTGGATCACCGGCGGTGGCGTATCCAACCTGCATCTGATCTTCGCGCGCGTGTTCGACGACGGCGTGGACCAGGGCATAGGCGCCTTCATCTGCGTGCGCGAGCGCACTGCGGCGGACCAGCTCGTCATCGGCCGGCGGCTCTACGCCATGGGCGTTCGCGGCATTCCCGAGACCCATCTGGAGTTCCGCGATCTCAAGGTGCACAAGTCCATGCTGGTGGTTCCGCCGGGCGGGCTCAGGCGCGGCTTCGCGTCGCTCATGAGCGCCTACAACGCGCAACGCGTGGGCGCGGGCACGGTGGCCCTCGGCATCGCGCAAGGCGCATTCGAGGAAGGCCTTGCATACCTGAAGACACGCGAGCAGTTCGGCCGTCCGATCGCCGAATTCCAGGGCCTGCAGTGGATGCTGGCCGACATGTCCACGCAACTGGAGGCCGCACGGCTGATGCTGCGCCACGCGGCAGCCAGCGGAGAGCATTTCCCCGATATCGACAAGGCCGCGCGCGCCAAGATCATGGCCGCCGAGACGGCCAACAAGGTCACCAACGATGCGCTGCAGTTCTACGGCTCTTCCGGTTATGGCCGGCACAACCCCATGGAGCGCCATGTGCGCGATGCGCGCATGTTCACCATCGCGGGTGGTACAGCGCAGATTCTTCGCACGCAGGTGGCCTCCAGGCTGCTCAACATGAAGCTGCCGCAGACCCGCGAAGGCTACATCACCCGCGACAAGGCCTGAGGCCGCATATTCCACATCCATGAAGCATGAAGGAGACCCCCATGAACGACATGCCGGCAAAATTCCAGAAATTCGTCACCGATTTCACCAAGGTGATCGATGAGCACCAAGGCAACGAGCCCGCCATCCTCGACAAGGGCGAGCAGGTCCTCGGGCAATTGATTTCGCAGGACGACTGGCTGCCAGAGCGCTATGCGAAGCCCCATCCACAGTACTACCAGCAATACCTTCTGCACGCCGATCCCGAGGACCGCTTCTCGGTGGTGAGCTTCGTCTGGGGCCCCGGCCAGAAGACGCCGGTGCACAACCACACGGTGTGGGCCCTCATCGGAATGATGCGCGGCTGCGAGGTGGGCGAGCTCTTCGAATACGCGCAGGACGGCAAGAGCATGCGCTCGGTGGGCACGCAGCAGTTGAACCCGGGCGACGTGGACCGCGTCTCTCCCACCATCGGAGACATCCACCGCGTATCCAATCTCTACGACGACCGCGTGTCGATCAGCATCCACGTCTACGGCGGCAACATCGGCCGCATCCCGCGCCATGTGTTCGTGGCGGAAACGGGCGAGCGCAAGCCGTTCATCTCCGGCTACTCCAACGAGGCGGAGCTCGCGGCGGGCTGATTTCCAGCGGCCCTGGCGGCACCGCGACGGATTCCCGCTCACCGTCCCGCACCCGATTCGTCGTGTACCATCCGGCGGGCCCATGACGGCATGGGCCCGGCTGGACGACGGCGCCACGCCGCATTGGGGCATCGGTGGAGACACAAAGGACACGTGCGGTGAAACTCGGCGCAAAGCATGACTTTCCGACACTCAAGCAGCTCGAACTTCTGCTGGCTCTGGTGCAGTCGGACGGAATCTCCAGCGCGGGAGCGAAGCTCGGCCTGTCGCCTTCCGCCACGAGCCATGCGCTGCGCGCGCTGGAGTCCGCGCTGGGCGCCCCGCTCATCGACCGCAGCGCTCCCGGCGCGCCGCTGACCTATTCCGGCGAGCAGATCCTCCCGCTGGTCAGGGAGGTCTTTGCCTCGATGCAGCTGATGAAGTCCATCGCGCGCTCCGACGCGCAGCTCAAGACCGGCCAGTTGCACATCGGCTCGTTCGGCGCCAGCGGCACGCTCAAGGCGCTGCCCCCGGTGCTCAAGGCCTTCCGCCAGAAGCATCCGGGCGTCGATGTGCACATCATCGAAAAGCCCGAGGAGCAAACCAGCCTGGACCTGATGGAGCACCGCATCGAGCTCGCCGTCGTTCCGCTGCCCAAGCTCGAGCTGGAAACCCAGACCCTTGCCATGGACGAGCTGGTGGCCGTCCTGCCCGATGGCCACGCACTCGCGCGGCAAGAGGTGGTTCAGCTCGAAGAGTTGATGGAATACCCCTTCCTGCTCACGCGCGCGGGCTCCAAGCCGCTGATCTACCGGCTGCTGCTCAAGCACGACATCAAGCCGCGAATCGCCCACGAACTGCACCAGATCACCTCCATCCTGCAGTACGTCGCCGATGGGCACGGCGTGTCCATTCTCGCGCGGCTCGCGCTGCCCGATGCCATGCCCGGCGTGGTCTACAAACGGCTCACCCCCACCACCAGACGCTATATCGCGCTGGCCTGCCAGAACTCCAACCGCCTGTCGCCCGTGGCGCGCGCCTTCTGGAACGAAGCCGCCAATCACTTCTGAGAAC
>NZ_JBEBOW010000044.1:0-24939 GCF_040396215.1 Diaphorobacter ruginosibacter | reverse complement strand
CGGCATCGGCATCGGCATGTTGAATCCCATGCAGCGGCAGACCCGGGCCGTGCACCACCTGGTGCACCAGCCCGAGCGCAGGAGACAGCACCAGGGCCAGCACCAGCCAGCCCATGAGCAGTCTTTGTCGCAGTGACGAAAGCGTGGGATTCATGGAGAAAAAGCCAACAGGCGTCCAGCCGCCGCAACACGTGAACGCCAACTGGCTAGCATAGCCCGAAAATCAGGCGCCGGGCTTCAGGAACTCCGCAAAAGTCTTGCGGAACTTATCGACCTTGGGGCCGACCACAAAGGCGCAATAGCCCTGATGGGGATTGTTCAGGAAATAGTCCTGATGGTAATCCTCCGCGGGCCAGTAACTGCGCAGCGGCTCGACCTCGGTCACGATCGGCGCGCCGAACAGCTTGTCCTGCCCCATCTCGCGCAGCAGGTCGTGGATCACATGCTTTTGCGCATCGGTTTCATAGTAGATCGCGCTGCGGTACTGGGTGCCGACATCATTGCCCTGCCGGTTGAGCGTGGTCGGATCATGCGTGGCAAAGAAGATTTCCAGCAATTGCCGCAGGCTGATCACCTCGGGATCGAACTCGACCTTCAGCACCTCCGCATGGCCCGTATCGCCGCCGCAGACAGCCTTGTAGCTGGGATGGTCCACATGCCCATTGGCATATCCGCTTTCGACGGCGATCACGCCGCGCACGCGGTCGAACACGGCCTCCGTGCACCAGAAGCAGCCGCCTCCAAGAGTGATTGTTTCGTGCTTGCCCAAGTCCGCGCTCCTTTCCTGCCATGCTTCGTCGTATTCATTATCAAGGCGCCGCAATTGACTCGGTTCAATGGGGTTGTTATATTACTAACCGATCAGTCATTAATAAGCTTTCGCCAATCGCCCATGTCCTCCATTCCGCCACAGCCACCCGTCAAGCGCGGACGCCGCAAGCAAGCGCGTCCGGGCGAGTTGCTGGAGGCGGCGCTGGATCTGTTCGTGGAGAAAGGCTATGCGGCGACGCGCGTGGAAGAAGTCGCGGCGCGCGCCGGTGTCTCCAAGGGAACGCTGTTTCTCTATTTTCCGAGCAAGGAAGAGCTCTTCAAGGCCGTGGTGCGCGAGAACATTTCCGGGCGTTTCGGTGAATGGGAACAGACGCTCGCCAGCTTCACCGGCACCTGCAGCGAGATGATCGAATACGCCTTCAGCGCCTGGTGGGAGCGCATCGGCTCGACCAAGGCCAACGGGCTGGGCAAGCTGATGGTGTCCGAGGCCAATAACTTCCCCGAGATCGCGCAGTTCTACCGCACCGAGGTCGTATTGCCCGGGCAGGAGCTGATCCGGCGGATCTTCCGGCGCGGCATCGAGTCGGGTGAATTCCGTGACATCGACCTCGAGTACGCCATCTATCTGGTGCAGGCGCCGTTGATGCAGCTCGATCTGATGAATTCGTCCAGGGTGATCTGTGTCGTGAATCCAGACAATTTCGATCCCCATAAGTATCTGAAAATGCACGCGGATAACCTGCTGGCTGGCCTGCGCCCGCGAGCGGCCTAGAATCAGAGGTTTTGTCTGATACCAGAGTCCGCATCCGGAGTACCCCATGAACATGCCTTTGAACACGTCCGCCGACACCAACAACCTTGTGGAACAGGCTCGCTTCAACATGATTGAGCAGCAGATTCGCCCATGGCGTCTGCTCGACGAGGACGTGCTCGAATTGCTGACGCAGGTCCGCCGCGAGGAATTCGTTCCCGCGGCGTACCGCTCCATGGCGTTCATGGACATTGAAATCCCGCTCAACGCCTCGGTGGAAGAAGCCGAGCGCACCGGGCAGGTCATGCTGGCCCCTCGCGTGGAGGCGCGCCTGCTGCAGGACGCCGAGGTCAAGCCGACGGACCGCGTCCTGGAAATCGGCACGGGCTCCGGCTACATGGCCGCACTGCTCGGCCGCAGCGCCGCGCAGGTCATCTCGCTCGAAATCAATGCCGAGCTGGTCGACTTCGCCAAGGACAACCTGCTCGGCGCCGGTATCTCGAACGTGGAAGTCCGCCTGGGCGACGGCTCGCGCAACCTGTCCGCCGACGGCCCCTTCGACGTGGTCATCCTTAGCGGCTCGGTCGCGGAGATTCCGCAGGGCCTGCTGTCGCTGCTCACGGAAGGCGGCCGTTTCGTCGCCGTCGTGGGCCAGGAGCCGGTGATGCGCGCCACGGTCGTGACCCGCAGCGGCAACGGTTTCAAGACCACCCAGCCATGGGACGCCATCGTTCCACGCCTGCTGAATTTCGCTGAACCGTCGCCGTTCAAATTCTGAGAACACCCGATCCCTATTTCAGGAACCAGCATGATCACCCACATCAGCCCCAAGCAGCTTGCCGAATGGATTGCCGGTGCGACTGACGGCATACGCCCGCTGGTGCTGGACGTGCGTGAGAAATGGGAGCAGCAGACGGCAAGCATCGCGCCAGCCGACTTCGAGCTCGTCGCCATTCCGATGGGAGAGATCCCGCAGCGCCTTGCCGAGCTGGACCCGGCCCGGCCCATCGCCTGCCTGTGCCATCACGGCATGCGCAGCCTGCGAGTGGCGGGCTTTCTCGAAAGCCAGGGCTTCGAGAGCGTTGCCAACATCACCGGCGGCATCGACGCCTGGTCCGCGGAACTGGACCCGGCCGTTCCCCGCTATTGAGCAGCCAGCTCCCGCGAGCAGCCTCGCAGATTTTTCAACCGTCGGCGATCCGGCGACGGCGGCAGCGCTTTTTCCTCTCAGCCGTCCAACCGCAGCCGCGCCCCCTGGAAGGACATCATGAAGCCATCGCCGACAACACTTGCACGCAGCCTTTCCCTGGCTGCCCTTCTGGGCGCGGGTGTCTTCGGCAACGCCCAGGCGCAGAGTTTGCTCGAACTGCTCGAGCAGGCCCGCGGTTTCGATGCCCCCTGGCAGGCTGCCAGGGCGCAATACGATGCCACGGTCAGCCGCGGAGAACAGGCGCGCGCGGGGCTGCTGCCCAGCGTGGCCGCGCAGGCGGGCGTGAGCTACGCACGCACCGAATACCGGGTGAAGAATCCCACCCCGCTCGCACCGAGCTTCGATCTGCACGCGCCGACCCAGCAGGCCGCGCTGGTGGCGAGCCAGCCGCTGTACCGGCCGGCCAACCGCATTGCCTTCGAGCAGGGACAGCGCGGCATAGAGATCGCGCAGGCGCAGCTCGACGCGGCCGATCAGGATCTGCTCGTGCGTGTGAGCCAGGCCTATTTCGACGTGCTTGCGGCGCAGGATGCACTGGAGGTCGTGCTGGCTCAGAAAAAGGCGATTTCCGAACAGTATGCCGCCGCCAGGAGCAACTTCGAGCTTGGCAACGCCACCATCACCGACTCCCGCGAAGCGCAGGCCCGCCTCGATCTTGCCGATGCGCAGGAAATAGCGGCAGGCAACGAGCTTCAGGTCAGGAAGCTCGCGCTCGACCAGATCATCGGCCGCTCCGGCGTGTCACCCATGCCGCTCGCGCAGCCGGTGCGCCTGCCCGCGGTGGAGCCCATGGACATCAACCAATGGGCGGACACGGCGGAAAACACCCAGCCCGTGGTGCGCCAGGCGCGGATCGCGCTGGATATCGCACGGCTGGAAACCCGGAAGGCCGAGGCAGGCCACCTGCCGACCGTGGACCTGCAGGCGAGCTACGGCATGCAGCGCAATCCCAACGGGCTGGTGTCTCAGCCATTCGTGCACTCGCATGCCACCAGTGCGAGCGTGGGCGTCGCGCTCAACATGCCGCTGTTCGCGGGCTTCGCCATCCAGAACCGCGTGAAGGAAACCTTGTCGCTGGAAGAAAAGGCGCAGGCCGACCTGGACAACGCCCGCCGCACCGTGGCGCAGGCAGCGCGCACGGCCTATCTCGGCGTGCAGTCTGGAATGAGCCAGGTGAAGGCGCTCGAAGCCGCCGTCGCTTCCAGCCGGAGCGCGCTCGAAGCCAACCTGCTGGGCTATCAGGTCGGCGTGCGGGTGAACATCGACATCCTCAACGCGCAAAGCCAGCTCTATCAAACCCAGCGCCAACTGGCCAAAGCGCGGTATGACGTGCTGATGGGCGAGCTCAAGCTGCGTCAGGCGGCGGGCGTTCTGGGCGACGAGGACATCGCCAGAGTGGATGGCCTGCTGGCCACGGGGACGCCCGACCAGGCGAGCAAAAGCCGCTGAAGCGGCCCCGCCGCTCAGAGCTGGTGCACGACCAGGCGGAATTCCGGATCGTCGGGAAACGCCTTGACTTCAAAACCAAGCCGACGCATCAGCTTGAGCATGTTGGGGTTGTTGGCAAGAACCAGTCCCTGGATCTCGGAGAGCCCGCGATCCCGCGCGACCTCCATGATCGCCAGCATCAGGCGCGAGCCCAGGCCCCGCCCGGCGAAGTCATCGGCCACCAGCAACGCGAATTCGCAGCTGGTGTGGTCCGGATTGGTGACGTACCGGGACACGCCGACGATGCGCTCGATTTCGACGGCATGGCCCTTGGCATCCACCGAGTTTTCACGCTGCACGGCCACAAGCGCCATTTCGCGGTCATAGTCGATCAGCGTGAAGCGCGCGAGCATCGAGCCGGGCAGCTCGGCCAATTGCGACACGAAGCGGAAATAGCGGCTCTCGGAAGACAGCTCGCGCACCAGCTTCTGCAGCATCTGCGCATCGTCCGGGCGGATCGGGCGAACGTGGTATTCGCCGCCGCCGCGCATCGGCCATATCTGCTCGTAGCGGGCCGGGTACGGCATGATGGCCAGGTGCGCATAGCTCGAGTCGGCGCCGCCCGATCCTGAAACGATGGCCCCCGTCGCGCCGTGCGCGGCCTCGCCCACGACGATACGGGCATCCACCGCCACCACGCCGCTGGCATCGACGATCAGCGGGTTGATGTCCATCTCGCGCAGTTGCGGCAGCGCGCAGGCCATCTCGGAGATACGCAGCAGCACCTGCTCCAGGGCCTCGAAATCCACCGGAGCGGCCCCGCGCCATTCGCCCAGCGTCTCGGCCACGCGTGAGCGCTCGATCAGGCTGCGGGCGAGGAATTGGTTGAGCGGCGGCAGTTCCATCGAACCATCCTCCATCAACTCGACCATGGTGCCGCCCGCGCCGAACGTGATGGTCGGGCCGAAATACTCGTCGCTGACCATGCCGATGCAGATCTCGCGCCCGCGCCGGCTGCGCGCCATGTTCTGCACGGTCACGCCATGAATGCGCGCGTTGGGCATCAGCCCCGCTACGCGCTGCACCATGTCGGTGTAGGCGTCGCGCACCGCCGTTCCGGTATGTACGTTGAGCGCCACGCCGCCGACGTCGGACTTGTGGCTGATGTCCGGCGAGTCGATCTTGAGCGCCACCGGATAGCCAAGCTGCGTCGCGATCATCATCGCTTCATGCGCGCTGCGCGCCTGCAGCGTGCGGGTCACGGGAATGTGGAACGCTGCCAGCAGCGACTTGGACTCCATCTCGGTCAGCACCTGCCTGCGTTCGGCCAGCACGCTCTCGATCACCAGGCGCGCGCCCTCGATGTCCGGCTTGGCCAGCGCGCTCAGCGACGGCGGCGTCTGCTGCAGCAACTGCTGATTGCGATAGAAGGTGGAGATGTTGTTGAACGCGCCCACCGCCGCCTCGGGCGTGCGGAAGCTGGGAATCTGCGCCTTGCGCAGCGTCTGGCGCGCGGGAAGCACCAGCGTATCGCCAAGCCAGCTGGTGAGCAGCGGCTTGCTCATGCCGCGCTTGGCGTCAGAGAGCGCCTGCGCGACGGCGGTGGCATCACGGCCTGGCTTGGGAGAGAAGATGGCGAGCACGCCGTCGATCTGCTTGTCCTTGTTGGCCGCATCGAGCGCGAGGCGGTAGTGCTCCGGTCCGGCCTCCTCGGACAGGTCGATCAGCTCGGTCAGCGAGGCCAGCGGCGGCAATTGCGCGGCCAGCTCGGCGGCCTTGTCGGCGGACATGCGGCCAAGCGTCAGGCCGCGCTCGTTGATCCAGTCGGCCGCCAGCACGCCGGGGCCGCCGCCGTTGGTGATGACGGCCAGCCGCTGGCCGACCGCGCGGTAGCGCGACGCAAGGCATTTGGCCGCCGAGAACAGTTCCACGAAAGTGCGCACCCTGACCGCGCCAGCGCGGCGCAGCGCCGCGTCGAACACCTCGTCGCTGCCGACGATCGCGCCGCTGTGCGTGAGCGCGGCGGCGTTGCCCGCCGGTTTGCGGCCGGATTTGAGCACGATGACCGGCTTGGCGTTGGCCGCCGTGCGCAGCGCGCTCATGAAGCTGCGGGCGTTCTGGATCCCTTCCATGTAGACCACGATGCTCTGCGTGCGCGGGTCATGCGCCAGGAAATCGAGCACCGCCGCGATGCCCAGGTCGGTATGCGCGCCCAGCGACACCACGCTGGAGAAGCCCACTGCGTTGCTGCGTGCCCAGTCCAGGATCGAAGCCGCGAGCGCGCCCGACTGGCAGATCAGGCCGAGCGATCCTTCGCTGGCAAGCGGGCCGATCGCGCTGGCGTTGAACTGCAGCGACGGCCGCTGTATGCCCAGCGAATTCGGCCCCAGCAGAAACATGCCTTCGCGCTTGGCGATGCGCTTGAGCTCGGACGCCTGCTGCTGGCTCATGCCGGTGGACACCACGACAGCCGCGCGGCAGTTCATGCGTCCTGCCACCTCCATGGCGGCTGCGACCTCGTCGGGCGGCAGCGCAATCACCGCCAGATCGGCACGCGCCTGAGCCAGATCGGCCAGCGTGCCGCTGGTGTGGATATCCATGAACGTGAGGCTGCCGGTGAATTTCTGCTCCCCGAGCGCTTCCTGCACATGGCGTGCGAGCGGGGAAAGCGATTGCGGCTTGTCATTGGGGCCCGCCAGAACCACGACCGAGGCGGGAGCGAACAAAGGCGTGAGATAGTGCTTGTCCAACATGGAGAGATCACCAATTGCTGCCAGAGCCATCCGCCAGGGAAAAGTCAAGAATGATTCCGGCGATTCAGGAATGAGCTTGATTGTCCGTTACTTGGATAGTGGACATGATGCAAAACGCAATATGACTTGATGTTAGTCATGATGCAAGGCTATCAACGCGGTTACCCACGCCTGACTCCCATCGGACCATGCGTCCGCGGGCATGCTCACTACGCCCGCCCCCGCGGCAATACTGGCGGCGATACCGGCTGCGACACCTGCGGCAACAGCCGCGCCACGGCCAGCGCGGTCGAATGCGCCGCGCCGCGATGCGCCGTCGTGAACGCATGGCAGCGCGACGTCAGATCCGCCAGCCGTTCCGGCTCGTTGACCAGGCGCACGGCTTCCTGCACGCCTTCTTGCATGTCCGCGACGCGCAGCGCGACGCCCGCATCGGCGGCAAGCTCCGCCGCTTCGGCGAAATTGAAGGTGTGCGGCCCCATGACGACGGGGCAGTCGCACGACAGCGCCTCTATCAGGTTCTGGCCGCCCAGCGGCTCGAAGCTGCCGCCCAGCATGGCTGCGTGCGACAGGCCGTAGTACTGAGCCATCTCGCCCATGGTGTCGCCCAGCCAGACGTCCGCAGGCTGCGGGCCGCCGTCCAGCCACTGGCTGCGGCGCGAGACGCCCAGGCCGGCCTGGGCGCACAGCGCGATCACCTCGTCAAAGCGCTGCGGATGGCGTGGCACCAGCAGCCACTGCACCCGCTGGCCACGGGCGCTCATGGCGTCACGCTGGCGCAGCCACGCATCCAGCCATGCGGCTTCCTCGCCTTCGCGGCTGCTGGCGAACAGCACCACGGGGCGATCGGCCCGCGCGCGCCATGCCCGGCCACGCGCGAGCAGCGGAGCATCCGGTACGCTGTCGAACTTGAGGTTGCCGAACGCGCCGCGCACCGGCGCGCCCGCATCGGCCAGACGTCGGGCGTCGGCATCGGTCTGCGCCCAGGCGGCCGAAAGGCCCTGGTAAGCGGGCCGCGCGAGCCATGACCAGCGCTTGGCGCCGCGCCAGGATTTCTCGTTCATGCGCGCGTTGGCAAGCGCCAGTGGAATGTCCCGCGCCTTGCAGCCGGCGACCAGGTTGGGCCAGATTTCGGTCTCCATCAGCACACCCGCGTCAGGCATGAAGTGGTCCAGGAACCTGCCCACGGCCTGCGGCGAATCCCAGGGCTGCCAGACCTGCGCATCGCCCTCGCCCAGCAGCTTCCGGCCCTCTTCGCGGCCGGTGGCCGTGCCGTTGGTGAGCACCAGCCGCATCCCTGGAATCAGCTGGCGCAACTCCTTGAGCAAGATCGCGGCGGCGCGTGTTTCCCCCAGCGAAACCGCGTGGATCCAGATGAGCGGCGATGCTCCGTCCCCGGGCCGGGGCGTCGATTCATAGAACCCGAACCGCTCGGGCACGGCCTGCGCGTAGCCGGGCTCGGAGCGGGCGCGCCGCCTCAGCTTGCGCCGCAGGAGCGGCGTGGCGAGCTGGATGGCCAGTGAATAAAGGCCTAGCACCTGTCGATCCGCCCGGATTCCGCGTTGCCGCCCGGTGGTTTCAATACCGACGTGAACACCATGCCTGCCCGGATCAATGCGCCGCGCCGCCGACCTGCGCGCCCGGCTTGACGCGTTCGAGCAGCCCAAGCATGGCGGCCTCGATGCGGTGCATCGCCTCCTGCGAGTGCCCCTCGAAGCGCAGGACCAGCACGGGCGTCGTGTTGCTGGCGCGGATCAAGCCAAAACCGTCGGGCCAGTCCACGCGCAGCCCGTCGATGGTGCTGATCCGCGCGGGCTCGGAAAATGTCTCCTGCGCCAGCGCCTGCAATTGCGCCGTCAGGCGATGCGGCTCGCCCTCCTCGCAGGCCACGTTCAACTCGGGCGTGGAATGGCTTGCCGGCAGGGCATTGAGCACGGAGCTGGGGTCGCCGCTGCGGCTGAGGATTTCCAGCAGGCGGCAACCCGCGTAGGTGCCGTCGTCAAAGCCGAACCAGCGTTCCTTGAAGAAGATGTGGCCGCTCATCTCGCCGCCCAGAGGCGCATCGAGCTCCTTCATGCGTGCCTTGATCAGCGAGTGGCCGGTCTTGTACATCACCGGCCTGCCGCCCGCGGCCTCGATGGCCGGAGCCAGGCGCTGCGTGCACTTCACGTCGAACAGAATGGGCGCGCCCGGCACGCGCGAGAGCACGTCCTGGGCGAACAGCATCATCTGGCGGTCCGGGAAGATGTTCTGGCCGTCCTTCGTCACGATGCCCAGGCGGTCGCCATCGCCGTCGAAGGCCAGCCCCAGTTCGGCGTCGCTGCCGCCCAGCGCGGCGATCACGTCCTTCAAATTGTCGGGCTTGCTCGGATCCGGGTGATGGTTCGGGAAATTGCCGTCCACCTCGGAGAACAGTTCGATCACCTCGCAACCCAGCGCGCGGAAGATGCCTGGCGCCGAAGCACCGGCGACGCCGTTGCCCGAATCGACCACGATCTTCATCGGCCGGGCCAGCTTCACGTCGCCAACGATGCGGCGGGTGTAGTCTTCAAGCACATCCGCGCGGCGGATGCCGCCGCCGGGCGCGGCCGTCCATGCCTGTTCATCCATCGCGCGGCGCAGGTCCTGGATTTCATCGCCATGGATCGCCTTGCCCGCCAGCACCATCTTGAAGCCGTTGTAATCCTTGGGGTTGTGGCTGCCCGTCACCTGGATGCCGCTCTGGCACAACGTGGCCGCGGCGAAGTAAAGCATGGGCGTGGTGACCATGCCGACGTCGATCACCTCGATGCCCACCTCGACCAGCCCCGCCATCAACGCCTGCGAGAGCGCCGGCCCCGAGAGCCGGCCATCGCGGCCCACCGCCACCACGCCCTGCCCCTTGGCCCTGGCGGCCATGCCGAAGGCCCTGCCCAGATTGCGGGCCACGTCTTCGTTCAACGTGCTCGGCACGATGCCGCGAATGTCATAGGCTTTGAAGATGGCTGGCGAAAATGGCACGAGGCAACCTGTAGAAAGTTGGAAAACGGCTGTGATTGTAGGCGCGCCGGCAGGCCCGTCCGGGCTGGCGGCTTTCGCACGCAGCGGCTGGAAAGATCATGTCCGGAAATTGCCGGTCTTTTCGCCGCCCCTGTCTATCATGTGAGCATGACCCAGACAGCACACGACGAGGCCGACGACGCCCGCTACCTCGCGCTGAAATCCAGGGACGCCCGTTTCGACGGCCTGTTCTTCACCGGCGTGACCAGCACCGGAATCTACTGCAGGCCGGTGTGCGCCGTGCGCACTCCCAAACGGGAAAACTGCCGTTTCTTCGACCTGGCGGCGCAGGCCGAGAACGCCGGATTCCGTCCCTGCCTGCGCTGCAGGCCGGAGCTCGCGCCGCAGGCGCTCAACTGGTCCAGCCAGGACGCAAGCGGCATCCTGCTGCGGCAGGCGCTGCGTTTTCTGGATGCGCCCGAGAACTGGGCGGAGGCGGAAAGCGGCGCGCTCATCGAGCGGCTCGCGCAGCGCCTGGGCATCACCGACAGGCATCTGCGCCGGATACTGGTTGCGGGCCTGGGAATTTCACCCCTGCAGTACCTGCAGACCCGCCGCCTGCTGGCCGCCAAGCAATTGCTGGCCGATACGGCGCTGCCGGTCACGCAGATCGCGCTGGCGAGCGGCTTCAAGAGCGTGCGCGGCTTCAACTCGGCGTTCAAGCGCCATTACCTGCTCAATCCATCACAGTTGCGCGGAAAGAGCGCGGATCAAGGATCCGCGCCGCCGGGGCGATCACGCGTGATCCGCCTGGGCTGGCGGCCTCCCTACAACATCCAGGCCATGCTGGGTTTCCTGAAAACACGTGAAATCACCGGTGTCGAACAGGTGGAGCCAGCCCCCTCGGCCGGCCTGCCCGGCCTGCGCCGGACGCTGCGCATGCAGGATGGCCGGCATGACGCCAGCGGCTGGATGGACGTGCGCTTCAACATGCAGACTTCGCAACTGGAACTCACGGTGAGCGATGGCCTGCTCGGCGTACTGCCGGCGCTGATCGCTCGCGTGCGCGCCATGTTCGACCTGGATGCGGACATGGCGGTGATCGATGCCGCACTGCGGCCCTGCTTCGACGATGCGGACGGCATGCGCGTGCCGGGCGCGGCCGATGGCTTCGAGTTGGCGGTGCGCGCGGTGCTCGGCCAGCAGATCACCGTGGCCGCCGCACGCACGCTCGCGCATCGGCTGGCGCAGCGCTTTGGCGAGCCCGCAGCCACCCCGTGGCCCGGCTTGGCACGGCTGTTTCCCACGCCGCTCGCCCTGGCTCGGGCCGATGGTGACGACCTGGGCGCCATCGGCATCGTGCGCCAGCGCCAGAAAGCCATCCAGGCCCTGGCACGAATGCTGATCGAGGGGAACCTCCAACTCGCCCCGGGCGATGATCCGCAAGCCACCATGGCGGCGCTGCGGTCGCTTCCCGGCATTGGTGACTGGACCGCGCAATACATCGCCATGCGCGCATTGCGCTGGCCCGATGCGTTTCCCGCAGGCGACATCGCATTGCAATCGGCGCTGGGCATCGCGCGCGGCAGCGCCGCCGCCAGGCAGGCGCTCGAGGCCTCGCAAGCCTGGAGTCCCTGGCGCAGTTACGCCGTCATGCGGACCTGGGCCGGTCTCGCGCGCCGCTGACCAGCCGCTCATGCTTTTTGGGAGATTCAATATGACACGCTTTACCGCCCCCATCGTCCATATGCGCTTTGATACGCCGCTTGGCCCCATGCTGGCGGCTGCGTCCGGCAGTGGACTGACAGGACTGTGGTTTGAAAACCAGCGGCACTTTCCCGTCCAACTGGCGTCCGGCGCCTGGGCCATCGACGATGGACATCCCGTCTTGCGGGCAGCGCGCCGCCAGGTATTGGATTTCCTGGACGGGAAACGCACCGGATTCGAGCTGCCGCTGGACCTGTCGGGCGGCACGCCGTTCCAGCAATCCGTATGGCGCGAACTGCTGACGATTCCCTGCGGCGCCACCACCACATACGCCGCGCTGTCCCGCTCCATCGGCAAGCCGCAGGCGGCCAGGGCAGTGGGCGCGGCCGTGGGGCGCAATCCCGTCAGCATCGTTGTGCCGTGTCATCGGGTTCTCGGCGGCGACGGCTCCCTGACAGGGTATGCTGGCGGGCTCGAGCGCAAGGTCGCCTTGCTGCGGCTCGAGCGCCAAAACACCAAAGAACACACGACAATATGACCACCTGCGCGCCCGCGGGAGCCCATGCCCAGCGATCCTGGGTGCCCGAATTCCTGCTGCTTTCCGCCATCTGGGGCGCATCGTTTCTGTTCATGCGCATGGGAGCCGAGGAATTCGGCCCGTTTCCCACCGCTGGCGTGCGCGTCGCACTGGCCGCGCTGATACTGTTTCCGGCGATGGTCCACAGGGGCGAGTGGCCGGCCCTGAAGAAGCACTGGAAGCGCGTATTGCTCGCGGGCGTCATCAATTCCGCGATTCCATTCGCGCTGTTCGCCTGGGCCGTGATGCACATCACCACCGGCCTGACCTCCATCCTGAATGCGACGGTCCCTCTTTTCGGCGCGCTGGTGGCCTGGATCTGGCTTGGCGAACGCATACAGCGCCTGCGCTGGATCGGGCTTGCGGTGGGGTTTGTCGGTGTCGCGCTGCTCGCCTGGCGAGCGCCGGGCGGCGCGGGCGCCAGACACGGCGATGCCGCATATGCGATCGCAGCCTGCCTGTGCGCCTCGATGTGCTATGCCATCGCGGCCAATTACGCCAAGCGCTATATGCTGGACGTTCCCCCGCTTGCCTCCGCCACGGGAAGCCTGATCGGCGCTTCGCTGTGCCTGTGCATTCCCACCATCCTGAACTGGCCCGACCGGATGCCCAGCGCACGCGCCTGGGGCGCGGTGGCGGCCATCGCGGTTCTCTGCACCGGCATTGCCTATATCCTGTATTTCCGCCTGATCGCCCACGCCGGGCCGAGCCAGGCGGTTGCGGTGACATTTCTCGCACCGGCCTTCGCGGTGCTGTACGGGAGCCTCTTTCTACGCGAGGCCGTCACGCCGTGGATGCTGGGCTGCGCGGTAATCATCGTGTGCGGCACCATGCTGTCGACCGGCCTGCTCAGGCCGCGCCGATGATGCGCTGCCGGTGTTTTCCCTGATGTCGCAAATACCGGCACTCGATCATTTGCAGCATTTATATTTACCCATGCGCATATTTCATATTGTGTAATAGCATTGAATAACTTAAATTAGTTATCAAATAGTCTTTAACCAACCATCGCCTTGCAGCGGTCTGGTGCCTGGCCTATGACCAACGAATTCTTCGTCACGGGGTTGATTCTGGTGTCATTGATCGTCGGCGCGGCGCTTGTGCCTGCATCCACGCTGCTCAGGCCCGACCGCCAGGAGCAGATGTGGATTGGTTTGATCAGCGGTTTCGCCGCTGTCATCGTGACTGTGCTGCATTACCGCGGCCATGCGGGCGGCCCTTCCCTCGTTCATTCAGGCATCCTGGTTTCGGCCAGCTTTCTGTTCGGCCCGCTCACAGGCGCGGTGTCCGCCGTCTTTCCGCTGTTCGCACAGGTACTGCACGTGGGCGGCGACAGCCTGCTCGAAGGCGTCGCCCCCACCGCTGTCCTATGGTGCATCGGCAGCCTCATGTGGCTTGCGCGGCGCAGCGGCCGCATCAGCTTCTGGGTGTTGCTGGCAGGCCTGGTGGTGCTGGTCCCGCTCGCGGCCTATCCCTGGAACATTCTGGAGCCGGTCAGAAACGGGGCGCTCGCCAATCCGCTGGAGAGAATCCCATGGCGTTACGTCATTGGCGTATCGGTGCTCTGCGCGAGCGCCGGGCTGCTTTTCAGCCGCGCACGCGCGCTGCAGATGCTGAGTCTGCGCGAAAGGGAACTGGTGGAGGCGCTCAAGGCGTCCGGCGGCGGCCGCTGGGAATGGGATGCGCGCCTTCAGCAGTTCTCTTTCCAGGGCTCGTTCTATGCGGACTTTGGATTGACCGACGGCTTTGAAGGCGACAAGCCCTCCTCGCTCAGCCTGCGGCGCAGCCGCAAGAGGCTTGCCATCCTGCGCTCCTGCATCGATCCTCAGGACCTGCTGCGGCTGCAGCCGCAGCTCAGTCAGGTGATCGAGGGCGCCGCGGTGCGCCTGCACATCCAGTTCCGCATGCGCGACGTGCGCGGCCAATGGCGCTGGCTGGTAGCCCGGGGCAGCGCCGTGGAACAGGCCCCGCACGGGCGCACGCTGCGCATGTCGGGCATGTTGCTGGACATCACCGAGCATCACCTGATGGAGGAAGCCGCCCGGCTTTCCGAGGTGAAGTACACGAGCTTCTATCAGACGCTGCCCGACCCGGCGGGCATCGTCTGCCTCGACAATGGGCGGTACATGGATGTCAATCCTGCCTTCAGCCGCCTGCTGGAGATGCCGGCATCGGACATCGTCGGCAAGATCCCCGGCGAGTTCGGGCTGGCCGTGGATCCTGCCGATCGCAGCCGCTACATGCAGGCGCTCGACGAGGATGAATATCTGAACGGCATGCCGATGGTGGTCTCGCACCGCGGCCGCCAGATTCCGGGCCTGCTTTCGGCGCGCAGGACGCAGATCGCCGGTGAAATGTGCATGGTTTTCGTCTTTCACGACATGACGCAGACCAGGGCGATACAGGACAGCCTGCGCGCCTCCAACCAGTTGCTGCAGCAGGCAAGCCGCCTTGCCCGCCTGGGGTATTGGGAAGGCGTACCCGACAAAGGCCTCACCTACTGGTCCGACGTTACCTGCGAGATTCATGGCGTCCCCGTGGGGACCCCCGCCCCCGGCAATTACATCGAACGTTTCGTGGCCCCCGAATGGCAGCCGCGCGTCAAGGCGCTGTGCAGGATCGGCAGCCACAGCGACATATTCTGGGACATGGAGTTCGAGATCATCCGCACGGATGGCCGCCGCGTGTGGGTGCGCGCGCGCAACGAAGCCCTTTTCGAGGACGAAAAGCTGGTCAACGTGCGCGGCGTCGTTCAGGACATCGACAAGCTGCGCCGGACTTCGGAGCGGATGCAGGCCTACGAGGCCCGGCTCGAGCACATCTTTCAGATGCTGCCGCTGCCCCTTTCGTTCATAGACCAGGAAACCGGCGGATTCGTGGACGTCAATCCCGCTTGGGAGCAAATGCTGGGCTATTCCAGGGATGAGTGCCTAGGACATTCGCTGGTCGACCTGAACATCTACGCCGCGCAGACACGCGAGCAACTCGTGCGCGAAGCGCGCATGGCCGGGCAACTGGTGGGCCACGAGAACGAACTGCGCACCCGCGCCGGCAAGGTGCTCACCGTGCTGCAATCGATGAGCCCCATTGAAATCGAGGGGCGCGCCTGCTGGCTGCTTTCGGTGCTCGACATCACGGAGCGCAAGCGCCAGGAGCGCATGGTGCGCGAGCGCGAGGAACTGCTCTCGCTGACCATCTCCGCCGCCGCCATCGGTCTTTGGGACTGGAACCTGCAGACAGGGAAAGTACGCGGCGACGCCCGCTGGCATGCGATGCAGGGGCGCGCCGCTCCCCGCGAAGGCGTGGAGCGGGACCTGCCATGGCAGGAACACATGAGTGAGGAGCAGATCCAGCTCACAGAGAAAGCGTTGAAGCTGCACCTGATGAACACCGCCGCCCCCTTCGACTGCATCTGGCACATCACGCGCCCCAAGGCGCCAACGCGCTGGTTGCGCAACGTGGGCAAGGTGGTGTCGTTCGATGCGGACGGCAAGCCGCTGCGCATGCTCGGCGTGGCGATAGACGTGACACTCCAGCACGAGCAGCAGGAGCTTCTGCACCGCATGGCGCACTACGACGCGCTGACCGGCCTGCCCAACCGGGTGATGCTGGTCCGGGTTTTGCGCGAGGCGATCGAGAATGCGGGCCGGAAGATCCATGCCCATCTTGCGCTGGCCTATCTTGACCTGGACTCGCTCAAGGCCATCAACGACCAGCTCGGCCACAGCATTGGCGATCAGTTGCTGGTACTGGTCGCCGCCCGCCTTCAACGGGCGCTGCGGCCGACCGACTGCGTGGCGCGCCTGTCCGGTGACGAGTTCGCCGTGCTGCTGAACGACCTGACCGGCCGCGAGAGCTGCGAGCGCCGCCTGCGTGCCCTGATGGAGGCCGTGGGCGTACCGTATGACCTCAATGGAGAACGCGTCGAAGTCACGGCGAGTGTCGGCTATACGCTTTTTCCCGAGGACTCCGCCGACACCGACACGCTTTTGCGCCACGCGGACCAGGCGATGTATGTCGCCAAGCAGGCCGGCGGCAATCGCCTGCGCGCCTTCGACTCGGTACAGGAGACGGCCCGCCAGAACCTGATCGAGCTGCGCTCCCAGTTCGACACCGCAATGAACAACGGCGAACTCTCGCTCTATCTGCAGCCCAAGGTCAACATGCGGACCGGCACGGTCGTCGGCGCCGAAGCGCTGGTGCGCTGGGTCCATCCACGCAGGGGCGTGCTGCTGCCCGGCGCCTTCCTGCACGCGATCGACGGCACCGACATGCTCTCGAGGTTCTCCGAATGGGTGATGGAGTCCGCGCTCGCGCAGATTGTCGCGCTGCGCCACCATGGCCTGAACATACAGCTCAGCATCAATATCGACGCGGAACAACTGCGCCATCACGGCTTTGCCGACTGGGTGCTGGCCAACCTGGAGAAATATCCGACCGTGAGGCCGAGCCAGCTCGATCTGGAAATCACGGAAAACGCCGCGCTGTATGACATGAACTATGTAGCGCGCGAACTCACGCAGTTGCGGGACATCGGCGTGTCGGTGTCGCTGGACGACTTCGGCACGGGATATTCCTCGCTGGCCTATCTGCGCCGCCTGCCCATCGATCAGCTCAAGCTCGACCAGAGCTATGTGCTTGGAATGATGCAGGACCCCACTGATCAGGCCATCGTGCAGGGCGTGATCGGGCTGGCCCAATCGTTTGGCTACCGCATCGTCGCCGAAGGCGTGGAGACAACGGAGCAAGGGCTGCTCCTGATGCGCATGGGCTGCCTGGTCGCTCAGGGGCACGGCGTCTCGGCACCCATGCCCGCGGAGCATTTCGCCGTATGGGTGGCTCAATGGCGAGCCCCTCGATCCTGGATGGATTCGGCGCGGAATTTGCCAGATACCGCACCCTTGGTGTAAAAAAGACTGCTACCGCCGCTCCAACCGCGATAGCAGCCATAAAGCTGTACTCAGCCCAGCAGCTCCCTGATCTGCTGCAGGGCTGCTGGATCTTCCATCGTCGTCACATCACCGGGATCGCGCTTCTCGGCGATCGCCTGCAACGTGCGGCGCAGCAGCTTGCCGCTGCGCGTCTTGGGAAGCGCATTCACGAAATAAACGCGCGCCGGACGCGCCACGGCTCCAAGCTGGCTGTCGACGTGTTTCATGATCTCGCCCTCATACTTGAGGCGGCCCGCGTCGTCAGTGATGCTCGACGCATCGCGGACCACGGCAAAAGCCAGCGCCACCTGGCCCTTGAGGTTGTCCGCCACGCCGACCACCGCCACTTCGGCGATGTTGGCATTGCCGGAGATGCATTCCTCGATCTCGCGGGTTCCGAGCCGGTGGCCCGCGACATTGATCACGTCATCCGTGCGGCCCAGAATGAAGTAGTAGCCGTCCTTGTCGCGTATGCCCCAGTCGAAGGTGCTGTAGATCAGGTTGTTCGGAATGCTCTTCCAATAAGTATTCACAAACCGCTCGTCGTTGCGCCAGACGGTCTGCAGGCAGCCCGGGGGCAGCGGGCCTTCGATGGCGAGAACTCCCTTCTGGTTGGGCTGCGTGAGTTCCTGCCCGTTGCTCTCGTCGATCAGCTTGACGTTGTAGCCGTACACAGCCTTGCCGGGGCTGCCGAAGCGCGAGGTCTGCTTTTCCACGCCGTTGCACAGCGTGAGAATCGGCCAGCCGGTTTCGGTCTGCCAGTAGTTGTCGATGATGGGCACCTGCAGCGCATCGCTGATCCACTGCGCCGTGGGTTCGTCGAGCGGCTCGCCGGCCAGCCAGAGGCCGCGCAGGCTGGAAATGTCGTAGCGCTTGAGGTACTCGGGGTCCTGCTTCTTGAGCACGCGCACCGCCGTGGGCGCGGAGAACATGTGCGTGACCTTGTATTTCTCGACGATGCTCCACCAGATACCGGCATCGGGACGGATCGGCAGGCCCTCGTACATCACGGTCGCCATGCCGGCGAGCAGCGGTCCATAGATGATGTAGCTATGCCCGACCACCCAGCCGATGTCGCTGGTGCAGAAATAGGTATCTCCGGCCTTGGCATCGAAAATGTGCTGCATGCTGGACGCCAGCGCCACGGCGTATCCGCCCGTGTCTCGCTGCACGCCCTTGGGCTTTCCCGTGGTCCCGCTGGTATAGAGCGTGTAGCTCGGGTGCGTGGATTCGAGCCAGACGCATGGCACCTTGGTGTCTATGTGCAGACTGCGCAGCGCCGCCCAATCGTGGTCCCGGCCCGCGCGCATGGCTGCCGGAGCAAGCCCCCGGTCGATGACCAACACGGCCTGCGGCTTGTGGGCGGACAGTTCGATGGCTTCATCGAGCAACGGCTTGTATGCGACGACCTTGCCGCCGCGCGAGCCCGCGTCGGCCGACACGATGACGGTGGGCTCGGAATCCTCGATGCGCGAGGCGAGCGAGGACGACGCAAAGCCGCCGAATACGACCGAATGGATGGCGCCGATGCGCGTGCAAGCCAGCATGGCGAACGCGGCTTCGGCAATCATGGGCATGTAGATCAGCACGCGATCGCCCTGCTTGACACCCAGTTCGAGCAGGCAGGCCGCCATGCGCTGCACTTCAGCATGCAGTTCGACGTAGCTGTAGGCGCGCTCGGTATTGGTTTCCGTCGAGATCGCGATCAGCGCATTCTGCTGCGCGCGATCCGCAAGGTGGCGGTCCACGGCGTTGTGGCAGATATTCGTCGCGCCGCCCACGAACCAGCGCGCGAATGGCGGATTGCCATAGTCACAGATCTGCTGCGGCCTGGCCTGCCACTCGATGCTTCCGGCCTGCTCGGACCAGAAGGCATCACGATCCTCGATGGAGCGACGATAAAAATCGGAAAAACTCACCATGCGAATAGTCTCCTTTATATGACCAACAGTTTTGTTCGTAGAAGTGAATACGCCACCGTTGGACAAATTATGGGTAAGTGAGTTTTCGCCAAACTGACGCCTCCATGAGGCGCTTCGCGTCAGATGCCGGGCCCTTGACTATTAATGTATGAAGGGATTGTGAAGGCATCCCTGGCGCTTATCGAGATGGGGGTTACCGGCAATTAACAGTGGTTGATAAAAATCAACCTGATACCGCCCGCTGCCGCAGCGAACGCCCAGGCCATTTCATCAATGCGAATGGAGCGTGCAATGGCTCTTACTTGACCAGCGCGAGCATGTCCTTGAAATCCGGGTGCTCGCATGTGCGCAGCCATTCAAACACCACCATCTCGGTCGTCACCAGTTCCGCGCCAGCGCCGGCAAGACGGTCGAACGCGGCATCGCGGTTGCGCTCCGTGCGCGAACTGCAGGCGTCCGTCACCACCCAGACGTCGAACTCATCATCGAGCAGGTCAAGCGCGGTCTGCAGCAGGCAGACATGCGCCTCGCAGCCGGCAATCACGATGCTGTTGCGTTCGGGCGCCTGCTGCTGCGGCTTCTGCAGATGCTTGGGAAGGCTGCGGGCATTGCCGCCCTGCGGCTTTGCGGGTGGACGCAGCCATTCGCCCAGGCCCTCCTCCATGGCGCTGAAGTGCATTTTCGAAAGTGTCTTGCGGCACAGTTCGCGCAACTGCGCATCGTTTGCGCCGAGCCGTGACGGATTCTGCTCCGTGCCCCAGACCGGCGCGTCGATCATCTGCGCCACCCTGGCCAGGCGGCGCGCGTTTTCCACGACCATCGAGCCTTCGAAGATCGCCGGCATCAGGCGTTCCTGGTAATCCACCAGAACCAATTGGGATTCAGTCTCATCGATCAGCATGGAGATTGTTCTTTCTTGCAAACAGCAGGCGATTCAAAGCCGGAATTGTCGCAGGATCAAGAGCCCGGCCTGCCAATGGCACTGTGGGCGCTGCGGCGACGGACGGGCGCCGGCTTCGAATGCGCACGGCAAAATTGATCCACATTATTGTTTGACGGCTAACATCGGCGCGAACATGGGGCCGTATCCACTCAGCCGGCGTGCAGCCGTGCTGCGTTTGCCGCACAGAAGATCACACCCCCATGGCCTATCCCATCCTGCTCACCATTCATCTGTTCGCCGCCATTTTCTTCATTGGCGTCGTGTTCTTCGAGGTCTTGATGCTCGAGCCCATCCGATCCAAGGTGTCCCGCGAAGGAATGCGGCAGATCGAGGGGGCCATCGGCGAACGCGCCAGGAAAATCATGCCCTGGGTGCTGGCCACGCTGTTCGGCGCGGGCATCGGGATGGTCTGGCTGGCTTATCTCCCGGTGCTTGCGAACCCGTCGGGCAGCAAATTCGGCATCATGCTTTGGATCAAGATCGTCCTGGCGTTCAGCGTGCTTTGCCACTTCCTGGTTGCCGTCACGCTGATGCGCAAAGGGAAGCTTCGCTCAAGGGGCTCGCGGATCATCCATATCAGCGTGTTTTGCCACATGCTGGCCATCGTGATTCTCGCCAAGTGGATGTTTCACGCCGGATAAACCCCAAGGGAGAGTCTGCAAGACTCCCCGCCGCCGCCTGAATGCGGTCTCGGGCGGGATCCACGTTCATCCCACGGGCGAGGGTTTTGCAGGCCCTCCAAAGATACGGATATTCGTGATTTGCGCGGGGTATTCTTCACACAAATCGATACATGAATCCTTGATCAGCCCACATCTTCCGCTCGTAAAGAGGAATTCTTTCTCGTCAATTCGAGATGCTGACTCTCAGTAACGCATTGCAGCATCCGTGTAGAGATTAGGGCGCCAGGTAACGATATGTCAAATAAATGGCACTTTCAGCGGCGTTCAAGGGCGTTTTACAATTTTATGGGTAGCTATAGAAGCAAGTCGTGATACTCTTGCCGCCCATGTCCCGTTGGTTTTGCTTACTGTTACTTGCGTGTGCGAATGCTTCCTTCGCAGCACCGACGAACTCCACCGCTGATGACATGGAGCGAATTCTGGCCGAGCGTGGCCTGATTTCTCAGCTTCAGGATGTCCGCCACGACATGGCGGACAGAACGACCGAACTTGTCTCCACCGCCATGGGTTTCATCGGCGTGCCTTATCGTCGCGGCGGAAGCAGCGCGGAAACGGGTTTCGATTGCAGCGGTTTTGTCCGCAAGATATACGAACAGGCAAAGGGCATGATGCTGCCCCGTGTCGCCAAGGAACAGGCGGCCGCCACGGAAGTCATCGACAAGAAGGATCTGCGCCCTGGCGATCTGGTGTTCTTCAACACCATGCGCCGCGCTTTCAGCCACGTCGGAATCTATCTGGGTGACGGCAAATTCATCCACGCACCGCGCTCCGGCGCATCGGTGCGGGTCGAGGATATGAGTGCTTCCTACTGGCAGCGCCGTTTCAATGGCGCCCGCCGCGTGGCCGATGAGTAGACGCATGCGGTAGCCTCCCAGATACAGGCACAGCAGGCTGGCCTTCGCAGCCAGCGCCATCAAGCCCGTGTGACAGAAAACACGGGCTTTTGTTTTTCAGGGCTGTGCAGATGAAATGGCCCGCTCGCTCCTCTTTCATCCCCGTGGATGAGCGGTATTTCCCGGCCTCAATTGCAAACATGTTTCAACTCCAGTGCCGCATCTTCGAGTACGGCGCACACACGAGACATTTCACCAGCATTGGCTGACAAGCAAACGCACTTTCCCTGGGCTAAAGTGGCCCCCCATTCTCTGGCACGGCGGCAGCGATGAATGGCGATCGCCACCAGCCATGGATGTATTTGCATTTCAAACTCTCGAAAGTTGTGGACGTCATGATGAGCATTCTGGGTACTTTGTTTGTGGGTCTGGTCGTTGGCTTGATCGCACGCGCAATCAAGCCGGGCGATGACAAGCTCGGCTGGATCATGACCTGCCTGCTGGGTGTGGCGGGCTCCTTTCTCGCCACCTACGTCGGCATAGCCATGCATTGGTATCAGCAGGGAGAGGCAGCCGGCTGGATTGCGTCCGTCATCGGCGCGATCGTGCTGCTGGCCTTGTATGGGCTGATCCGCCGCAAGGCCTGATCCGCCCACGGGTGCGCCTTCAGCGCGCCTTCTCCCCGACGGGTGCGCCGGCGCGTCAGCCGTTATCCTTCGGGGTGTGACCGCCTCCTCTCCCTCCTCCGCCACTTCCAGAGCATCCCGCTTCCACCCTCGCATCACGCTCATGACGCTGGGGCGCGGCGAGGGGCTGCTCGGCATGCGCGCGCAGGGAAAGATGGGGCCGCGCGGCGATGCGGTCTCATTCGCGCTGATCGACTGGATGTATCCGGGCCATGGCACGACGCCGTGGAGCACCCCCGCGCCGACCTCGGTGCTCCAGCCACGGCCCGCGCGCCAGCATGTGTCCGAAGATGGCGCCACCATCATCGAACGCGATATCCCGGCCGAGCTGGATGCCATGGATCGCGTCTGGTCGCTCGGACTGATTCCCGTGGACGCGGGACGGCTTCAATGGCGCCATCCGGACGCGGCCCTCGAACCGGGGCCGCTCTGGACCTTGCCCCAGGAAACGATGTTCGGCGATTTCTGGTCCGACGTGCTCCCGCGGTTGCGCGCCGAAGGCTGGGAGATCCAGGTCCGCCCCGGTTTTGCCCATGAGAGCGTGGCCGTGCAGCGCTGGAGCCTGCTGCTCAGCCACGTCGACGGCGAGGTGCTGGCCAGGCGCGTTGCGGGGGATTTTTCCGCGAAGCAGGAGCCTGTCCAGGCGCTGGGGCTGGCGCGGCGCGAAGGCGCATGGCTGATCAGCCTGGGCATGGAGATCGACGGCGAGACACTGGATCTGGTGCCGCTGCTCGCCCACCTGATGGCACGCGACGCGCGATGGCTCGACGCCCAATACATCGACAGCCTCGACGACGGCGCATCGGTCCGCCTGCGTGCGCCGGGCGGGCGGCCTATCGACGCGCCAGCGGGGCCGCTCAAGGCCATTTTGCGCACCATGGTCGATCTGATCACCGATCCCGCGCGCAAGCAGCGCGGCGATGGAGAACCGCTCATCGTCCCCGATTGGGATGTGCGGCGGATCGAGGCGCTGCGCACGGCCCTGCTCCAGACCAGCCGGGTAGCGCCGGACAATCAGTGGCAGCTTCAGGGCGACTCCGGGCTCAGGCTGCTGTGCGCCAGGCTGGACCGTCAGGGCACGCCGCGGCGTATTTCCCCGCCGCCAGGGCTTGGCATCACGCTGCGCGGCTATCAGCTCGAAGGCCTGTCCTGGCTTCAATATCTGCGCGCCAACCATCTGGGCGGCATTCTCGCTGATGAAATGGGGCTAGGAAAGACCGCGCAGGCGCTGGCGCACATTCTTGTCGAAAAGCAGGCCGGACGGCTCACGCATCCGGCCCTGGTGGTGATGCCAACCTCCCTGGTGTTCAACTGGATCGCTGAAGCACGCAGCGTTGCCCCCGGCCTTCGCCTGCTGGAGTTGAGCGGGCCGGACCGGCGCGAGAAACTGCTCGCTTCCGCCGAGCACGACCTTGTGCTCACCACGTATCCGCTGGTCTGGCGGGACGTCGATGCGCTGGCCGCCAGAGCCTGGCACCTGTTGATCCTGGACGAGGCCCAGATGGTCAAGAACGCCGGCAGCCGCACCGCCAGGGCGCTGCGCCGCATCCGCGCGCCGCATTTGCTGTGCCTGACCGGAACGCCCATGGAAAACCACCTGGGCGAGCTGTGGGCGCAGTTCGACTTCCTGATGCCCGGATTCCTCGGCGACCCGCACACGTTCGCCCGCCGCTGGCGCAAGCCCATAGAGGAAAACGGCGAGACCCTGCGGGCCGAACTGCTGGCCCGGCGCGTCGCGCCCTTCATCCTGCGGCGGCGCAAGAGCGACGTCGCCAAGGAGCTTCCGCCACGCTCCGACATGATCGTGCGCGTGCAACTGCAAGGACGCCAGCGCGAACTCTACGAGGCCGTGCGCACGGCTTGCGACAAGGAAGTACGCCGCGTGCTGCGCCAGCAGGACTGGGGCAACGCCGCGCAGATCGCCATCCTGGATGCGCTGCTCAAGCTGCGGCAGGTGTGTTGCGATCCACGTTTGATCAAGGGAACGAGTGTTCACCCGGACACCGAGCGTGCAAAGCTCGAACACCTCGAACGCATGCTCCCCGAACTGGTGGAGGACGGCCGCCGCGTCCTGGTGTTCTCGCAGTTCACATCCATGCTGCGGCTGGTATCCGCCATGCTGGATGCGCGCGGGCTGCCGCATTTGATGCTGACCGGCCGGACTCCACCCGGTGAACGCGAACGCATCGTTGCCTGCTTTCAGAAGGCTGGCAATGATGCGCCGCCGATACTGCTCGCAAGCCTCAAGGCAGGCGGCACCGGCCTGAACCTCACCGCGGCCGACACGGTGATCCATCTCGACCCGTGGTGGAATCCCGCCGTGCAGGAGCAGGCCACGGCACGGGCGCACCGCATCGGCCAGACGCAACCCGTGTTCGTCTACCGTCTGGTGGTGCAAGGCAGTATCGAAGAACGCATGCTGGAATTGCAGGACCGCAAACAACTGCTCGCGCAGGAAGTGCTGGGCAGCGACGCGTCCGGGGCAATCAAGTTCAGCTCCGAGGAACTGGCGGGACTGCTCGCCCCCTTGAGCGAACCCGCCAACAACCCGCTGGAAATCTTCAGCGCTGACACCAGGCGCTGGGGCGGCACCGGGCGGCGCGGCCGGCTCTGATGCGGCATGCGTGCTTCCTGCATCTTTTTTGTTGCCAGGCCGCCTCAAGACAAAAAGCACACCTCGGGGGGCAGCGAACCACGCGCAGCGGGGAAGCGTGGAGGCCTTTTTTGTCGCCGGGCCGCCCCAAGACAAAAAGCGCCCCCTCGGG
>NZ_JBEBOW010000043.1:0-24965 GCF_040396215.1 Diaphorobacter ruginosibacter | reverse complement strand
TGCCGTTGCCGCTTCTGATTCAGCCACGGCCTGCGCCGGACCGTGAAAAACTGCACTGACCATGGTTTGCTCCGTTTGAATGCCAGGAAATCCTCAAGCCTTGACCTTGAAAGCGTCGGCGTAGCGCGCCGGATCGCTGCCATCCCAGACCACGCCGTCCAGCAGCTTGCTGCTGCGCATGGGCGACTTGGGCACGCTTACCTTGAGCTGCGACGCCGCCTCGGCATAAAGGTCGGTGCGGTTGATCTTGCGGGCCACGCCCAGGTAGTCGGGATGGGACTTGAGCAGCCCCCAGCGCTTGTGCTGCGTGAGAAACCACATGCCATCCGACAGATAGGGGTAGTTGACCTCGCCGTCGGCAAAGAACTTCATGTGGTGGGGGTCGTCCCAGGTCTTGCCCATGCCGTTCTGGTAGCGCCCCAGGATGCGCTGGTTGATCGCGTCCACGCTGGTGTTCACATAGGACTTGGCGGCGATGGCCTCCGCCATCTTGAGCTTGTTCTGCATGCTGGCGTCGATCCAGCGGCCCGCCTCGATGATCGCCATCATCACGGCGCGCGCGGTGTTGGGATATTTGCCCGCGTAGTCCGAGGTGCAGCCCAGCACCTTCTCGGGATGGTCGCGCCAGATATCCTGCGTGGTGATCGCTGTCACGCCTATGCCGTCCATGATGGCACGGTGGCCCCAGGGCTCGCCCACGCAGTAGCCGTCCATGTTGCCCACGCGCATGTTGGCCACCATCTGCGGCGGCGGCACGGTGATGATCTTGCTCTCCTTCATCGGGTTGATGCCGGCGCTGGCCATCCAGTAGTACAGCCACATCGCGTGCGTGCCCGTCGGAAACGTCTGCGCGAAGGTGTACTCGCGCTTTTCCGAGCCCATGAGCCGGGCGAGCCCGTCGGCATCCACCGCGCCCTTGTCCGCGATCTTCTTGGAGAGCGTGATCGCCTGTCCATTGCGGTTGAGCGTCATTAGCGCGGCCATGTTCTTCTGCGGGCCGCTCACGCCCAGGTGCAGCCCATACACCAGGCCGTAGAGCACGTGCGCCATGTCCAGGTCGCCGTTGACGAGCTTGTCGCGAACGCTCGCCCAGCTCGCCTCCTTGGAGGGTACGATCCTGACGCCGTATTTCTGGTCGAAGCCCAGCACCGAGGCCATCACCACGCTGGCGCAGTCGGTGAGCGGGATGAAGCCGATCTTCACCTCCTTCTTCTCGGGCGCATCCGATCCCGCGGCCCAGACGCCGCGGTGTCCGAGCGCTCCATACAGCGCGACGCCCGAGGCCACACCCGCGCCCTGGCGCAGGAAGCCGCGCCGCTCAACGCTCTGCGGATTGCCGTTCGCGCGGATTGCCGTCTTGCTTTCTTGCATGCTTGAACTCCATCGGGAATCGTGGTGACGAACCCGGAAAAGGAAAAACAAAAAAAGGGCCCCCACGCTTCCCCGCTGCGCGTGGTTCGCTGCCCCCGAGGGGCACCTTTTGTCTTGGGGCGGCCCGGCGACAAAAAACGGTGTCCGTCTCCCCTCGCGCAGAACGCAAGAGAAGAACAAGACACCGTTGTCCAAAAAATCACTGCTTCGGCGCCGGCCTCCATTGGCCCGCGCCTGCACATCACACTCGCACGATCCGTGCCAGGGCAAAGTCGGCCATCAGCCCAATGCTGGTGCGCCGCCGGGGCCGCCGCCCGCGCGGGCGCCGCTCTTTGGTGCATGGGACGCGGCGGGTGCGCCCGGCATGAGCTCCGACATGGAAAGCACGGCCAGCGCCACGTCGAGCATGCGGCGGTTCTGGTTCATCGCCGCCTGGCGCATGAGCTTGTGCGCATCGCCTTCGCTGAGCTGGCGCAGCTGCATGAGCACGCCCTTGGCGCGTTCGATCGCCTTGCGCTCCTGCAGCGCATTGCGCGCCTTGTCGATTTCGGCCTGCATGGCATGCAGTTGCCGCGCCTGCTCCTGCACCAGCCCGAGCACGCTGCGCTCGAGCTGCGGCCCCAGTCCCGGCACCCCGGGCGGAACCGCGCCCGGCGCGCAGGCAGCGGAGGTGAAAAATCCCATGGAGTCCGCGCGCTCCGGGCCCTCGGCGCCAGCGGCGGCGATGGCGACGTCGCTCCTTTCCTCGGCGAGCAGCATCGCTTGCTGCTCGGCCATGACGCCGTGCGCGATCTCCAACTTGCGCTCGCAAAGCCGCGCCAGCTCGTCGGCCAGCCGCTGCTCCATCGCATGCATCGCGTCCAGGCGCTGCGTGCATGCGGAGAACCAGCGCTCGCCCATCGCCGCATCCAGCGCATCGTCCGCGCGCGCGGTGCAGGCGATGCGGCGCAGGCGTTCGATCGCCGCCGTGGCGGAACAGTTGACGGACTGCTCCGCCTGCAAGCGCGCGAGCCACGGCGGCGCGAATTCGCTGAACACCTGGAAGCACCCCTCCTGCGATTCGATGAGATGCAGCCAATGGTGCTGGCGCGCCGCATCGCTCGCCCCCGAGCCGAACGCCGCGGCTCCCGTGGCGCGCTCCTGGCCCGCGAACTCCTTGCCCTGCATGAAGTGGAACATAGCCACCAGCAGGCGCGAGATGTCCGGATCGCAGGCGCTGTCGGCGGCTTCGAACACCACCGCCAGACATGCCGCGATCAGGCGCGCGAAGGCGGCCGTGCTTTCTTCGGTGGAGATCGCTGCGCCGGCGATGCGCTCGCGCAGCCTTGGCAGCGCGGCAAGGCCCTGCAGCAGGTAGGCGATCGAGTTGAACAGGCGCGCGCCATGGCCGCCGCGCAGGCCGGCGTCCTGCTGCCCGAGCCGGGCGTTCACCAAGGCGATGTCGGCATCCACCGCGCGCATCTGCCCTGCAAGCCGCGCGGCGCCCCGCGCTCCCGCGCTCGCCAGGAACAGGTTGGAGAGCCCGCGCTCGCACTGCAGTTGATGAATGAGACGGCAAAGGCTTTGCACCAGGGCGCAGGCGTCCCTGATCCGCTCCAGCTCGGAAATTTCGGATTGCCGCGCGGCAACCAGGTAACTCAGCGGGGATTTCATGGCAGACGGACGGCATGCAATCTCCGTGCCTGCCGCGGCACCGGAGAAATCGCCAAGGCATGCATGGCGCCCTTTGCGCGGATGCGTTAAACTGCCGTGATGTTCCGCACTTTCGCACCCCACGCCAACCGACGCTTGAACGCAAGCGCGGCCGTGTCGCGCGCAAGTGCACGAATGATTACCACGATTACCACCGCGGCTACCTAGCGCGCTGGGTGGCTGTACCGGCAGCCACCTGGAATCATTCCCTCCCCCAAGAACGAACGACCCAGCTGGCAAGCCGGGTTTTTTTGTTTGTGGCCTGGAAAACGGGCCTTTTTTGGAGAGGTTGACCACCATGTACAGCGAACCCCGCTTTCGCACCCAGACCCCGAACACCCCGGAGCAAGCCACAGCGCCGGCCGGCACGGGCATCGATCCCGCGCGGCCGGCGCTGCGCGTGGGCATGATCGGATTGGGGACGGTGGGCATGGGCACATGGTCGGTGCTTCAGCGCAACCAGCCGCTGATCGCCGCACGGGCCGGGAGGCCCGTCCAGCTCGTCGCGCTGGCGGTGCGCGACCGAAGCCGCGCCGCGCAAAAGCTGGGCGAAGCAGCCCTGGAAAGCGTGGAGCTGTGCACCGATCCCCACCACGTGGCAACCCATCCGGACATTGACGTGCTGGTGGAGGTTGCCGGCGGAACAGGCCCGGCGCGCGATTGGGTGCTTGCCGCGCTCGCGGCGGGCAAGCACGTGGTCACCGCCAACAAGGCGCTGCTGGCCGTGCATGGAGAAGAATTGGCTGCAGCGGCCGCCCGCCACGGTTGCCAGCTTGCGTATGAAGCGGCGGTGGCAGGCAGCATTCCCATCGTCAAGATGCTGCGCGAAGCATGGGCCGCCAATCGCATCGACGCCATCACCGGCATTCTGAACGGCACCAGCAACTACATTCTCACGCGCATGGGCGACGGCGGACTGGAGTTCGCCGATGCGCTCGCGCAAGCCCAAAGGCTGGGCTATGCCGAGGCCGATCCCTGCTTCGACGTCGATGGAACCGATGCCGCGCACAAGCTGGCGCTGCTCGCGGCCAATGCGTTCGGCGCGCCCGTGGACCTGGATGCGGTGCACGTGGAGGGCATCCGCGGCCTGCAACGCGCCGACATCGACGCAGCGGCGCAGCTGGGCTATGCCGTCAAGCTGCTCGCCATTGCGCGTCTTCACGCATCCACGCACGAGCATCCGCAATCCATGGAGTTGCGCGTACACCCTGCCCTCGTTGCGCGGCGCCATGCGCTTGCGCATGTCGGCGGCGCGGACAACGGCATCGCCGTGCATGGCGACGCCTGCGGCCATGCGTTCCACAGCGGTGCGGGCGCGGGCGGCGAACCGACCGCTTCCGCCGTGGTGGCCGACCTCATCGATCTGGCGTGCCAGCCCCTGGACCCTCTTCGCCCCCAGGCCAGCGGCGTGCCGACACTCGGCACGCACGCGCGCCGCGCGCATGCGCCGCAGCCCCTGCCGATGGGCGAGGTGGTCACGGCGCACATGCTGCGCGTGGCCTCGGACACGGGCCTGTGCGAGGCCAGCGTGGTGCGCCAGCTTGAGAAGGCCGGCGTGCCTGTGCGCCAGCGCAAATGGGTTTCCGCAAGCGAACAAGGCGCGGCTCCCGCGCTGGCGCTGGTCACCGCGCCCGTCAAGGATGCGATCGCCGTGAGCGCGATTGCGCTGCTGCAAGCCAGGACGGGGGCCGCCGTGCGACATTTGCGGGTGCATACTGAAAACTGAACCAGGCCAACGCACATTGCCGCTCACCATGTCTCCCGACCCATCCCCGCCAGCGGCGGCCGCCGCGCGTTTCACGCCCCGGCGCATCACGCCATCGGATGAGCAGCGCGCCATTCAGATCGCGCGCGAACGCACCATCATCGTCGAGGCCAATGCCGGCGCTGCCAAGACCACCACGCTCGCCCTGCGCGCCGCGGAGAGCCTGGCGCGCGGCGTGCCCGCGCACCGGCTGCTGGCGCTGACCCACACGCAGCCCGCCTGCGCCGCATTGCGCCATGCGCTGATCCATGTCGGCGTACCGCGCGGCGTGGCCGGGCAGTTGCGCATCCAGACGTTCGAGGAATTCAGCACCGAGATCCTCGAGGAAATCGATGATCACCGTGTCGAATATATCGATGAAAACGAGCAGCTGCGCACGCATTTCTGGCAGGCCGTGCGGCGTGTCGAGGAAGACGAGTCCGAACGCTGGCGCGACGCACTCGACATGCCGGCCATCGGAGACAGCTGGTTCGTGGAAGAGTTCCTCAAGCTCAACGCACGCCTGAAAGGCACGATGCGCGACATTCTCGAGCGCGACGGACGCCGCGCGAGCCCCGAGTATGCGCAGGACATGGGCGTCGACTACACCCAGCTCAAGGTCTACCTGGCCCATGAGCGCATTCGCAGGCAGGAAAATGCGGACACGCCGAAATTCCGCGCTCCGATGGATGCCACCTACGACCTGGCGCGGCACTTCCAGGAAGGTGAAACCGCCCAGGGACTGCGCAACTGGCCGTTCGCCGCGCAGATCGTGCTGGTGGACGAGATGCACGACCTGAACTACGCCATGTTCCGGGTGCTGGCGGAGATCCTCAACACCTCCCGAAGCTTTTTCTGCGGCATGGGGGACGTCGACCAGGTGGTGCACGAAGCCACCGGCGCGGACGCGGTGTTCATGGGCGCAGCCATCGAGCAGCACACGGCGCGCGCCATCAAGCGCTATCCGCTCACCCACAGCTACCGCTTCGGCAAAAGCCTTGCGCTCAAGGCGGGACGCGTGGCGGCCAAGCCCTACAGCTCCAGCGCGGAGCATGACACGCATATCGCGCTGACTGAGTTTTCCACCGCCGGGGAATGCGCAGGCCTGGTCGTCGATGCGGCCATGCAATGGAAAAAAACGCACTGGCGCGACATGAACGAATTGGCGATCCTGCTGCGGCATCCCGCGCAGTCCGTGCTGATCGAAAACCTGTTGATCGAAAACGAGCTGCCGTTTTCCATGAGCGGCTTCGAGAGCTATCTCAAGCGCCCTGAAATCCTGTTCATCCGCGGACTCATGGCCGTCGCCAACGACGACATGACAAGTCTCGCGCACGAGGACACGCGCGAGCAGGTGCTGACCGCCCTGCACTTCTTCAGCGGAACACGGATCGAAGTGGACAACCGGGCCCACGAGAGCCAGGCGGCGCTGCTGGCCGACGCCGTTCACTCCGTGCGCGACAACGCCATGTTCCTCACCACGTTCTTCACCAACCAGGTGCTGCGTACCGCGCCTGCGCACCTGCGCGGGCGGCTGCGGGCCGCGCAGGCGCTGGCCGTCACGCGCGGCGGGCCCGCGTTTCTGGAGGATTTACTCGAAACGCTGGACATCCAGTCCATCATCAAGGATGCCTATGTGTCCAAGGAGCGGCGCGCCGAAGCGCTGTCCAATATCGAAGGCCTGAAGCTAGCCGCCGGCAGATTCCATTCGGCATTCGACTTCTTCCGCTTCCTCAACGGGCTCGAGCAGAAGCAGCGCGATTTCAAGGACAGCAAGCGGCTGCACATCGCCAGCATCGTGAGCGTCAAGGGGCTGGAGTTCGATCACGTGATCATTCCGCATCTCACGCAGGGCGAGTTTCCCGCCAGCGGCGGAACCTCCACCGAAGAGCGCAACCTGCTCTATGTCGCCATCACCCGCGCGCGCAGGCAGCTCACGCTGCTTGCGCACGCCGCCCGGCCGAGCGCCTTCGTCGAGAAAATGGGCTACAGGCGCACAGACACCCCCAGGCCGGCAGCGCCACAGCGCATCGGCTAAGATCGCTGGATGAAAGCACAGTACCTCCGGTATTGCGCCGCCGCGCGATCCTCGCGCCCATCACAAGCCAAGCAGCGCTCTTTTCCTGTTTTCCTATGTCCGCACAGCAATGGGCCGATCAGGCCTTGCAATCGTTCGATGCCGTAGTGCAAGCCACCGGCGGCTTTCGCAGCCGCCCCGGCCAGCGGCTGATGGCCGAGCAGGTTGCACAGGCGTTCAGCCAGGCGCAGCTCGGCAAGATCGATGCGGACGATGAGGATGCTCCGCCGCCTGCGCGCTCCATCGCCGTGATCCAGGCGGGCACGGGCGTGGGCAAATCGCTTGCCTACAGCGTTCCCGCCATCGCCATGGCGCTGGAACGCGGCACGCGCGTGCTGATCTCCACCGCCACGGTGGCGCTGCAGGAGCAGCTCGTCGCCAAGGACCTGCCCGCGCTTGCGGCCCACATCGCCAAGCCCTTCCGGTTCGCGCTGGCCAAGGGGCGCGGCCGGTACGTCTGCAAGCTCAAGCTGGAGCGGCTGGCCGGCGGCGTAGGCGCACCGGACGACGGCGGCATCCCCGACGACGATCTTTTCGCCGAGGAAGAGGCCGCCGAGCGCGCCAGGCGCCCGCGTGCGGAATCCGAAGCGAGCATGAAGTTCTATGCCAGCATGGCCGACGCGCTCTCGCGCGGCCAGTGGGACGGCGACCGGGACACGCTCGCCACGCCGCCCGAGGCCGAGGTATGGAGCCCCGTCGGCGCGGAAGCCAGCTCCTGCACCGGCAAGCACTGCCCGATGTTCAGCCAGTGCACGTACTACGAGCGCCGCAAGGAACTCGTCGCCGCGCAAGTCATCGTGGCCAATCACGACCTGCTCCTGTCGTCACTGGGCGCGCGGCTGCTGCCCGAACTCGACAACTGCCTGCTCGTCATCGACGAGGCCCATCACCTGCCAGCGACCGCGCTCGACCAGTTCGCCTGCGAAGCAGATCTCTCGCGCCTGACCTGGATCGACAAGCTCGCCAGCCGAGCCCTGCGCATCGGTCAGCTGGTCGAGGTGGAGGAGATCGCCGACATCCCCAACGATTCCTCGCGGCTGCGCGCCACGCTGCAGGACGCGGCGCGGCTGGTGATGGACATCTACGGCAAGGCGCTGCAGCCGTCGAAAGCCGAGGCCGGCCGCTCGCATGCCGCGCCGCGCCACTCCACGCCCTACAACCACATCACGCGCGCCCGCGTGCCCAACGGCATGCTGCCCGCCGAACTGGTGGAGCCGCTGTCGCAGATCGCGCATCATGCCGATGGTTTTCTGGCCGCCTTGCGCGCCATCGCCAAGGCCCTGCGCAGCCAGATCAAGGACCAGCCCGACGACGCGCGGCGGCTGTCCGCGCTCTACGCGCAGATCGGCGCGCTCGCTCCGCGGCTGGAAAGCCTGCACGCCACCGCGTCGCTGCTGCTGCAGGATGCGCCGGAAGGCGCCGCTCCGGCAGCCAAATGGTTCACGCTCGAAACCGATGGCGACTACATCGTCGTCAAGGCCCATGCCAGTCCCCTGCTGCCCGGCAACACTCTACGCAATCATCTGTGGTCCGCCGTGCGCGGCGCGGTGCTCACGTCGGCCACGCTCACAAGCTGTGGACAATTCGACTTCTTCCTGCGGGAGGCGGGCCTCGCGGGTGACGAGGCGGTCACCACGCTCGAAGTGGCAAGCCCCTTCGACTATGGGCTGCAAGGCACGCTCATCGCCACCGAAACCCGCGCCGACCCGCGCGACGCGTCCGCCTTCACCACGGAAATGGTGGATGCGCTGCTCTCCGACCTGGCCATGGTCGAATCGGGAGCGCTCGTGCTCTTCACCTCGCGCGAGCAGATGCGGCAGGCGGTCGATGCCTTGCCCACCGCCATGCGCGGCATCGTACTGGTACAAAATACCCTGCCCCGCCAGCAATTGCTCGCCACCCACAGGGAGCGCGTGGCCAACGGCGAGCCGTCGATCATCTTCGGCATGCAGTCCTTCGGAGAAGGGCTGGATCTTCCCGGAGCGCTCTGCGAATCCCTGTTCATCACCAAACTGCCCTTCGCGCCCCCGGACGATCCCGTCGGCGAGGCACGCGCCGAATGGCTGCGCGGTGCCGGGCGCGACCCGTTCAGCGAACTCGTCGTGCCGGCCACCGCCATCCGCCTGGCGCAATGGGCGGGCCGCGCCATCCGCACCGAAGAGGATCATGCGCACGTGTATTGCTACGACAAGCGCCTGGTCCGCACCGGCTACGGGCAGCGCCTGCTCAAAGGCATGCCGCCATTCACTCTGGAGCGGCGGCTGGCATAGCAGCGCCAGCCATTGCGTGGACAATGCACCCATGTCCCGCAACGAACCCATCGCCGTCATCGACTTCGAAACCACCGGCATGACGCCCGCACAGGGCGCCCGGGCCACGGAAATCGCCATCGTCCTGCTGCAGGACGGCCAGATCGTGGACCGGTTTCAAAGCCTGATGCGCACCGGCGCGCGCATCCCCGCGTTCATCACCCAGCTCACCGGCATCACCAACGCCATGGTGGCTGGCGCGCCGCCAGCGCATGACGTCATGCGCGAGGCCGCACGCTTCGTGGGCGGCGCGCAGATGGTGGCCCACAACGCATCGTTCGACAGCAAGTTCTGGGCGGCCGAACTCGCGCATGCGGACATCCGCGCCACGCAGGGTTTTGCATGCACCGTCCTGCTGTCACGCCGCCTTTATCCGCAGGCGCGAAGCCACAGCCTGGGCAACATCGTCGATCATCTCGGGCTGCCACGCGCGGGGCGTGCTCACCGGGCGCTGGCGGATGCGGAAATGGCGGCCTTCCTGCTGGCGCGGATCCAACGGGATTTGCGGGAAACGTGGGGAATCGAAGAGCCGGGTTTCGAGGTGTTGAATGGCTTGCAGCGATGCGCCAGACCGGCCGTCGCCAGATGGCTGGCCCGCCACCGCGACCTTGGGGCTACCCAGTAACCAGCAACGCGCGCGCCGAGGCCGTCGCACGCCCTAGAACACCGCCCTGGCCTGCAACCTGACCGCCGCCGCCAGATCACCCGCCAGCCGCCTCGCGTCGCGCCTGTCCACGGCCCCCACGCTGATCCGGATGGCCGGCGCGCTCGCCAGCACCATGGGCGATCCGGCCTGTACCGCCCACCCGCGCGACGCCATGGCCTGCACGGCCGTCAGCTCATCCGGGACGGGTATCCACAGATGCAGGCCTTCGGTGTCCGCATGGGCGGCATCGCCCCCGGCCATCGCCACGCCTTGCCCGAGCAGTTCTACCGCCAGCGCCCGCCGCCGCGCCGCATAGGCGCTTTGCATGTGCGCAAACGAACCCCGCCCTTTTCCCCTGGCCGCCTGCCGCCACAACAACGCGGCGAAGCGCTGCAGCCACAGGCTGACCTTGCGCGGACCCAGGGCGAAATGAGCACGCATGCCGACGACGAGATCGGGCACACCCGTTGCGATGCATACACGCATCTCGGGCCCCAGCGGTTTGCCCAGCGACATGACATAAAGCCAGTTAGGCGGCAGCGCGCCCGCGCATACCAACGGCGTGCCGCTGAGCAGGCCCCAGTAGTCATTGAAGACGACGAGCGTGTTGGGACAGGCGCGCAACTGCCTGCGCAGCGCGCGCCAGCGGTCCGGGCGGATGGCGGTGCCCGTGGGATTGTGCGCACGCGGCGTCAGGATCACGGCCGCGCAACCGGCAAGCATGCCGTCGGCGGGCACCTGCAGGCCTTGCGCATCCATGGACAGCGGCACGGCGCGCAGGCGCAGGCTGCGCAAAAGCGCGAGCAGCGGCGGCCAGCCGGGGTCTTCCATGGCAACGCGGTCGCCGGGGCGTGCGTGCTGCCTGAGCGCTCTCTCTATCGTGTCCAGAGTGCTGGAGAAGATGCCCACGCAATCGCCAGGAATGCCTTGCGACCCAAGCCATTCACCAGCGATGGCAAGCAGTTCTTCATCGTCGCTCAGCTCTCCCGTTGATGCGCCCAGCGCGAGAGGCTGCTGCAGCAGCTTGCTCCAGGAGCCCGCGCGAAGATGCGCCAGCAGCGCCGCATCCACCTGTCCGCCAGCAAGATCGCGCAAGCCATCAGGCACCACATAGGCCGCCGGAATGTAAGCAGCCTCGCCCGCGACACGCGTGCCACGGCGGCCCGACGTGACCAGCCGACCAGCATCGCGCAGCCTGGCATAGGCCGCAGCCACCGTATTGGGATTGACACCCAGTTGCGTAGCCAGATGCCGCACGGCAGGGAGAGCATCCCCGGCATGAAGCTCTCCATTGCGCAGCGCCGTTTCGATGCTGCCCGCAATGTCTTGCGCATTACTTCCCTGTATTTTGCTTGCTGACCAATTCATCTCATACATTTTATTGTTTGTACTAGTACGAAATTTTGTATGCGATACAGTGCCTTGAAAATGTCGTTAGCAAAAGTTGATGGGTGATCAAAATATAGGCAAAACGGCAAAAAATCGCTGGTTTTCGCTCTTGAAAAGTATGAGAAAGAAGGAAATTGGGCGAAACCGGAGGATGCGCTGATGAGAAAGTGGAGCAAGCAGTTCGGCAAGCGACAGGCCCGTAGAAATTCGCCCCGAAAAATGCGTCTTTCAGTCCATGGGAATGCCGGGAAAGAAGGGCAGGAAAGATCGAACTGCCTTTTTTTGTGCAAAACGGGCGATCAGGCCTTTCTTTTTGGGTGGGCTGGGGCGTCGTGAAAATGCCCGAAAGGAGCACACAGCCCCCGGACAACCGGCAGGCACGCCCTTGCCCGGCGAACGCCCCGAACCGGGAAAATCCGCAGCGCCACGTCCTGATATGGGATCCGCCCGTTTGCATCGCGCAAAATTTCCGTGCTAACATGATCCGCATATGCAACGCACCCAGCAGCTACTAACCACCCTACGACTAAGCCTAGTGCTTGGCCGGGGTCTGCTTGCGTGCACACGCTCCGTTGCCTGAGACCGAAGACTGAATCCATAGCCACAGTCGCACAGGTTCTCCTCCGCAACACCGACATCCCCCTGACCCCGGCCACACACCCGCCTTCGCTCGCACCCCGGGCTTAGGGCGGCAGGGGACGTCATCGATTTCGTTCACCAACTTTCGATTGACCCGTGTTCCGTGCCCATCCACTCACAAGGCAGCCAAGGCACGGCGCACACAGCAGATGTGGAGCCGACAATGATTTCCAATCCTTCCCAGAAGTACCAAGCCTTCGCCCCGATCGCCCTGGCCGACCGCACATGGCCCGGCAAGACCATCACGCAGGCGCCGATCTGGCTTTCCACCGATCTGCGCGACGGCAACCAGGCGCTCTTCGAACCGATGAACGTCGAGCGCAAGATGCAGCTCTACAAAGAGCTGGTGCGCATTGGCTTCAAGCAGATCGAAGTGGGCTTTCCAGCCGCGTCGCAGACCGATTTTGATTTCGTGCGGCGCCTGATCGACGAGGATCTGATTCCCGACGACGTGAGCATCATGGTGATGACGCAATCACGCGAGGACCTGATCGACCGCACCGTCGAGGCAGTCAAGGGCGCCAGGCGCGCCATCGTTCATATCTACAACGCCGTGGCGCCCGCATGGCGCAAGATCGTCTTCAACATGGATGTGCCGCAGGTGATGGAGCTGGTGCGGCACCATGTGTCGCACTTCAGGAAGCGCTCCGACGCGCATCCCGAGACGCAGTGGACGCTGCAATATTCGCCCGAGACCTTCAGCAGCGCCGAGCTTGAGGTCTCGCTGCAGGCATGCCAGACAGCCATCGAGGCCTGGGGAGTGGGGCCGGACCGCAAGATCATCATCAACCTGCCGACGACGGTGGAAAACGCAACGCCCAACGTGTTTGCCGACCAGATCGAATGGATGCACCGCCACCTCGTGCCGCGCGAACACGTCGTGCTCTCGGTCCATCCGCACAACGACCGAGGAACGGGCGTGGCCGCCGCCGAGTTCGCCATCATGGCAGGCGCCGACCGCGTGGAGGGCTGCCTGTTCGGCAACGGCGAGCGCTGCGGCAACGTGGACGTGGTGACCGTTGCGCTCAACATGTACACGCAAGGGGTCGATCCCCAGCTCGACTTCTGCGACATCACCGGCGTGGCGCGCATCGCGGAAGAGTGCACCTCCCTGCCGGTTCACCCGCGTCATCCCTACGCGGGCGATCTGGTGTTCACCGCATTCTCGGGGTCGCACCAGGACGCCATCAAGAAGGGCTTCGCCGCGCAGGACCCCGATGGCATCTGGGAAGTGCCGTATCTCCCCATCGATCCGGCGGACCTGGGCCGCACATATGACAGCGTGATCCGCGTGAACAGCCAGTCGGGCAAGGGCGGCATCTCCTTCCTGATGGAACGCGAGCATGGTGTCGTGATGCCGCGCCGCATGCAGGTGGAATTCAGCAACGTGGTGCAGCGCCAGACGGATGCGAGCGAAACCGAGATGACCGGCGACGCGCTCTGGAGCCTGTTCAACGCCACCTATCTCACGGCGCCGGCCACGCCCGAAGCCATCGTCTGTCATGCGCATCGCGTGACGAACGACGGCCACAGCATCGAGCTGGATGTCACCATCAACGGCGTGCGCCAGAAGCTGCAAGGGGAGGGCAACGGCCCCATTGCCGCCACCGTGGACGCCCTGGGCCTGCCGTTGCGGGTGGACCATTACGAAGAACGCGCGACGGGCAGCGGAGCCCATGCCCAGGCGCTTGCGATCATCGAGGCGGCGATGGAGGGCACTGCCGGCTCCACCTTCGGCGCGGGAATGAGCGCCAACATCATGACCGCTTCGGTGCAGGCCGTGGTGAGCGTCGCCAACCGCTTGCAGGCCCGCCGCGCGGCCGAGCGCCACGCATCGGCCAACGCCGCCGAGGCAGCGGCAGCCTGAACGCGGGCAGTCCGTGTTTTCCGCGCAGGCGCATCATCCAGGCGCTTTCGCGGATGCGGTGAATACCTTGATCCAACGACGCATATCCCACAGGGCATGCGCCTCGGCGGGAGCGCCACAAGCGCGCGCGCCGCAGGAACGTGCAGCGGTCTCCAAGCGGATCGCCAGCACGTTCCCGCAGACAAGGCTTGGTCGATTCAACCTTAGCTGATACCCTTGGCCGCATGCGAGCACTTCAATGCCTGACACTGGCGCTCGCCGTGCTGCTGACGGCATGCGGCTCGGCGCCCACCAAATCACGACACGCCCCATCATCCTGGGGGCAAGGTGTTTCGCGTCTTTCCGACACCCAGGCCGACGACATCGCCATCCACGCCATGGGGCTGGTCGGCACGCCATACCGCTATGGCGGCAACACGCCCGCGGGCGGGTTTGATTGCAGCGGCCTGATCGGCTATGTGTACAGGAACACGGCGGGCATGGCCCCGCCGCGCACCGTTTCCCAACTGGAAGATTTCGGCAAATCCATTTCGCAGGGCGATCTGCGCACCGGCGACCTGGTGCTGTTCGGGCGCGGCACGCCGACACACGCGGGCATTTATGTCGGCAACGGACGGTTCGTGCATGCGCCGTCTTCCGGCGGTACGGTGAGGCTGGACTCGCTCCAGTCCACGTACTGGTCCCGGCAGCACATTTCATTCAGGCGGTTGTGACGCCTTCGCGGATAGGAAATGTTCCGGGTCCGGCTCCGCGCCCGGCACCCCCGTCCACCCTGGGCCTGCCGCATCGTGCAAACCGCGCAGTTCAGGCGGCAGCAGCTCCTCCATGCCGGGTATCCCGAGGCAGGGAAACAGGCCCTGGGGCGCCCGGTTCAGCGCACGCCCGATGCGCGCATCGAACAGGCCGTGCAGGTCCCAACGCAGTCCGGAGTGCTCGTCGAGCAGCTTCCCGGCTGACCGGCAGGGCTGATGCAGGTTCAACGGATCGTGCACATAGACATCATTGCCGCAAGCGTCTTGGAACATGGCCCATACAACCCTTCCGTTCGCATTGACCATGCCGACCGGCGCACCTTGATGGTCGGTCAGGAAATGCAATAGCTGAAGATCGCTCGGGCCCTTGGCTCCCTCGTTGCAATGCGTCGCCGCGAAAGCGCCATCCGGCTGGCCGGTGAGGCACGATGGCGCGCCTTGGGCAATCCGCTGCGAAGGCGGAGCCTGGCGCTTGCGAAGCAGCGCCGGAAGCTGCCTGCCCGCCTGGGTATGGCGGTGGAGCTGCATCAACGGCACATTGCTGTCCGGCTCATGAACGGTGTGTATCAGCTCGAATGACGATGGCGCATTCGCAGTGTAGCGGTGCCGCTCCATGCGCACGGGCAGCGCGCCATCCCAGCCGACGTATTCCGTGGACAACCTGTTGCCTGCTTCATCCATGATGTGCGAGGCGATGCGTCTGCCCAATGCGTCATGGCGGATGTCCTGCGTAACGGTTTTTCCATCCGGGCCCATCATGCGCAGATTCGCCGGACGATTGTCGGCGCCATATGCCATCCTGATTTCACGCCGGGTGTGCAGCTCCCGCAGGCGCGTGCAGTTGCCCCGGCCGTCATACGCGTATTGCAGCCGGATTTCAGGCGCCGCGTGATCATGGGCATTGACGTAATACAGGACGCGGTTGCCCTTCCAGCGGCTGGTGTGCGCGAGTTCAAGTTCGGTCAGGCGCTCTGTGCCCAGCGAAGGCGCGCAGAGCAGGGCGGTGGCCATTCGTTTCATGTCATCCTCGCGCGGAGGGCCCGCATGCGTCGCATGAGCGAATTCCTTGGTCATGTCTTCCGAAGGCTGCGGCAGCGGATTCCCGGCGTGATCGAAAGACCATCGCTGCAGCCCCGCTTGAGGGGTATGGGCAGCGGTGAGACGCCCTTCGGCGTCATGCACGAAGCGGCTGATTCCCACGTTGCCGCGGATCGCGCTGATGCGGCCGCGCCCATCGTGCTGGAAATGCTGCGTGCTCAGCGCCGCGGCAATGACGGCGGGCGCATTGGCGGGAATGCAGTCGCCGCGCCACTGCGTGTGCAGCCATTGGCCCGAGTCATACCATTGGGTGATTCTGGTGAGGTCCGCGCCGAGGATGTGCCGGCTGATCTCGCGCTGCAATGCATCGCGCTCGAAGTACACCTGCCTGACCCCGTTCCAGTTGATGACATCGACGGGGCCGGAGCCGTCACGCAGATATCCGATGGTGCCGATATCCTCCAGCTCGGTGCCCAAGCGCCGCCCCAGCCGGTCGAGCCGATGGCGAATGTCGAAGCGATATTCCAGCTTGCCTGATTTAGGGTTGAATAGCCGCTGGTGCTCCGAAGTGACGCGCCCCAGCCGATCATGCATGAACCGGACATGGCTCAGCAGGCGGTCCTGCTCATCGTGCGCATTTTGCGGACCGCCGCCGCAGTGCCGTTCGCAAAGGCTGGCCGATCGCAGCTCACCCGTGCCGCTCCACGCAAAGCGGCTGATCCATGCATCGCCCGCATGCACGCCGGGCTGGATGCGCCTGACAGGCCGTCCCATGGCATTCCATTCGAGCCGTGAGATGTTCTGCGGATATTGCTGCTCATTCAACGAGCCGTCCGACCACTGGATCAGTTGTCCACAGGCGTCGTACACAAAGCTGCGCACGCGCGCATCCACGCCGATGTGGCGCGCCACGCGATCCATCTCATCCCACTGCCAATGGGCCTGTTCCGCGCCCGGATTGGTATGCGTGGCGAGTCGGCCCGCAATGTCATATTCAAACTTCTGCACCCGGCCCGCCTGCCTGAGTTCGACGAGGCGGCCCCACAGGTCATATCCAAACTCCTTGATGACATTGCCCGACGAGCCCAGCAGCTGCGTGACCTGCCCGCCGCCATTGCGCACGTATTGTTCCTTGCTGCCGTCATGCCTTATCACGCACTGCAGCCGGGAATGGACGTCGTACAGATAGCGCGTGCTTTGCGACAGCGGGTCGGTGACCCGGGCCAGCCGTCCGCATGCCGTGTACTGGAATTCGGTGACCCTGCCCGAGCCGTCGCGGCGGCTTTTCAGCAAGCCTTCCCGTGTGTATTCGAGACGCCGCACACCGCCTGCGGCATCGATGATCTCGCGGGGAAGATGCGCCGTGAGTATCTCGTGGCCCGGATCGGGGTAGGCGTATCGCACCGTGCCTGCATCGGGATGCGTCACCCGCGTCAGCCTGTGCCACGCATCGTAGTCATGGCATGTCGCGCGTCCCTGCGCATCGACGCTGCGGCGCAGCAGGCCCGTTGCCGGATCCCGGTCGAAACGGTTTTCGCTGCCGTCCGGAAAACGCTCCCGCAGCAGCCGGCCCTGCGTGTCGATCACCCGGCGCGTCGTCCGGCCCAGCGCATCGGTGCTCGATATGAGATGTCCGTGAGCGCCATATCGCATCCGGGTGATGCTGCCGTTCGCATGGCTGTGCTCCACAAGCCGCGCCAATCCCGCCAGGCCGCGAAACAGGTAGCCTCGCGTGCGCTGGATGCTGTCCTGCACGGTGGTGCGCGACCTGGGTTCGCCATCCTCTGCAGACAGGGTCTGGTAGGAAAACCGATGCGTCAGCCCCTCATCGCTGCTTTTCTGCACGACGCGCGCTCCGGGTTCGTAGCGGTCGTAGCGGTAGTGATGCCTCGGCCCTTCAAGATCCTGGTGCATCACCATAAGATGGTTTTGATAGGCAAACCGCTGCATGCAGCGGCCGTGCCCATCACGCACTTCGACCAGGTCGCCGGCCGGGCTGTAGGCATAGCTCACCAGCCTGTTCCATGCCGCCGGGTCCAGGCTTTGCGGGCTGGCTGGTTGAAGCGCGGCCTCTGCATCGCCAGCGGCGAGCTCCGAGCACAGCACCTCGGCAAGGCGCACGCCGTTGTCCGGCTGCCAGAAATGCCCTGCGGGATACCTTGGCTCGGCATGGGCGGCATGGACTTTCTGGTAGCGCAGGACAAATCTCCTGCCTACGCCATCCTGCACCGATGTCAGCCGGTGCTGGCCCAAAACGTCCGCATAACGCAGCCGCTGGGTGCGGCCCAGCCTGTCGATGCAGCCCATCGGCAGCCAGTCGCTGGCGGGCACGAGATCATCGCCCTTCTCGATGGCCTTGCGGTTTCCTGGCGCGAAGGCCCAGAGCACGTCCCCCGTGCTGTCGCCAAGAAAGATGACGTGCGGACGCTGCGCCAGATCGGGCGGCACATGCGCGAACCGCTTCTCCGGCGCCGACTGCCAGCGGGGCGGGGCGCCGCCCGGAGATTCAGCGCACCCCGAGCGCAGCAGCCACCAGCCTTCGCTGGCGCTGTACCGGCGCCCGCCGGCCGGGAGCGGGCCGAACGTGATCGTGCGCCCCTGCACATCATGCAGCACGCACGCATGCTCCTTGACCTCCAGGCGCATGTCCAGCGGCGTCCTCCAGCCGTGCCCCAGCGGTCCGCACTCGCCGCCGCGTTCCGCATCGACGTGGCTGCAATAGCGGCGCTGCCATGCCAGGGGCAGCACGCCGGGGAGAGAAAAGTCCTGTTCGGCCGCGCCGCCCAGCACCAGCGCTCCCAGCAGCGGATTGACCGTGTCCGCCGAGAGAACCGCATCCGGGCGCACGGAACAGGCCACGCCCTGCCTGTCCGATACGGCCAGGACGGCGCGCAACCCGGTCCTGACCCGTCCACGCGCCAGCGCGCGCTCCACATTGACCGCCAGATTGCCTGTCATGACTGCTCTCCTCCACGAGATTCACTGATGCTGTTGTGCGCACGGCCCATGCGGGAAAAATGGCCCAGGGCATCTTTTCATCGCATCGCAGGCCGAACCTTGGGTTGAAACAGGTAGGCCGGGAAACAACGCGCATCGGTTGCTATCAGTTGTGAGCCCGGCGCGATGCACGCGTGGACTGATTCATCGCAAACGCCCCGAAATCCCTGAAAAGAATCCAATCCGGCGCTTGCGGGACAATCAGACACATGACCCATACCACTTCCCCCGCCAGCAAACCCAAGGTATCCACCCTTGACACCACCCGGATCGACGACCTGCGCATCAAGGCCGTGCGACCGTTGATCACGCCGGCGCTGCTGCAGGAATGGCTGCCCACGCCGCAGGAAGCGTCGGACCTGGTGGAGTCCAGCCGCGCGGCCATCTCCAGGGTGCTGCATGGCCTTGACGATCGTCTCGTGGTGGTGGTGGGGCCATGCTCGATCCACGACCACGACCAGGCCGTCGAGTACGCCTGCAAGCTCAAGCAACATGCGCAGTCGCTTTGCGCCGATCTGCTCATCGTGATGCGCGTGTATTTCGAGAAGCCGCGCACCACGGTCGGCTGGAAGGGCTACATCAACGATCCCCGCATGGACGGAAGTTTTGCGATCAATGACGGCGTGCAGCTTGCGCGCGCGCTGCTGCTGGACATTCTCGAGATCGGCCTGCCCGTGGCGACCGAATTCCTCGACCTGCTGTCGCCGCAATTCATCAGCGATCTGGTCAGTTGGGGAGCCATCGGCGCTCGCACGACGGAGAGCCAGAGCCACCGCCAGCTGGCCAGCGGCCTCTCGTGCCCGGTCGGCTTCAAGAACGGTACGGACGGCGGCGTGAAAGTCGCATCCGACGCGATTCTCGCGGCGCAGGCTCCGCATGCCTTCATGGGCATGACCAAGATGGGGCAGTCGGCCATTTTCGAAACCCGCGGCAACAACGATTGCCACGTGATCCTGCGCGGCGGCAAGCAGCCCAACTACAGCGCGGACGATGTGAACGCGGCCTGTGAACTGCTCAGGAAATCCGGCCTGCGCGAACAGGTCATGATCGATCTCTCCCACGCCAACAGCAGCAAGCAGCATGCGCGCCAGATCATCGTGGCCGAAGATGTCGCCCGGCAGGTGGCCGCTGGCGACAGGCGCATTACCGGCGTGATGATCGAGAGCCATCTCGAGGAAGGCCGCCAGGACATCGTCGAAGGCCAGGAGCTGCAGCGCGGCGTCTCGGTCACCGATGCGTGCATCAGCTTCACCCAGACGGTTCCGGTGCTCGAGCGGCTGGCCGAAGCCGTGCGCGCACGGCGCGCCAGGAACGGAAGCTGACGGCGGCCGCAAGTTATCCCCAGGCCGCTCCGTATCCCCGGCGGGCTCAGGTCAGGTTCAATCCCCCATCCGATACGATGACTTCGCCGGTCAGATAGTCCGAATCGGCGAGCAGGGCGACGACCTGCGCAATGTCCTGCGGCTGCGCGCCACGCCTCATGGGGGATTTTTCCGTCCACAGCGCACGCGCCGTCGCCCAGCTTTCGGTCAGCGGCGTTTCCACCAGACCGGGCGCCACCGCGTTCACGCGGATGTCCGGGGCCAGGCTCAGGGCGAGCAGCCTGGTCATGTGGTTGAGAGCGGCCTTGCCAGCGGAATAGGGTATGGACGCGCCCTTGGGCCTCACCCCGGCATGGGAGCTGATGTTGATCACGCAGGCGGGCCTGCCGCGCAGCTTTGCGCAAGCCTCGAGCGCCGCCCGTGCGTGCGCCACCAGCCTGAACGGCGCGACCACATTCACTTCATGCATGCGCTGCCAGATCTCCGGCGTGGCGGCCAGAAGGTCATTGTGAGCGATCACCTCGCTTATTCCAGCGTTATTCACAAGCAGATCGATACGCCCGCATTCCCGCAGGGTCTGCTCCACAAGGCTCCTGCGCTGCTCTTCAAGGGACAGGTCGGCCTGTATGTATCTTGCGGCGGGCAGATCCCGGGCCATGGCCTGCCCCGCTTCCACGCTGCTGCGGGAATGGAGCACGACCTCATAGCCCTCGCGAGACAAACGGTGCGCGATGGCGGCGCCGATTCCGCTGGTTGATCCGGTAACAAGTGCGACGGGCAGGCCAGAAGTTGAATTATTTTGCAATATGAAATTTGTTGAGATTATGGAGGGAAGAACGCGAGCAAAGTTGTTCTTAAATAGTTTTATTTATATATGTTGATAGTAATAGAGTCGACCACAATCTGTGGATAACATCATTTTCACAAGAAAATACAACCACTTGGAAAATCCTGAACCATGTGCCTCGCACCCGCTTTTTCCTGTACCCGATGGATGAACAAGTTTCTGGTTTTTCACTTTCCTGTGGATAAGTAAAAGTTGCTCATTGAAATCTGTACAGTTTTATCAACAACCGCGTCAAATATGGAATTCTTCAGTTGATAAATTGTGGATAAACAGTTCAGAAATGATACGCATAGCGCAATTGGACAAAGTTTTCGCCTGGGTTGGGGTGCTTGATGCCGGCATTGGAGAGATGTTCGACGCGTAACTGCAATTCGTGCCTGCGGCGGTCGCCAAAGTTGTAGCCGACACCCAGATGGCTGGCGAAATTGAACGAGGTGCTGAATTCCTCGTGGATGGTGATGTAGCGGTCGGTCATGTAGGTCAGTCCGATGCCCGCTTCGGCAAACCAGGGAGAGCGCCCCGCGTCCGGGCGCCAGCGCAGGGTGGGAACCAGCCCCAGAAGCCATGTGTGGTTGTATCCACGCCCGCCCTCGAATGACAGCCTGGAGACATGAATGTCCCATTGGCCGCGTACTTCACCGCCCCAGAGATTGGTTTTCCATTCGCGCCAGGGGAACGTCACGCCGACGGTGGCGGCATCGGTTCCGCGCCGGGCCCAGTTTCCCTGCAGATAGATCGATGGAGCCTGGGAAAGATCTCCAGACGGCGCCTGCTCATCCGCCGCGGCCGCGCCCCCGGCGGCGCAAAGCAGGGCGGCGAGCAATGTCAGGGACTGGCAATGCCGCATGATGGGAAAGTTCCGGGCCAGGCACCAACGTTTTTTGAGCAACATATTCGCCTCCAAGGTGTATATCTCTTCATGATCCTGTTACGACTTTACGATACGGACATCTTTGTCCGATGTAGGCGTTTGCCGCGACAAGACACGCTATCCGTTGGAAAAGCTGGTGTGTTGCAGTGATCGCAGGCCCAATGAGAAAAGCCCGCAAACGCGGGCTATTTTCAGTTATCCACAGCCTTTGGCTGTTTATTGAGGCTGCACCGGTGCGCCTGGCGCAGCTTCTGGTGACTGCCTTCCCATATGTGAGTGCTTACCCTTGTGGTCACCCGCATGCTTGTGCCCACGGGGGCCGCCATCACGTGGGCCACCCTTGCCTTCGCCCGGGCCGAAGCGATGCATCATGCGGTTGCTTTCCTGGTCGAAGATTTTTTGCTGCTCGGGCTTGAGTGCGGCGTAGAAGGTCTTGACGGCGTCGCCGCGGCGATCCATTTCCGCCGAGCGCTGCGCTTGCATGGCGCGCATGCGGTCGATCCGCTCGGGCGTCGTCAGCTTGTCCATCTGCTTGGGATCAAGACGGGCATGGTCAGCTCGTTCATGCGGCTTCATGGCTGCCTGGAACGCATTCCATGCCGGTTCCTGATCCGCGGAGATCTTCAGTTTCTGCTTGAAGGCCTCGGCGTGCTTGGCCATGCGCTCCTGACGCTGCTCGGGGTTCATGCGCGGGCCTCGCTCATGAGGGCGGGGCGTGGGTTTGGCGTCGGCTGATGCGGCGGGCGCGGGCGATGCTGGCTGCGCCATTGCCGGCACGGCTGTTACAGCCAGCACGGCTGCTGCGAGGGCGGTTGCTGCAAAGGTACGGGGAGAAAAGCGGGCCATGATGAGTTTTCCTTTCGTGAGAACTACTCGTTGGAAGCAAACGGGGCGCCGAGGCCGTCCGCAGAGGAGGGAATGCAGGTTGAGGTACGAACAGGAACCTCGGCGCTTGGATGCAAGTCTGGCTGCCGCATGTATCGCCACCGTGTTCCAAATATAAGTCTGTGTAAAGTTCTACAAATTTCCCCTATGTCTTCACCATGCCGCTCCGAACACGGGCGCGAATTGAGGACAACGCATTGCCGGTACCCGCCATGCCTCATATGGTTTTTTGCTTTCATTTTGATGGCATGAAGCAATGTGCGGCGCGTTGATCCAGTGTCAGGCATTGCATCGACAATGCAGGTTGTCGGCCGAGGCGGACCTAGTCGCTCGCGCGATGGTTCGCTCATGAGTTTTTCAAAGTAAGGATGGATAGTTATCGTGTTCAAGAACATGATCGTGTATCGCATTGCCCAGTCATGGCAGATGGATCTGGCCCAGATCGAAGAGGCCCTGGCCAAGTCGCTTTTCGCGGAATGCGGCGCCACGCAGGAGAAGTCCACGGGCTGGGTGCCGCCGCGCGGCGAGGAGCATGGCGCGCTGGCCGAGTCGGTCGGCGGCCAGTGGATCCTGCGCTTCATGACCGAGGCCAAGGTGCTGCCGGGCTCGGTGCTCGCACGCAAGGTCAAGGAAAAGGCAGCCCGCATCGAGCAGGAAACCGGCCGCAAGCCAGGCAAGAAGGAAAGCAAGGAGCTCAAGGAAGAAGCCAAGCTCGACCTGCTGCCCATGGCGTTCACCAAGCAGGGCTCGATGTGGGTCTGGATCGACCCGGACGCGCATCTGCTGGTGCTCGACACCGGCAGCCAGGGCAGGGCCGACGAGGTGGTGACCATGCTGGTCGATGCGCTGCCCGGCTTTGCCGTCGCGCTGCTGGACACAGCCGAGTCGCCGCAGGCCTGCATGGCGCACTGGCTCAAGGAGCAGGAGCCGCCCGTGGGCTTCTCGATCGACCGCGAGTGCGAGCTCAAGAGCGCAGATGAAGCCAAGGCCGTGGTGCGCTATTCACGGCATCCGCTCGATATCGACGAGATCCGCGAACACATCGACCAGGGCAAGCTGCCCACCAAGCTGGCGATGAGCTGGGACGACCGCGTGTCGTTCGTGCTCACCGAAGGCCTGCAGATCAAGAAGGTGTCCTTTCTCGACACGGTCTTCGAAGGCCAGAAGCAGGACGATGCGGGCTTCGACGCGGACGTGGCGATCGCCACCGGCGAGCTCGTCAAACTCATTCCCGACCTGGTGGAGGCGCTGGGCGGCGAAGGGCGTACCGAGCTTGGTGGCCCTCCAGCCGTTGCCGCGACGCGTCCGGACACGGACAGGCAGGCCCCTGCCGTGGATAGCGCCAAGCCCGTGGTGACGGCGCAAGGCGGTGATGAGGACGAAGATCCGCCGTTCTGAGCTTCCAATGAAAAATCCCTTCGGAGCCAGCCAGGCCGCTCCGAAGGGATTCAAGGGGACCGTGAAGACGGTCCGCAGACAAAGGGTTGACTGCGCTGCTTATGCGTTCCGGGCAGGCTGCTGAACGGGCACGATGTCGGGCAGCACTTCTCCGGCCAGAGCGGCATCGAGCTTGTCATGATCAAGCGCCTTTTCCCAGCGGGAAACCACGACGGTCGCAACGGCGTTGCCCATGAAGTTGGTGAGCGAGCGGCATTCGCTCATGAAACGGTCCACGCCCAGAATCAGCGCCATGCCGGCGATCGGCACTTCCGGCACCACGGCCAGGGTGGCGGCCAGGGTGATGAAGCCCGCGCCAGTCACGCCGGCCGCGCCCTTGGAGCTGAGCATCGCGACCAGCAGCAGCATGATCTGGTGGCCGAGCGTGAGATGCGTATCGGTGGCCTGCGCGATGAACAGCGCGGCCAGCGTCATGTAGATGTTGGTGCCGTCCAGATTGAACGAGTAGCCGGTGGGAACCACCAGGCCCACGACGGACTTGCTGCAACCGGCTTTTTCCATCTTGTGCATCAGCGAAGGCAGCGCCGATTCGGATGATGAAGTGCCCAGCACCAGCAGCAGTTCGGCCTTGAGGTACCTGGCCAGCTTGACGACCGAGAAGCCGCACAGGCGGGCGACGAAGCCCAGGATCACCAGCACGAAGAGCAGCGAAGTAAGGTAGAACGTGCCGACCAGCCAGGCCAGGTTCACCAAAGAGGACAGGCCGAACTTGCCGATGGTGAAGGCGATCGCGCCAAAGGCGCCCAGCGGCGCGGCCTTCATGAGGATATTCACCAGCTTGAACACCGGAGCGGTCAATGCCTCCAGGAAGTTCAGAATAGGCTTGCCGTGTTCGCCGGACATGGCCAGCGAGATGCCGAACAGCACGGCAACGAACAGCACCTGCAGGATGTTGTCGCCCACGAACGGGCTCACGAGCGTCTTGGGGATGATGTCCATGAGAAAGCCCGTGAGCGTCATCTCATGCGACTTCGAGACATAGCCCTTCACGGCGGACTGATCGAGATCGGCGACGTTGATGTGCATGCCCGCGCCCGGCTGGATGACGTGCGCGACGATCA
>NZ_JBEBOW010000042.1:0-25403 GCF_040396215.1 Diaphorobacter ruginosibacter | reverse complement strand
TTGACGGCCAGCCCGCCCCGGGAAGTTTCCTTGTATTTGGTCATCATGTCCGCCCCCGTCTCGCGCATCGTCTTGATCACCTGATCGAGACTCACGTGATGCGTCCCATCGCCGCGCAGCGCCATGCGCGCCGCGTTGATCGCCTTCACCGCCGCCAGCGCATTGCGCTCGATGCAGGGGATCTGCACCAGTCCGCCCACGGGGTCGCAGGTCAGCCCCAGGTGGTGCTCCATGCCGATCTCGGCCGCGTTCTCCACCTGCGCGGGCGTTCCGCCCAGCACCGCGCACAGGCCCGCGGCCGCCATGGAACAGGCCACGCCCACCTCACCCTGGCAACCCACCTCCGCGCCCGAGATGGAGGCGTTCTCCTTGTAGAGAATGCCTACCGCTGCGGCAGTGAGCAGGAAATCGATCACGCCTTGCTCGTTCGCATCCTTGATGAACCGCGTGTAGTAGTGCAGCACGGCGGGCACGATGCCGGCCGCGCCGTTGGTGGGCGCGGTCACCACGCGGCCGCCTGCGGCGTTCTCTTCATTCACCGCCAGCGCGAACAGGTTCACCCAGTCGATCACCTGCAGCGGATCGCCGCTCACATCGGGAGCGTTCAGCAGCGCCTGGTACAGCGCGGGCGCGCGGCGGCGCACATGGAAACCACCCGGCAACTCGCCCTGCGTATCGCACCCGCGCGCAACGCAGGACTGCATCGCGCGCCAGATCGCCAGCAGGCCGGCATCGATGTCCGCATCGCCGCGCCAATGCCGCTCGTTCACGCGCATCACCTGCGCGATCGATCCGCCCTGCGCGCGCGCCTGCTCCAGCAACTGTCCCGCGCTGTGAAACGGCAGGGGCAGCACGTCGGTATCGGGCGCGATCTCGGCCTGGCGGCTCGCATCCGCAGCGGCTTCCTCGCTCACGATGAAGCCGCCGCCGACCGAGTAATACACCTGTGCGTCGAGCGACCGGCCCGCCGCGTCCCATGCCTCCAAACGCATGCCATTCGCATGGAACGGCAGCGTGACCGAGGGATCCAGCACCAGATCCACGCCTTCGCGAAAGCGGACTTCCGGCCCTCCCGCCAACGGCAGGCGGCCTTCGCCGCGCACGCGCGCGATGAAGCCGGGAACGGCATCCACGTCCACGGTGTCCGGCGCGAAGCCGGCCAGCCCCAGCATGACCGCCTGGTCGCTGGCGTGCCCGCGTCCGGTCGCCCCCAGCGAGCCATGGAGCACGCAGCGCACGCGCGCCACACCCGCCAGCCGGGCGTTGCGGTCCAGCTTCAGCACGAACTGCCGCGCGGCACGCATCGGCCCCACGGTGTGCGAGCTCGACGGCCCGATGCCTATCTTGAAGAGATCAAAAACACTGACCGCCATGCCGCTGCCCTTCACATGAAAATGCGCCGGATGGAGCCGACGGCGAACCGGCTCCCGTCATCGGCGCTCCGGCGGGACAGGCGTCGAAGACGGGTTCTGGATCAGCGTCCGGTCCACCGCCAGCGCCGCCGCCTGTTCAGCCGCGCCGCGCCTGACGGCAGCAGCCTCGCCGGAGTCCTCGACGGGCCGGCTCTTGTAGTAGATGCCGGTAAAGTCACCCGTGGTGTTGGTGATGCGCCTGGCATACAGGACGTCGTCGGCCGTCTGCGTCGATGAACCCGCCACGCCCTCGCCATCATTGATGCTCAGCTCGAAGAAGTTCACGCGCTGCAGCGAGCTGTCGGTGTTGAATTTCAGGCACATCACCAGCCCCGCGTTCGGGCCGCTCACCAGGTTCTCGCAACTGTAGACGCGATCCCGCGATGCCATCGCGCCGGTTCCGTAGGACGATCCCTGCACGGCGTCCTCCAGCGCGAAGTAGTCGAGCCGGTCGAGCGATGCCGATCCGCGGTTGAGCGCGGAGAGCATCCATATGCCGCGCAAATGCTCCGGCGCGGTGGTGTAGCCGAAGTTGAAGCGCGAGATCTCCTTTTCGGGCTCACCCGGAAAGGTCACGTATCCCCGCGTACCCGAGATGAATCGCATGCTGACCGCGCCCGCGTCGCCATCCTCGCGCCCGGCGAGATCGCCGCTGCCGAAGAAGCGCCCGCCGCGGTATTTGCGAAGCAGGCCGCTGTAGCGATTGTCGGCAAGCGTTCCCGCCGAAAGGTAGAACACCGGGTTGCCGCCTGCGTCGTATGCATACATCTGCATGACCAGCGTGGAGTTCTGCACGTCCAGCCCGAAGCCGCGTCCAGGCTCCCCGTTGTTCTCCGCCGTCACCACCCAGGTCCCTGCCTGGGGCGTGAAAGCATGTGCGATGCTGGCGCCGGCCATCGCGGCAGCCATGATCAGTGTCTTGAACATACCGTGCTACTTCCCTGAATGCGGCAATGGAGAAATCATAGACGCGCCCGCCGCGCCGCCGCGTAGGAACGCGTTGACGATTTCATCGCGCAGCGGCCGCGCGGAGAACGCCAACGCCCGCAAAAAAAGAAGCTTCAGCCGCGCAGGTGCGGAACGCGCCACCAGGCCGGCAGCAGTTGCCGCACCTGCGGGCTGGCGAAGCGGTCGTCCATCAGGTGGATCACGCCCTCATCCTGCGGCGTGCGGATCACACGGCCCGCGGCCTGCACCACTTTCTGCAGCCCGGGATAGAGATAGGTGTAGTCATGGCCGCAGCCCGTGAAGATCGTGTCCATGCGCCGGCTGATCTGCTCATTCACCGCATTGAACTGCGGCAGCCCCAGCGTGGCGAGAAAGGCGCCAATCAGGCGCTTGCCCGGCAGATCGATGCCTTCCGCGAACGCTCCGCCCAGAACGGCAAAGCCGATGCCCTGGCTGGTTTCGGTAAAGCGCGCCAGGAACTCGCGCTGCTCGGCCTCGGCCATGCGGCGCGACTGCCGCCAGTGCGCGATCCGCGGGTGCTGCTGCCCGAGCGCGTCCGCCACCTGCTGCAGGTACTCGTAGCTGCTGAAGAACGCCAGATAGTTGCCGGGCCGCGCCTCGAACTGCCGCGCCATGAGCTGCACCACCTGCGCAACCGATTGCGACCGATGCGCGTAGCGTGTGGAGATGTGGCGCGCCACCCGCACCGAGAGCTGGTCGGCGTGGAACGGCGACGCGACCGCCAGCGTCAGGTGATCACCGGGAAGCCCCAGCAGATCGGCATGAAAACGCATGGGCTGCAATGTCGCCGAAAACAGCGTGGCGGCATGCGCTGCTTCCCAGCGGCCGGCGAGATGGGGCGCGGGGACGATGTTGCGGATGCTGATGACGCTGCCGGGCCCGCTGCCGCGGGAATGCAGGCGGCCTGGCGGATCGGCGCGCTGCTGGTCCACGAGCGAATGATCTCCGAAACTCTCCAAGAGCCGCAGCACCTGGAGCACTTCCATCTGGAAGGCCTGCAGTTGCGCATCCAGCATGTCGGGGTGATCGGCGAAATGTTCGCTGGCAGCCTGCACGCACTGCATGAGCGCGCCGAGCAGCGATTTCGGAAAGGCGTCGTGCACGGCATAGTCGGTGGACTGCCCCTCATCCAGCGCAACCCATTGCCGCTTGACGGCGGCAAGCGCCTTCTTCACGCGCGGGCTGGCCATGGCGGTGGGCGAGCGCATCGCCTGCCCGAGCGCTGCCGGTTCGAGCGCCGCGCTGTACATGGAGCGCGCGCGGTCCGTGAGGTTGTGCGCCTCATCCACCAGCAGCGCCACGCGCCAGTCGTTGGCGAGCGTGAGCGCATGCAGCAACCCGCCCGCATCGAAGAAGTAGTTGTAGTCGCCCACCACCACGTCCACCCAGCGCGCCAGCTCCTGCGAAAGATAGTAGGGACAGACGCCATGCACCAGCGCCACCGAGCGCACGCTCTCCTGATCGAGCAGTTGCGCGGGCTCGGACAGAGCATCGGCACGCGCCTCCGGCAAGCGGTCGTAGAAGCCGCGAGCCAGCGGGCAGGCATCGCCGTGGCAGGCGCTGCCGGGATGCTCGCAGGCTTTCTCGCGCGCCACCATTTCCAGGACGCGGACCGGCGCGGCGCCCGAAGCCCGCAGGTCATGCAATGCGTTGAGCGCCAGTTGCCTTCCCGATGTCTTGGCCGACAGGTAGAACAGCTTGTCGATGGACTGTCCCGGCATGGCCTTGAGCGCCGGAAAAATCGTGCCCGCCGTCTTGCCGATGCCCGTGGGCGCTTGCGCCAGCAGCACGCGGCCCCGGGCCGTGGCGCGGTAGACGGCCTCAGCCAGATCGCGCTGGCCCGCGCGGAATTCCTGGTGCGAGAACGCCAGCTCGCGCAGTGCGCCATCGCGCGCCGTGCGGTGCGCGGCTTCCTGCCGCGCCCAGTGAATGAAACGGCGGCAGTGCTCTTCGAAATGAGCGCGCAGCGCCACGGCGGTCCATTGCTCGACGAATTCCGTCTCGCGCTCCGTGTCGATGTCGAAGTAGATCAGCGCGATATCGATGGCGTCGAACCCACGCGCCGCGCACATCAGCCAGCCATAGACACGCGCCTGCGCCCAGTGCAGCTCACGTTGCGCGGGCGATTGCCTGTCGAGGCGGCCCTTGTATGTCTTGATTTCCTCCACGCGGTGAAGCGACGCGTCGAAACCGTCCGCGCGCCCGCGCACTTCCAATGCCTCGAACCGGCCCGACAGCGCAATCTCCGCCTCGTATCCCGGAGCACGCCGTGCGGCCACCGCGCGATGGCCCGCCATGCCTTCCAGCGCCGATGGCGCGGGTGTGAACCGCAGATCCAGACCACCCCTCCTGGCGGTGAATCCGCACAGTTCCCGGACGGCGATGCGAAAACCGGGCAGCGCCGACTCAACCTGCGTCATCATCGGCTGCCCCCAGTTGCAGTTGTGCGCGCGCATCGTCGTCCGGGCGTTCCGGCGTGGCCTTGCACAGGGCCATCCAGACGGCGAACGGCAAGGCGCAGGGAGCATGGCGCGCGCTCCGGAGCAGCTCGAAGCGGCAGGTTGCCGGGTCGTCGGGGTCGCCGTGCATGGCCCAGACGCCGTATTCCTCGGGCAGTTCATCCGGCTCGGCGATGCCCTTGGGGAAAACGTAGCAGCATTCCTCGCTCAGCCATTGATAGGCCCGGCGCTTGGCCTGGTGCCGCAGATCGGACAACAGGTCCGCGCGGCTGGCCTTCACCTCATGCACGACGGGCCGCAGGTAGCCCGGCACCGAGGTGTTGCGGATGGAAAACAGATCGGGCCGCGCCACCCGCCACACGCGCCGTGCCGCGCGGACAACCGGCGCCGGCAAGGTGGCGTCGTCCCCGAACAGCATGGCATGCGCGTCCTGCCCACCGGCCGGATGCGGCGCAATCCCGCCACCTTCATCCTGGACGGCATCCAGCGCCGCGCGCAGCGTCAGCTCTCTCCAGACGATGCGCCTCGCCGGCAGCAGTTGCTGCTGGGCGAAACGATGCGCCATGCGGTCGTGCAGGCTGGCGGCGCGCTGGCCTTGCTCGCGCGCGGCGGCAAGCAGTCCCACGGCCAGATCGGTGAGGCGCAACTGCTCATGGCCTGCTGCGCAAACATGCCGGACAACCATACCGGCGGCCAGCAGTTCCAGTTCCACCGCGTCCTGGCACGGCCAGCCCGCCGAGCGCCAGATCTGCATCAGGCGCATCCGGTGCTGGCGGCTCAGTGGGGTTTGGAATCGGGACATGGGGACATGGGGACATGCATCAAAATACTGATTATAAAAACAGTACGCACATACCCGCCCGGGCGGTCCCGGCCATCAGGCCTGCAAGCCGCGCGGAACCAGGCTTGCGATGGCGATGCGTCAGGGAATCTTCAGCGGGCAAGCCCGGTGCGCGCGATCTGCCCGATGTGGGCGCGCACCTGCCTGACGTTGGCCGCCACTGTCTCGCCGGATTCATCCACGGGCTTTTTCTTGAAGAAAACGCCCGTTCCCATGTACGACGAGTCCGCGAGGCGGCGCATGATGGCCATGGCCGCCGAGCTTGCGTCGCCCGCCACCATGATGCCCTCGCCGTCATTGACGCTGTAGACATACTGGTAGATGCGCTGCAACTGCCCGCTGTAGTCGACTTTCACGCAGACCACGGTTCCGGCCAGGTCGCCGGAGACGATGTGCTCGCAGCCGAACAGGCCGTCCGACGACGTCATGATGCCGTTGCCGGTCTCGGTCGCGCCGGCCGGGAATTCAAGCGCCACGAAATCGGACTGAGGCGTGAGCGAATCCAGGGCCGTGAACAGCCAGATGCCTTTGAGGCCGTCCGGGCCGGCAGGGTAGGCGAAGCTGTAGCGGCTGATCGCCTTTTCCGGCTCTCCGGGGAAGGTGATGAAGCCCGTTGTGCCCGAGTCGAAACGCATGCTCACGGCGCCGGCGCTCCCGGTCTCCGAGCCGCTGCGATCTTCACCGCCGAAGAAGCGGCCGCCACGGTACTGGTTGAGCTGGCCGTTGTAGCCGTCGTCCTCGTAGGGCCCCGAGCTCAGGTAGAACGTGGGGTTGCCGTCGGCGTCGTAGGCATACATCTGCATCACCAGCGTGCGGTCCTGCACGTCCAGCGAAAAGCCCCGGCCCGGCGAGCCGTTGTTTTCCCCGTCGATGACCCATATGCCCGCCTGCGGCGCGAATGCGCACGCCGCCGTGCTCGCCGCCAATGCTCCGGTGGCGATGATTTTCTTCAGCATTTTCTCCACTCCCTTGTGGTTCCAGAATCTGGATTGATGTCGTTGATCGGCAAACGCAACAGGGCCGTTGCGTCCGCGCGGTCATTAGATCATCGGGAGGTCTGGATCAACTTGGGGTCACGCAAACGCGCAGCACTTCGGCGCCATAGGCTTCCAGTTTCTTGGAGCCTATGCCCGAGATGCCCTGCAGCTCCTCCAGCGAAACCGGATTGCGCTCGGCGATCGCCGCCAGCGTGGCGTCGTGAAAGATCACGTAGGCGGGCAGGTTGTGCTCGCGCGCCACCTCGGCACGCCACGCCTTCAGGTTGATGAAGCGCACCTGCCCATCCTGGCTGAGATTGACCGCGGCCGCCGACGGCTGGGCGGCACCCTTCCTGCGCGAGCGCCTGGCGGGTGCGTGGGCCATGGCTTCGCGCAGCAGCACCGGCTGCTCGCCGCGCAGCACCGGGCGCGAGCCGCTGGTCAGGCTGAGCGTATCGAAGCTGTGGCCGCTCTCGAGCAGCACCTTCTGCAGGCCGACGGCGCCCGTGGCGAGCAGTTGCCGCAGCACGCCGCGCAGTTGCGGCTCCGAGTAGTCGGCGCCCAGCCCGAAGGTGGAGAGCCTGTCGTGCCCGAACTGGCGTACCTTGTCGGTGTCCTTGCCGCGCACGATGTCCATGATGTGGCCCGTGCCGAAGGTGATGCCGCTGGCTTCATGCACGCGGTAGATCGTCGAAAGCAGCTTGCGCGCGGCGTCCGTGCCGTCCCAGACCTCGGGCGGATGCAGGCAATTGTCGCAGTTGCCGCAGGGCTCGGAATTCTCGCCGAAGTATGCAAGCAATCGCACGCGGCGGCAGTCGGTGGCTTCGGCCAGGCCGAGCAGCGCATCCAGCTTGCCGCGCATGACCTGCTTGAATTCCTCGGTGGCGGGGCTTTCGTCGATCATGCGGCGCTGGTTCACCACGTCGTTCAGGCCATAGACCATCCAGGCGTCGGCGGGCAGGCCGTCACGCCCCGCGCGGCCGGTTTCCTGGTAGTAGCCTTCGATGTTCTTGGGCATGTCCACATGGGCCACGAAGCGCACGTCAGGCTTGTCTATGCCCATGCCGAAGGCGATGGTGGCCGTCATCACGATGCCGTCCTCGCGCAGGAACCTGTCCTGGTTCTGCTGGCGCACCTCTGCCGGCAGCCCCGCGTGGTACGGCAGCGCGGTGATGCCCGCGTGCACCAGCGCGTCGGCCAGTTCTTCCACGCGCTTGCGCGACTGGCAATAGACCACGCCCGCGTCGCCCAGGTGTTCGTTCTGTATGAATTTGAGCAACTGCGTGAGCGGTTCTTTCTTCTCGACGATGGTGTAGCGGATGTTGGGGCGGTCGAAGCTGCTGACGAACTGGCGCGCGTCCTGCAGCTTCAGGCCCTGCACGATGTCGGCGCGCGTCAGCTCGTCCGCCGTCGCAGTGAGGGCAATGCGCGGCACGTCCGGATAGCGGTCGTGCAGCACCGACAGCATGCGGTATTCAGGGCGGAAATCATGGCCCCACTGGCTCACGCAGTGCGCTTCGTCGATGGCGAACAGGCCCAGCTGCCCGCGCTGGTGCAGGCCGTCGAGCAGCGCGAGAAAGCGCTCGGTGTTGACCCGCTCGGGGGCCGCGTACAGCAGCGTGATCTCGCCGCGCGCGACGCGGTTTTCCACATCCAGCGTGGCCGGCCAGTCCAGCGTCGAATTGAGAAACGCCGCCTCCACGCCGGCCTCGTGCAGCGCGCCCACCTGATCGTGCATCAGCGCGATCAGCGGAGACACCACGATCGCCACGCCCTTGCCCGCATCGCGCCGCACGATGGCCGGGACCTGGTAGCACAGCGACTTGCCGCCGCCGGTGGGCATCAGCACCAGGGCGTCGCCGCCCGCGATCACATGCTCGATGATCGCCTCCTGCGAGCCACGGAACTGCTCATAGCCGAAGACATCATTCAGAACAAACTGCGCGGGGGACAAACCGGATTTCTCTCTATTCGATAGCATGCCGCCCTTGCCAGGAAAGGATTGCAGACCAAGGTGATGGACAGGGCTGCCGCGTTGGCCGCACTGCGGCAGGCGCTCGCCCGTAACCCTCTATTGTGCTACCTCGCGGGCGGATGCGGGTTCTCGGCCAGGTCAAGCCCCAGCAAATTGCGCAGCGCGGGGTTGCGGTTGCTTCTGAGCCAGGCCATGCCATGCTGCAGGCGGGGCGCGTCCACGCCCAGGGACTTGAACACCACCCCGCCCAGATGCTCCAGCGCCTGAAGCTCCGCGGGAATGACCGATACGCCCGTTCCCGCGGCGATATGGCAGATCAGCACCTGCGAAGTCTCGCTCTCGTGCACCACGTGGGGGGTGAAGCCCGCATCGCGGCAGGCCGCGTCCATGCCGTCGCGCAGGTGAAAGCCCTGGTGCGAGGGATAGCCGACGAAAGGCTCGCCCGCCAGCATGGCCAGCGGCACATGCTCCCGCGCGGCCAGCGGGTGGCTCGCGGGCAGCGCCAGCATGAACTCGCTGCTGATGAAGCTACGGGTGTCGATTTGCGCATCGCCAAGCGGCAGAAAGCACAGCGCCACATCGAGCTGCCCCTCGAGCAGCCGCGAACGCAGCAATCCCGTGGGATGCGGCCCCTGGATATCGAGCTGCACTTGCGGATAGCGCTGCCGAAAGCTCAGGACCAGGCGCGGCAACAGTTGCTGGCTGGCGCGCCCGGTATAGCCCACGCGCAGCAGCCCCGATTCGCCGCGCTCGACCTGCCTGGCCGCCTCGACGGCCTTGTCCAGTTGCAGAAAGATCGACTGCACGCCCTCCAGGAAGGACTCGCCCGCCCGCGTGAGATGCACGCTGCGGGTGCAGCGCTCGAACAGCTTGACGCCCAGCTCCTCCTCCAGCTCACGGATGCGCTGGCTCAGCGGCGGCTGCGCCATGTGCAGTTTGCCGGCGGCGCGGGTGAAGCTCTGCTCCTGCGCCACGGCCAGAAAGCCCCTCAAATGCCGCAATTCCATGGTCTACCCATCCGCGATTAAGACGCAGTAAATATAAATCATGGAGAAATTGAGTATTGGACATATGCCACCACGATTTCTACGATACCCGCAGTTGAAAATAACGGAGCATCGAGAAGTGGCAGATTTGAAAAACCGCGTGGCCCTGGTGACGGGCGGCAATTCCGGCATCGGACTGGCGATCGCCCGCAGGCTGGCGCGCGACGGAGCCCATGTGATGATCAACGGCATCGTGCCCGATGAAGAGGGCCGCGCCGTTGCGCAGAAAATCGCCAGCGCTCACCAGGTCGATGCCCGCTACATCCGCGCGGACCTGCGCAGCCCGGCCGAGATCGAAACGATGATCCGCTCCATCGAGCAGGCATATGGCGCGCTCGGCATCCTGGTGAACAACGCCGGCATGCAGCACGTGAGCGCCGTCGAGGAATTCCCCGTGGACAAGTGGAATGACATGCTGGCCGTGAACCTCTCGGCCAGCTTCCACACGATCCGCCTCGCGCTTCCCGCCATGCGCAGCAAGGGTTGGGGCCGCATCGTCAACATGGCCTCGATCAGCGGTTTGCGCGGCCGCGCGGGCAAGGTGGCCTACAACGCGACCAAGCACGGGCTGATCGGCCTGACCAAGGCGGTGGCCCTGGAGACGGCGACGACCGACATCACCTGCAACGCCATCTGCCCCGGCTGGGCGCTGACCGCGCTGGTGCAAAAGCAGGTGGACGCGCTGGCCGAGCGCGAATCGCTGGACAACGAAGCCGCCACGCGCAAGCTGCTCGGGCTGCGCCAGCCATCGGGCCGCTTCGTGACCGTCGAGCAGCTCGCCTCGCTGGCCTCCTATCTGTGCTCGGACGATGCGCAGGAGGTGCGCGGCGCGGCCTGGACCATGGACGGCGCAACCACCGCGGCATGAGCGAAGGCGATGCAGACTTCCTCACTCCCCCCGATCGACGCCACGCACGGCGCGGCGCTCCAAAGCTGGGTCATGTCCGCCAACGGACATGCGCAATTCCCCATCCAGAACCTGCCCATGGGCGTGTTCGACACCGGCGCCGGCACGCGCATCGGCGTGGCCATCGGCAACGAGGTGCTGGACCTGCCGGCCGTGCTCGACGCCGGGCTGCTGGCCTCGCTGGACGCAGCCACCACGGCGGCCTTGCGCGCACCCACGCTCAACGACTGGATGGCGCTTTGCGCCGCGCAGCGCGGCCTGCTGCGCACCGCCCTGTCCGATCTGCTGCAGCCGCAGACCGGCGCTGGCGGGCAGGCCAGCGCCATCGCCAGGCGGCTGCTGCATCCACAGGACCGCTGCCGGATGCTGCTGCCCGCCGACGTGGGCGACTATTCCGATTTCTACGCGGGCATCCATCACGCGACCAACGCGGGCAAATTCTTCCGCCCCGACATGCCGCTGCTGCCCAACTACAAGCACATACCCATCGCCTACCATGGCCGCAGCTCGAGCATCCGCCCCTCGGGGACGGCGGTCAGGCGCCCCAGCGGCCAGATCAGCCGCGCCACGCCCGGCGGCGCCGTGCCCGAATACTCCGCCAGCCAGCGCCTGGACTACGAGCTCGAACTCGCCATATGGGTGGGCGCGGGCAACGAACTGGGCGAGCAGATTCCCGTCGCCGAGGCCAGCGCGCACATTGCCGGGTTCGGCCTGTTCAACGACTGGTCGGCGCGCGACCTGCAGGCCTGGGAGTACCAGCCGCTGGGCCCCTTCACGGGCAAGAACTTCATGTCCTCCGTATCGCCCTGGGTGGTCACGCAGGAGGCGCTGGCCCCCTTCCGCGGCCCGGTGATGGAGCGGGCGGCGACCGATCCGAAGCCGCTGGCCTATCTGTGCGATGAGCACGACCTGCGGCACGGCGGCCTGCGCATTCAGCTCGAAGTGCTGCTGTCCACCACCCGCATGCGCGAGCAGGGCCTGGATGCGCACCGGCTGTCGATTGGCGACTCCCGCTACCTGTGGTGGACGCCCGCGCAGATGCTCACGCAGCAGACCGTCGGAGGCTGCAACGCGCGGCCAGGCGACCTGCTCGGCTCCGGCACCATCTCGACGCCCACGCCCGACGGCTGCGGCGCGCTGCTGGAAATCACCGAAGGCGGAAAGAATCCCATCCACCTCGCCAGCGGCGAGAGCCGCACCTTCCTGCTCGACGGCGACGAGATCACCCTGCGCGGCTGGTGCGAGCGCGAAGGCTTCGCGCGCATCGGCCTGGGCGAATGCCGAGGCCGCGTGCAGGACCGACCGACCTGACCAACCTGACTGATAGACCCGATAGACGGCAACCCCCTTTTTTTCCCGCATCCGACAACCCGAGGAGACAACACCATGAAAAAGCTATTCGCCACGGCACTGGCCACGCTCGGCCTGCTCGCCGGCGCCATGCCCGCCGCCGCGCAGGGCGGCGCGGCCGCCAGCTACCCGAACGCGCCCATCAAGCTGATCGTGCCCTATACCGCGGGCGGCGTCACCGACATCATGGGCCGCCTGTTCGCCGAGCAGGCCGGCAAGCGCCTGGAACAGCCCGTCATCATCGAGAACAAGACGGGCGCGAATGGCACGCTCGGCGGCGTGCAGATGCTCTCGGCCGACCCCTCGGGCTATTACCTCACGATGCTGCCGATCGGCACCTTCCGCATGCCGCACATCACCGGGGCGCAATTCAACCCGCTCAAGGACTTCACCTACATTTCGGTGATTTCCGGCTTCAACTACTACATCGCGGTCAATGCCGGCTCGCCCTGGAAGAGCGTGGGCGACCTGGTGGACTACGCCAAGAAGAGCAACGGCGCCGTCTCCTACGGCACTCCCGGCGCCAACAGCAGCCAGCACATCGGCATGGCGCAGTTGGGGGTGAAGGCGGGAGCCGACTGGACGCACGTGCCGTTCAAGGGCGACGCCGACGCCATCTCGGCGCTCATGGGCAACCACATTCAGGCGGTGGTCAGCTCCAGTTCGATCCTGCCCTATGTGACTTCCGGAAAGATCCGCGTGCTGGCGTCGCTGGGCGACACGCGCTCCCCCGACCTGCCGGACGTTCCCACGCTCAAGGAACTCGGCTACCCCATCGTGCATACCTCGCCGATGGGCATCGCCGGCCCCAAGGGCATGGATCCGGCCGTGGTCAAGAAGCTGGAAGCCGCCTTCCGCGAGGCCTACGACGATCCTGAATACCAGGCAGGCCTCAAGAAGCTGGGCATGTCGGCCCTCTACATGAACGCCGCCGACTACCACAAGTACGCCATCGAAACGTTCAACGGAGAGCGCGAAGCGCTCCGGTCCATGGGCGTGCAGGTCAAGTAATCCTCACGCTTCCAAGGGCTCCCCGGGCACGCGCCTGCGGGAGCCTTTGTTTTTCTACAATCGGGGGATGACTCTGCCTCACTACACCCGCGCCCAACAGCTTCCAGCGATCCTGGCCGAACGCATTGCGATCCTCGACGGCGCCATGGGCACCATGATCCAGCGCTTCAAGCTGGGCGAGGCGCAGTACCGCGGCGAGGGCTATGGCGGTCCCGGCGGCGCGGGCGAGCGCTTCAAGGATTTCCCGCGCGATGTGAAGGGCAATAACGAACTGCTCTCGATCACGCGCCCGGACGTCATCCGCGACATCCACGAAAGCTATCTCGCGGCCGGTGCGGACCTGATCGAGACCAACACCTTCGGCGCGACCTCCATCGCGCAGGAGGACTACGGCATGGCCGATCTGGCGCGCGAGATGAACCTCGCCTCCGCCCGGCTCGCCCGCGCCGCCTGCGACAAGTTTTCCACGCCCGGCAAGCCGCGCTTTGTCGCTGCGGCGCTGGGCCCGACGCCCAAGACCGCCAGCATCAGCCCCGATGTGAACGACCCCGGCGCGCGCAATGTCACCTTCGAGCAGTTGCGCGCGGCGTATTTCGAGCAGACGGTGGCGCTGATCGAGGGCGGCGCGGACGTGGTCCTGGTCGAGACCATCTTCGACACGCTCAACGCCAAGGCCGCACTGTTCGCGGTCGAGGAAGCGTTCGACGCCACCGGTGAAGTGCTGCCCATCATGATCAGCGGCACCGTCACCGATGCCTCCGGCCGCATTCTCTCCGGCCAGACCGTGACCGCTTTCTGGCACAGCGTGCGCCATGCGAACCCGCTGTCCATCGGGCTGAACTGCGCGCTCGGCGCGACACTGATGCGCCCCTACATCCAGGAGCTGAACAAGGCCGCGCCGGACACTTTCATCAGCTGCTACCCCAACGCGGGCCTGCCCAATCCGATGAGCGACACCGGCTTCGATGAAACGCCCGACGTGACCTCGCGCCTCGTGCACGAGTTCGCCGCCGAAGGCCTGGTGAACATCGTCGGCGGCTGCTGCGGCACCACGCCGGATCACATCGCTGCGATCGGAAAAGCGGTGGATCAGGTGAAGACCCGCCGGATCTTCTACCCGGAAGCGGCCTGAACCCCACGGCCATCCCGGCTGCGCGAAATCCAGGATAGGAACACGCGGACCTTCGGCCTACACTGCCCTTTTGAGCAGCGAGGTCCGCCATGCCGCCGAACGCGCCACCCGATGAAGTCTTCAACCAGTTCCCGGACTGGACGGATTACCACCCGCTGGCGACCGACGCCGCGCTGAAGGAGTCGCTGGCGCGCGCGGGAGCCCAATGGGCAGAGCCCATGCTGAATGCCCATGCGCAGCAGCTCGGCCATGCGCAGACGTTCGAGCTCGCCGAGCTGGCCAACCGCCACGCGCCCGAGCTCGACGGCTTCGACACCCGCGGCCGCCGCATCAACAGCGTGCGCTTTCATCCGGCATGGCACGCGCTGCTGGGCATGTACCGCGAACGCGGCCTGGTGTCGCTGCCGTTTGAAGATACGACACGACAGGGCCGATGGACGGCCTGGGCGGCGGGCTTTTACCTGCATGGCCAGATCGAACAGGGCACGCTATGCCCGGCGACCATGACGCAGGCCTGCATCCCCCTGCTGCGGCGCGAGCCCGCGCTGTGGGGCGCGCTGGGCGGCAAGCTCCTGAGCCACGAATATGACGCGCGCGACGTGCCGATGACGGAAAAGAAAAGCATCTGGATCGGCATGGGCATGACGGAAAGGCAGGGCGGCTCCGATGTCCGCGCCAATACTACGCTGGCCAGCGCCGTGGGCGTTGGCGGCCGTGGCGGCGAATACCGGCTCAACGGCCACAAATGGTTTTATTCCGCGCCGATGAGCGACGCGCATCTCGTGGTCGCGCGGCTGCAGGCCCCGGACGGTCCGCTGGGCTGCTTCTTCGTGCCGCGCTGGCGCGACGACGGCAGCCGCAACGGCGTGAACGTCCTGCGCCTGAAAGACAAGGTGGGCAATCGCAGCAACTCCAGCAGCGAAGTGGAGTTCTCGCACGCCAGCGGCATCCTCATCGGCGAGGAAGGCCGCGGCATTCCCACCATCATCGAGATGGCGACCTATACGCGCCTCAATTGCGTGCTTGGCAGCGCGGCCATCCTGCGCTCGGCGCTGGTGCAGGCGCTGGCCTACGCGCGCAGGCGCAGCGCTTTCGGCAAGCGCCTGGCCGAGCAGCCGCTGATGCGCTCGGTGCTGGTGGACCTGGCTCTGGAGAGCGAGGCGGCGCTCGCGCTGTCGATGCGGCTCGCCCAGGCCTACGAAGCCGATACTGCCGAGACCGTCGATACCGACGCCGCCGACGCGCCGCTCGAGCGCGCCTGGAAGCGCGTGATGACGCCCGCCGCCAAGTTCTGGGTCTGCAAGCGCGGCGTGGAACTGAGCGGTGAAGCGATGGAAGTCTTCGGCGGCAACGGATACGTGAATGACAGCATCGTCGCGCGCCTGTTCCGCGAAGCGCCGGTGAACTCCATCTGGGAAGGCTCGGGCAACGTGATGTGCCTGGACGTGCTGCGCGCGCTCTCGCGCGAGCGCGGCGCGCTGGAGCTGCTCGCGGCCGACTTCGCCGATGCGGCGAGCGGCGAGCCGCGCATCGCCAGGGCGCTGCATGCCTTGCGCGCGCTGTCCGCCACGGCGCCCGATCAACTGGAGGCGCTCGCACGCGTTCTGGTTCAGCAGCTGGTGCTCATCGCACAGGCCTGCCTGCTCAAGCGCCATGCGCCCGCCTTCGTGGCCGATGCGTTCATCGCCTCGCGGCTGGCCAGCCCCACCGGCCCAGGCGGCGTGGCGGGCGCAATCGACATCCGGGGCATGGACGTGGACGCCTTGCTGGAGCGCGCGCTGCCGCCATCCGCTTCATGAAGCGCGGCTGCTGCGGGAATCAATGACGGGCGCATTGCCTTGGCACCGCAACGCCCCCCGCGCTGCGCCACAATGCCACCCATCATGCTCCAGCTCCAAGATGTTCAATCAGCCGCCGCGCGCCTGGCCGGCCAGGTGCTCGACACGCCTTGTGTCGAGTCCAAGACGCTCTCGCAGATCGTGGGCGCGCAGGTGTTCCTCAAATTCGAGAACCTGCAGTTCACCGCCTCGTTCAAGGAACGCGGCGCCTGCAACAAGCTGAGCCAGCTCTCGGCGCACGAGCGCCGGCGCGGCGTGGTCGCCATGAGCGCGGGCAACCATGCGCAGGGCGTGGCCTATCACGCGCAGCGCCTGGGCATGAAGGCCGTCATCGTCATGCCGCGCTTCACGCCCGGCGTGAAGGTGGAGCGCACGCGCGGCTTTGGCGCCAAGGTCGTGCTGCACGGCGACACGCTGGAAGAGGCGCATGCCCATGCCTACCTGCTGGCCGATGAGCGCCAGTTGACCTTCGTGCATCCCTACGACGACGAGCAGATCGCCGCCGGCCAGGGCACGATCGCGCTGGAAATGCTGGCCGCGCAGCCCGACCTGGATTGCCTGGTGGTCGCCATCGGCGGCGGCGGGCTGCTGGCGGGCATGGCCACGGCGGCCAGGGCGCTCAAGCCGTCGATGGAAATCATCGGCGTGCAGACCGCGCGCTTTCCGGCGATGGTCAACGCCATCAAGGGCACGCACCACGAACAGGGCAGCTCCACCATCGCCGAGGGCATCGCCGTGGGCCAGCCCGGAAAGATCACCCGGGAGATCATCGCGCGGCTGGTGGACGACCTGGTTCTCGTACAGGAAGGCGATATAGAGCAAGCCGTGCTGATGCTGCTCGAAATCGAGAAAACCCTGGTCGAGGGCGCGGGCGCCGCGGGGCTGGCGGCGCTGGTGCGTTATCCCGAGCGCTTCAAGGGCAAGAAGGTCGGCCTGGTGCTCAGCGGCGGCAACATCGACCCGATGCTGCTGGCCGCCATCATCGAGCGCGGCATGGTGCGCTCGGGGCGGCTGGCCCGCATCAAGGTCAGCGCCCGCGACGTTCCCGGCGTGCTCGCCCGCATCACCGCCACGGTTGCCGCGGCCGGCGCGAACATCGACGAAGTGCATCACCAGCGCGCCTTCACCCTGCTGGCCGCGCAGAACGTCGAGATCGAACTGGTGCTGCAGACGCGCGGCAGGGAACATGTGGAGCAGGTGCTGACGCAACTGCGCGCCGAGGGAATGCAGGCCGAACTGATGTAGTGGATTGCCGACGGCTCCTGGCGACACGGGAAAGTGTCCGGGCACGCCCGGATCCGGACTTTCCCTCTGCGGCACCCAGGATCGCGCTATTGGCTTAAACTTGCGGATCATCAAGGCGGTTTTCCAACACCCGATCCGCCACCGTCATGTCATAGAACTGAACGAGGAGACACCCATGGCCCACGATCATCACCTCGCGCCCAACGCCGCCGACGTCGAGGCGGCGCACGCGCAGGACGTCACGGAAACCGTGGTGCCCGTGATTCCGGTGGTGCTGCCGGTGGTGGGCGCGCTGATGATGTTCCTGCTGGCGTTCATCGCCGTGCACATGGCCTGATATGGCCTGACATCAGCTCCGCCACGGCCTTGCGCACGAGCCCTGCATTGCAGGGCTTTTTTGTTTTTTGCCGATTCCCACAGAAACGGGTAGCGTAAACGCTTATTGCATAACATCATGCATCGTTTGCATAGTTTTCCCCTCAAAAAACAAGACAAACCTGGGTCGGATTCATAAAATCGACATCCCAGCCGACTCGCGCATCGATGTCTTGAGCGTTCGATAGCCCACGCCCGATCATCACCTGTGCGCCCGCCGACGGAGCGACAAGCCGTTTTTTCAAAGGCAGTGCTCAGCAGACTTCTCGGACACGCGCCTTGCTTGATGTCGCGCCCGGTATTGCGTGGTCTGCGCGCCCCGCGCTTCCTTTGAAAAAACCGCTTTTTCAACATTGGAAGATTGAGATGAACGCACCCACGATGCAAGGCCTGAACATTCAGGCGCCCGCATATGTCAAGAACGCCAGGCTCATCGCCTGGGTGGCCGAGATGGCCGCGCTGTGCAAACCCGCGAAAATCCACTGGTGCGACGGCTCGCAGCAGGAGTACGACCAGCTGTGCCAGCAACTGGTGGACGCCGGCACATTCAAGAAGCTGAACCCCGCCAAGCGCCCGGGCAGCTATCTGGCCTGGTCCGATCCCTCCGACGTGGCGCGCGTGGAAGACCGCACGTTCATCTGCTCGGCCAAGAAGGAAGACGCCGGCCCGACCAACAACTGGATGGCTCCCGCCGAAATGCGCGCCACGCTGAATCCGCTGTTCGATGGCTGCATGGCGGGCCGCACCATGTACGTGGTGCCGTTCTCGATGGGGCCTCTGGGCTCGCCGATCGCCCACATCGGCGTGGAACTCTCCGACAGCGCCTACGTGGCCGTGAACATGAAGATCATGACGCGCATGGGCAAGGCCGTGTACGACGTGATCGGCGCGGACGGCGACTTCGTGCCCTGCGTGCACTCCATCGGCGCGCCGCTGAAGGCCGGCGAGAAGGACACCACGTCCTGGCCCTGCAACAAGACCAAGTACATCGTCCACTATCCCGAAACGCGTGAAATCTGGTCGTATGGCTCCGGCTACGGCGGCAACGCGCTGCTGGGCAAGAAGTGCCTGGCGCTGCGCATCGCCTCCACCATGGGCCGCGAGCAAGGCTGGCTGGCCGAGCACATGCTGATCCTTGGCGTGACCAATCCCGAAGGCAAGAAGTCGCACGTCGCCGCCGCTTTCCCCAGCGCCTGCGGCAAGACCAACTTCTCGATGCTGGTTCCCCCGAAGGCTTTCGATGGCTGGAGGGTCACCACCATCGGCGACGACATCGCCTGGATCAAGCCCCAGCCCGACGGTTCGCTGCGCGCCATCAACCCCGAGGCCGGCTACTTCGGCGTGGCTCCGGGCACCAACTACCACACCAACCCCAACTGCATGGCCAGCCTGGACAAGGACGTGATCTTCACCAACGTCGCGCTGACCGATGATGGCGACGTGTGGTGGGAAGGCATGGAAAAGGACCACGACGGCAAGCTGCCCGATCACCTGATCGACTGGCAAGGCAAGGACTGGACACCCCAGATCGCCAAGGAAACCGGCGCCAAGGCAGCCCACCCGAATGCCCGCTTCACCGTGGCCGCGACCAACAACCCGGCGCTCGACGAGGCATGGGACGACCCCAAGGGCGTGAAGATCGACGCCATCATCTTCGGCGGCCGCCGCTCGACCACCGTGCCGCTGGTCACCGAAGCACGCAACTGGAATGAAGGCGTGTACATGGCCGCCACCATGGGCTCCGAAACCACGGCCGCCGCCTTCGGCGCGCAAGGCGTGGTGCGCCGCGATCCGTTCGCCATGCTGCCCTTCATCGGCTACAACATGGCCGAATACTTCCAGCACTGGCTGGACATGGGCGCCAAGATCGAGAAGATCGGCCAGACCGCCCTGCCCAAGATCTTCACGACCAACTGGTTCCGCAAGAACGCCGACGGCAAGTTCGTCTGGCCGGGCTATGGCGAGAACATGCGCGTCCTGAAGTGGATGCTGGACCGTCTCGACAACAAGACGGCAGGCCAGGAAACCGCATTCGGCATCGCTCCGGCGTATGCAGAGATCAACTGGACCGGCATCGAATTCACGCCGGAACAGTTCGAGAGCGTGACCAGCATCGACAAGGCCGCATGGGCCGAGGAAATGAAGCTGCACACCGAGCACTTCGAGAAACTGGCGCACCGCCTACCCAAGGAGATGCTGGAGATCAAGGCAGCGCTGGAAAAGCGTCTGGCTCACTGACGGCCGCACGGCTGGCGCGCAATCTACGGATTACCGCGTCGGCCGCCACCTTCCACGGGAGTTTCGCAAGGCATGCGGAACTCCTTTTTTCTTTCGGGCAGGAGGAATGCATCCTCCCACCTGCGCAGAATTGCGCGAGGAAAAACAAAAAGCACCTCCAATGAGGTGCTTATGCATCGCCGGATTCCCACCTCTCGCCCGCCTTGCCCTTGGCGAGGAGCGCCTCGGTCGGAATATCGCCTGGCTATCAGTCGTAGCGGCGGATGTTTTCCACAGCCAGGCCGTTCATTGCACGGCTCAGGTCGGCAATGATCCGAGCCTCGCGCAGGGCGCGGTTGTAGTGATGCTCTTCTTCCCTGGCGCGGCGGCGCGCCTCGGACCAGGCCTTTACGGCGTGGCCGACAAATGCGAACATGCCCGTGGAAGAAGAGGTGCCCAGTGGATCTGCCGCGCGCTGCACGCGCCTCGAACCGTCCTGGTCCGCCATTGCGTTTGTACGTACAAAGCTTGTCATGATGTAAACCCTTGTGCTGCAAGCCAAATTTTCTCGCAGGCCTTGATTTTAGGGTTTTCCCTAATACTTTTCAAATTTATATTTTGAATCTCAGTCATTCATCCAGGTGATGATTGGTCATGTCAGCCATCCCCTCTCCTCCCTCGCTCAATTTCCAGTCCCTGGATTTGAATTTACTGCGCGTATTTGACGAGGTGATGGCAGAGCGCAACCTGACGCGCGCCGCCTCCAATCTGTCGATCACCCAGCCCGCCGTGAGCAATGCGCTGCGCCGGCTGCGGGAATTGCTGCATGACGAACTGCTGGTGCGCAAGGGGCATGGCGTGGAGCCCACGCCGCGCGCCCTGGCCATCTGGCCGGTAGTGCGCCAGTCGCTCGCGCAGTTGCAGGAAACGCTTGCGCCCGACAGCTTCGACCCGGCGACGGCCCGCTCCACCTTCGTGCTGGCGATGGCCGATGCGACGAGCTCCACGCTGATCCCGCCACTCGTCGAAATCACGGAACGCGAGGCTCCCGGGATTTCCCTGCGCATCATCCCGCTGACCACGCGCGATCCGCGCAGGCTGCTGGACGATGCCAGCGCCGACATCGCCGTCGGCTACTTTCCCGCGGTGATCTCCGCGATCACCGCTCAGGCCCAGGCGGACAATGTGATGACGTATGAAAGCCTGCGCCTTTATGACGGCGAATATGTCTGCGTGATGCGCCGCGGCCACCCGCTGGCCGATGTGCCGCTCACGCTCGACGTGTTCTGCAACGCGCGCCACCTGCTGGTGAGCTTCTCGGGCAAGCCATTCGGCTTCATCGACGAGACCCTGTCCGCACTGCGGCGCGAGCGGCGCATCGTGCTGACCGTGAACCAGTTCTTCACCGCCGGGCGCGTGGTCGTCGGCTCCGACCTGCTGACCGTGCTGCCGCGCCACTTCGTGGGAGTGGCGAGCCTCGAGGGCGATCTGCTGTGGCGCCCGCTCCCGATGCGGCTGCCCGCCGTGCACGTGGACGCGATGTGGCATCCGCACCGGCGGCATGACCCGGCACACCGCTGGCTGCGCGACGCGATCGCGCGGGCAGCGACGCAGACGACTCCGCAGCAGGCCATGCTCCTGCACAATCAGGCGCATCTGAAGAAAGAGCCCGCGCAGTCCTCCGACAAGAAATTTACCGGCCCATGAAGATCCAACTGCTCTCCGACCTGCATCTGGAAACGCATCCCCAGTTCCAGCCCGAGCCGGCTCCCGGCGCCGACGTGCTGGTGCTGGCGGGCGATGTGGGCTCATACCAACCAGGCTCCCGCCTGACGGGCGAGCACTTCGGCCTGGAACGCTTCTCGCCCCTGCCTCAGTTCGCGCACTGGCCCACGCCGGTGATCTATGTGCCCGGCAATCACGAATACGATCACCAGGATTTCGACAACGCCCATGCACGCCTGAGGCGCAGCTGCGAGCAACTCGGCCTGATCTGGCTGGAGCGCGAATCGCTGATCCTCGACGGTGTGCGCTTTGTCGGCACCACGCTGTGGAGCGATTTCGACGCATTGGCGCAAGAAAACGCCCTGAGCAATCCCACACGCTATCTGCAGGAGCGCGAGAAGGCCTTTCGCGCCGCCAATTTCTATCTGCGCAAAACGCTTGGAACACGCCACGGCGAAGCGTTCCTGGCGGCACAGGTGCGCGAGCAGTCGCTCGTATGCCAGGCCTGGCTGAACGATGCGCTCAGGCAGTCGCCGTATGAGCACGGGCCGACCGTCGTCGTCACCCACTTCGCGCCCAGCCTGAAAAGCGCCGATCCTCGCTACGGCCTGGTGCCCGGCACAGCGGGGTTCTGCAACGTGATGGACGATTTACTACCCTATGCAGATCTGTGGATACATGGTCATCTGCACTCGCCAAGCAACTACACTGTGACGGGCCTGCGTGCCGACGGCAGTTCGCATAGCTGCCGGGTGGTGGCCAATCCGCTGGGATACGCCGTCAAGGGTGAACAGGAAACGTTTCAGCTCGATTTCTGCGTCGAGGTATGACGTTCCATATCGCTGCGGCCAAGGCAAATGGAGAGATATCAGCTGACAGTCATATTGATCAATATCAATTATGGATTTTTGTCGAGCCGTAACCTGACCTTACCTTCAAACAAGGAGATTGTTGATGAAAGTCTTGCTCGCAGTGGATGGAAGTGCATACACAAAGAAGATGCTGACCTATCTCGTCACCCATGACGTCACGATGGGAGATTCCCTGGAATACACCGCGCTCACCGTCTGCCCCGAAGTCCCGCCACGCGCGCGCAAGGCGCTTGGCAAGGCCACCGTGGACCAGTACTACGCAGAAGAAAGCGAAAAGATTCTCAGCCCTGTCATGAAGTTTCTGAAAAAGCATGGCATGAACGTGAAATCGCTCAGCAAGGTCGGCCATGCCGGAGAAACCATTGCCAAAATCGCCGAGGACGGCAAGTACGACCTGATCATCATGGGAACCCAGGGCGTCAGCGCGCTCAACAAACTGGTGATGGGCTCGGTCAGCACCAAGGTTCTGGCGCAGTGTTCCGTGCCCGTCCTGTTGATCCGATGAACCGGCGGTAACGCGCGGGAATGCCCGGGGCTCTCGAAGTTCAGGCGCTCAGGGCCTTCCGCGCCGCCTGCGTCAACGCCGTGGACAGCGCATCCAATACCTCGGACTCCAGATTCCAGGAGTGCCAGAACAGCTGGACAGGCAGACTGTAGTCCGGCGCCAGATCAACCAGCGAGCCCTGCGCAATCAGCGGCTGCGCCATGAGCCGCGGCACCACGCTCAACCCCCAGCCCGCGGCGACCGCACGCAACTGGCCCTCGGAACTGGGGACGAATACGCTTGCAAGCGTGACCCGCTTGAGCCCGAACCGCCGCGCCACGAACTCGGCCTGCATGTCGTCCTTGCGGTTGAAGCAGATGAAAGTCACCTCACGGAAGTTGTGCGCCGTGAGCCCGTCGGGAAGATGCCTGCGCGCAAAGTCGGGGGCCGCGACCGCCACGTAATCCATCGCGCCCAACGGCACCACCTTGCAGCCGCGCAACGGCTTCTTGAGCGTGGTGACGCAGCCCAGCACCTGCCCCGACCGCAGCCACTCCTGGGTGAAGTCCTGGTCATCGGTAATGATCTCGAGCGGCAGGTTGCGGCGCGCCAGAGGCCCCAACGCATCCAGCGCCCAGGTGGCAATGCTGTCCGCGTTGATGGCAATGGAAATCCGCTCCTCCTCGCGCGCTCCGCCCGCAGCCCGAGGTGCGAGCTCCTGCAAATCACGCTCGAGATCCACACGCAACAGACGCAACTGTTTCGCATGTTTCAGCAGCAATTGGCCGGCATTGGTAGGCCGCAATGGCCTGCTGCGCACGATCAGCACAGAGCCAACCTGTGCCTCCAGCGCCCGTAGCCGCTGCGAAACCGCCGATTGCGTCACGTTCAGGCGCTGCGCCGCCCGTTCGAATCCGCCCTCCTCGACAATTGCCGCCAAGCATTCCAGCGCGGCCGGATCGTAGGTGCTCATCCTGTTCAATTATTAGTAAAACTGATGTTTTCCGAATAACTTTAATTTCCCTTTTCAATTCAGGCAAGCCGCCGCACACTCCGCCCTCATGAAAACCATCGTCCTCGGCGCCGGCATCATCGGCATCTCTACAGCGTGGCACCTCCTGGAGCGCGGCCATGAAGTCGTTGTGGTCGATCGCCAGCCTGGTGCGGCGCTGGAGACCAGCTTTGCCAACGGAGCGCAGATCTCTGTCAGCTACTGCGAGCCGTGGGCCAACCGCGAAGCGCCGTTCAAGGCCATCAAGTGGCTGTTCGACAAGGAAGCGCCGCTGCTGCTGCGCCCGCAAATGGATCCGCATCAGTGGAGTTGGCTGCTCAAATTTCTTGGCCAGTGCAACGACAAGGCTTTCGAGCGCAACGTACAGCAGATCGTGGCCCTGGGCGCATACAGCCACCAGGCGCTGAAAGACATGATCGGCAAGACGAACTTCGAGTTCGACCGCCTGGAACGCGGCATTGCGCACTTCTACACCGACCAGAAGTCGTTCGACGCCGCCGCAGACGCAGTGGACGTGATGCGCCGCCATGGCGTACAGCGCCGCATCGTCAGCAGGGAAGAGCTGTTTGCCATCGAGCCCGCATTCAAGGCCTACGGCGATCACATCACCGGAGGCACATTCACCAATACGGACGAAAGCGGCGACGCCCGCGTATTCACGCAGAAGCTGGCGACTCTGTGCGAAAAGCGCGGAGCCCAATTCCTGTACAACCACGACATCCTGCGATTGAACAAGGTGGGAGATGCCGTCACTTCGGTTGCCGTGCGCGCACGCACTGCCTCGGAGAGCGGTCCAAGCGCTTTCGAACTGAAAGGGGATGCCATCGTGGTTGCCTGCGGCAGCTTCACAGCACCCATGCTGCGGAGCGTGGGCATCCACGTTCCCATCTACCCAGGCAAGGGCTATAGCGCGACCTTCAACATCCTCAAGCCGGATGAGGCGCCATGCGTCTCGACCATCGACGATGGCAAGAAAGTCGCCATCAGCCGCCTCGGCAACAAGCTGCGCGTCGCCGGCACCATCGAACTCGGTGGTTTCGACCACGATCTCGACACCCCCGTCGCACGCGCCCGCTGCCACATGCTTTCACGCCGCATCGAGACGATTCTCCCAGGCGTGTGCGATACACGGACTCCAGAGGAGGGTGGCGACCCGCAATACTGGACCGGCCTGCGCCCCGCAACCCCCACCAACATTCCCCTGATCGGGCGCACACGGCTCAAGGGCCTGTGGATCAATGCCGGTCACGGCACGCTGGGCTGGACGCACGGAGCAGGCTCCGGCAAAGCCATGGCGGAACTGCTATGCGGCGAACGCCCTGCCATGGCATTCAATTTCACGGGCTACGAAACCGCACCAACCCCGATCCGGCACACACCGCGAACGGCCTGATCAAGTCCAACCCCATTCTAGGCGTGAAGCGCAAAGTCGCTTCACGCTTTTTTACGCCTTTTCATCCGCCCATTCATCAGTGGCATAGATAGCAGCGAAAGAAGAGGCACAGGCGACTGCTCCGTGTATGGCCTCGCAAGAACCTGCACATTTCAGGCAGCGA
>NZ_JBEBOW010000041.1:0-25571 GCF_040396215.1 Diaphorobacter ruginosibacter | reverse complement strand
GCTGAAAATGGAAGGCGCCGCCGACGAGGCCCGGCAAAAGATGGAGAGCGCCGCGCAGGACGCCAGCGAAGCTGCTCACAGCGCGGCCAGCAACGCTGCGGCGGTGCTTGACGACACCACGGTGACGACCAGGGTGAAGGCGGCTTTTGCGGCCGATCCCGATCTGAGCGCCGTGCTGATCAGCGTGACGACCAAGGACGGCGTGGTGACGTTATCCGGCCCGGTCAAGACCGCCGGGGATGCCGCGCATGCGCAGCAGCTCACCCAGGCGATCGAGGGCGTGAAAAGCGTCGTCAACGAGCTGAAGCCGGCCAACGGCTGACGGCTTTGGGTGCCTTGGGGAATGCGCCGCCCGGCTCGGCGCTAACATCGGGGGATGACCCAATCGTCCCTCCCCCATGACATCGTCACCGAACTGATCCACCACGGCTACGAGGCGCCGGGCGGCTTCGCGGCGCCGCAGCCGCCGGTCTGCAAGGCATCGACCGTGTTCTTCCCGGATGTTGCCGCCATGCGCGATTTCGACTGGAAGGACAAGTCGGCCTACACCTATGGCCTGCACGGCACGCCGACCAGCTATCTGCTGGAGGAGCGCATCGCGTCCCTGGAGGGCGGCGTGCAATGCCTGCTGGTGCCCAGCGGACTGGCGGCGATCGCGACCGTGTCGCTGTCGCTGCTCAGGCAGGGCGATGAGGTGCTCATCCCCGACAACGCATACGGTCCCAACAAGGCGCTTGCCGAGGCGGAGCTCAGGCATTACGGCATCCGCCATGGCTATTACGATCCGCTGGAGCCCGCCGATCTCGAAGCCCGGATCACGGATGCCACGCGGCTGATCTGGCTGGAGGCGCCGGGGTCGGTGACGATGGAGTTTCCGGACCTCGCGCGCCTGGTGCGCATTTGCCGCGACCGCCGCATCACCTGCGTGCTGGACAACACCTGGGGTTGCGGCCTGGCGTTCTCGCCGTTCGACTTGCTGCGCGACGGCGGCAGCCTGGGCGTGGACGTGTCCGTGCATGCGCTCACCAAGTACCCCAGCGGCGGCGGCGACGTGCTGATGGGAAGCATCACCACGCGCGACGAGTCGCTGCACATGAAGCTCAAGCTCACGCACATGCGCATCGGCTTCGGCGTCGGCATGAACGACGTCGAGGCCGTGCTGCGTTCCCTGCCCAGCCTGGCGCTGCGCTATCACGCGCACGATGGGGCGGCGCGCGAGCTGGCGCGCTTCATGGGCGATCAACCGGCCGTCGTGCAGGTGCTGCATCCGGCGCTGGAGGGCTCGCCGGGCCATGCATCCTGGAAGAGCCTGTGCTGCGCCGAAGGCCAGCCCGACGGCGTCGCGGCGGGCCTGTTCAGCGTGGTGATCGACCCGAAATATTCGCAGGCGCAGGTCGACAGGTTCTGCGACAGCCTGAAGCTGTTCCGGATCGGCTACAGCTGGGGCGGCCCGGTCAGCCTCGTCGTTCCCTATGAGCTGCCCAGCATGCGCAGCCTGCCATCGGCGGCCTTGAAACAGGGAACCGTGGTGCGCTTTTCGGTGGGACTGGAGGCCGTGCGCGACCTGCGCGGCGATCTGGCGCAGGCCTTGCAACTCGCTTTCGGCGCCTGATGCCTGCGCTGGCGGGCGCCTGTTCGATCTGTTGTGTCTATTTGATCAGCGGCCTGAGCACCGGCCATACGTTGGCCAGCAGCAGGGGCTGGGCCTGGGCGCTGGGGTGGATGCGGTCGGACTGGAATAGCCGGGTCGGGTCGGGATCGTCGGCCACCCCCTTGAGCAAAAACGGCACCAGGGCAGCGCCGCGCTGCCTGGCCACCGTGGGAAACACGGCGGCGAACTGCTCGCCGTATTTCGCTCCGTAATTGGGCGGAAGCTGCATGCCGGCGAGTATCACCCGGGCTCCGGCTTTTTGGGCCTGCTCGGCCATCCAGGAGAGATTGTCCTCGGTGTTGCGCAGGGGCAGGCCGCGCAGCGCGTCATTGGCGCCCAGCTCGAGGATCACGTGCGTGGGCCGATGCGCCTTCAAGAGGGCGGGCAGGCGTGCCCGGCCGCCGGATGTGGTGTCGCCGCTCACGCTGGCGTTGACCACCCTGGCGTCGATCCCTTCCGCGGCGATCCGCTTTTCCAGCAGCGCGACCCAGCCGGTGCCGCGCGCGAGCCCGTACTCCGCGCTGATCGAATCGCCCACCACCAGAATGGTTGCGGGCTTTGCCGCCGAGGCGGAATTCGCGGGCGCTGCCCAGGCCCCTGTGGCGCACGCAAGCATGGCGCTCACGATACAGTCTCTACGCTTCATCGTTTAACCTGTTTCCCTTTCAGCCATTTCACTGAGATTGTCCATGCCCGATTCCAGTTCCGCCAGCAGCCGCGCCGCCAATGAAGAGCCGATCATCGTCGTCGAGCATGTGCACAAGTCGGTCTCGGACTCGACGGGCACGCTGGATATTCTGCGCGATATCGATTTCCGCCTGATGCCAGGGGAGAGCGCCGCCATCGTGGGCGCGTCCGGCTCGGGCAAGAGCACGCTGCTTTCCATCATCGCGGGGCTGGATACGCCCACGCGCGGCACGGTGCGGCTTGGAGGCCAGGATCTGTTCGCGCTGGGCGAGGATGAGCGCGCCGCGCTGCGCGGCCAGGAAATGGGCTTCGTCTTCCAGAGCTTTCAGCTGATGGGCAACCTCACGGCGCTCGAGAACGTCATGCTGCCGCTGGAGTTGAGCGGTGATCGCAACGCACGGGTCCGGGCGCGGGAGATGCTTGTCCGCGTGGGGCTGGGCGAGCGGCTGGGCCACTATCCCAAGGTGCTCTCGGGCGGCGAGCAGCAGCGCGTGGCGCTGGCCCGCGCCTTCGTGGTGCAGCCCGCCGTGCTGCTGGCCGACGAACCCACCGGGAGCCTGGATTTCGCGACCGGCGAGACCATCATGCAGCTCATGTTCGAGCTGAACCGCGAGCAAGGCACGACGCTGGTGATGGTCACGCATGACCGCTCGATCGCCGCGCGCTGCGGCCGGCGCATCGTCATCGAGGCCGGGCGCGTCGTGGACGCGGGCTGACTGCGGTGCGTCGCCGCGCCATAGGCGGGGCCGTGGCGATTTCCTTGGCGCGCCAGCGGGGCAAGCGCCGCGCGGGATAATGGCGGGATGTCATCTTCCCCCAAAGTCCTGTTCGGCTTTCATGCCGTGGGCGTGCGCATGAAGACCGCGCCGCAATCGATCATCGAGGTTTACTACGAGGCCACGCGCCGCGACGCCCGCATGCGCCAGTTCGTCGAACGCGCCAGGGAAGCCGGGGTGCGCCTGATCGAGGCCGATGCGCTGCGCATCGCCAAGCTCGCGGGCAGCCACGGACACCAGGGCGTGGCCGCGCGGGTGCAGGAAATCGCCATGGTGAAGTCGCTCGATGATCTGCTCGATCAGCTCGAGGCCGATGGGGTCGCCGCGCCGCTGCTGCTCGTGCTCGATGGCGTGACCGATCCGCACAATCTGGGGGCGTGCCTGCGCGTTGCGGATGGCGCGGGCGTGCACGCGGTGATCGCGCCCAAGGACAATGCGGCGGGCATCAACGCCACGGTCGCCAAGGTGGCCAGCGGCGCGGCGGAAACCGTGCCGTATTTCATGGTGACCAACCTGGCGCGCACCCTCAACGAGCTCAAGGAGCGCAATATCTGGTGCATCGGCACCAGCGGCGATGCGCAGCAGTCGATCTACGACGTGGACTTGAAGGGCCCCGTGGCATTGGTTCTGGGCGCCGAGGGCGATGGCATGCGACAGCTGACGCGCAAGACCTGCGATCAGTTGGTGAAGATTCCGATGAAGGGCGCGGTCGAGAGCCTGAACGTGTCGGTAGCCAGCGGCGTCTGTCTATACGAAGCCGTGCGCCAGCGCGGCTGAGAGGCCCGTTGGGGCGCAATGGAAAACACGATGAGCAACGAAGAGCAAACAGGGCAGGCCGGACAAGAAGAGTCCATGGCCGCCGCCGCCCGGTGGGTGGCGGCGGCCGAAAACATCATGGTATTGACGGGGGCGGGCATCAGCGCCGAATCCGGCGTGCCGACTTTCCGGGATGCGCAAACCGGTTTCTGGGCGCAATACCGGCCCGAGGACATGGCCTCCCGGCCCGGCTACAAGGCCAACTCGGCGAGGGTCTGGCGCTGGTACGAATACCGCCGTGAACTGGTCGCCAAGGTGTGGCCCAACGCCGGGCATGTGGCGCTGGCGGCGTTCGAGAAAATCCACAAGGGCGGTTTCACGCTGGTCACGCAGAACGTGGATGGCCTGCACCAGCGTGCGGGCAGCTCGGACGTGCTGTGCCTGCATGGCGATCTGCATGCGCAGGCCTGGCTGGATACGCCCCGCGACTGCTGCGATCTCGATGCGGCAATGCCAGGGAGCCCGCCCCGCTGCGGACAATGCGGCAACCTGGTCCGCCCCGCCGTCGTCTGGTTCGGCGAAGCCCTGCCGTTGCGCCCCCTGGGCCGCGCGCAGCGGGCCGCCGAACATTGCGACGTGATGCTGGTGGTGGGAACGGCGGGCGCGGTCTATCCGGCGGCGGGCCTGGCGCGGCTGGCCTCGCGCGTGGGGGCGAAGGTCGTCATCGTGAACACCGGGCCGAGCGAGCTCGACGACACGGCCGATCTGATCGTGCGCTGTCCGGCATCCGTTGCCTTGCCCTGGATCCTGGGAACCGGCGACACACGGCTGGCCGCCTAACCGCTTGGCCGCACCTGGCCACCTGGCAGCGCGGGCTTCACAGCATGCCAGATGCGCCCAGCGCAGCACCCGCGATCAGCAGCCACAGCAGATGCACGCGGGTTCGCCAGACCAACACGGCCGTCACCGCGGTCACGCACCACAGCGGCCACGTCGACAGCGGCCCGCCCTGGGCGCTGGCCAGCACCCAGCCGGTGGAGCACAGCAGGCCGACCACCAGCGGCGCCATGCCTTGCTTGAATGCGCGCACGGCGCGGCGTTCCCTGTGTTGCTGCGCCCAGCGCGTGGCGACGAAGGTGAGCGTGCAACTGGGCAGGAGAATGCCGACCATGCAGATCGCCACGCCCAGGCTGCCCAGCAGCCAGCCCAGATGGCTGCCTGCCGGCGCGGCGTTCATGCCGATATTCCAGCCGAGCAGCGCGACGAACAGAACGTTGGGGCCGGGCGCCGATTGCGCGATCGCGATCGAGTTGTTGAACTGCAGGTCGGTGAGCAGGCCGTGCTTGTCGATGAGATAGCGGTGCATGTCCGGCGCCGTGGCAATGGCTCCGCCCACGGACAGCAGGGACAGCGTCAGGTAGTAGACGAACAGGTTGGCCCAGTCGCCGGCCTGCAGAACAATGTGATGACCCATGCGCCGCCTCGTCCTACTGCTGCGTGCCGCGCAATGCGCCGATGGCGTCGTGCCCGAGCTTGAACCACGCGAGCACGCAGGCCGCGCCGCCCACCGTGAACAGCACCCAGCTCAGCGGCAGCCGCCACATGGCCATGGCGGCGAACGTGATGGCGGCAAAGCTCCAGCAGGTCACGCGCCCAAGCGTGTGCTTGCGAAAAGCCACCGCCAGGCGAAAACCCGCGCCGATCACCAGGCCCGCCGCCACGGCGCCCATGCCGCGCAGCGCGCCCGAGACCTGGGGGATGTCGGCATAGTGGGCATAGGCGATCGCCAGCAGGATCACCAGGAGCATCGGGATGCACAGCATGCCGACCACGGCGGTGACCGCGCCGCGCAGGCCGAAGTAGCGGTCGCCGATCATCATCGAGAGATTGACCACGTTGGGGCCGGGAAGAATCTGGGCCACAGCCCAATCCTCGATGAACTCCTCGTTGGTGATCCAGCGGCGGCGGTCCACGAGTTCGCGCTGCACGACGGCAAGCACCCCGCCGAAACCCTGCAGCGCCAGGAAGGTGAATGCCCAGAAAAGCTCCCGCAGATTGGCGGGGTGTCTGGGGGCCGCCGGGGGCGGGCTGGGTTGCTGGGCAGTGGATGTCATCGTGTCGGGGTCGAGTGCTCCGATGGTAAGGGCTGCGCGGGCGCGCGCATACCGCGCGGCCATCGCTGAACACGATGCGGCCATCAGGCTCCGAGATGGTCGATGGCGGGGGCGTTTCGCAGCAGGCCCGGGGCATGCGCAATACTCTTTACCATTGGCAATCGGCCGGGACGCGCGGCGTACCGGCGCAACACATCACCGCTCAAGGAATTCCTCCATGAAACTCGTCAGATACGGCGCGCCCGGCGCGGAGCGTCCCGGTGTCCTGGATGCGCAGGGCCGCGTGCGCGACCTCTCCATGCTGCTCGCGGAGATGGGGCCGGCGCAGATGTCGCCTCGCACCCTGGCCGCGCTGGCCACCATCGACGTCGAGCGCTTGCCGCTGGCGGATGCCGGCGTGCGGCTGGGCTGCCCCCTGGGCGGGGTCGGCAAGATCGTCTGCGTGGGGTTGAACTATCGCGATCACGCGCAGGAAGCGGGCATGGCCGTGCCGGCGGAGCCGGTCCTGTTCATGAAGGCCGTCACCGCGCTCAGCGGCCCGTATGACGATGTGCAGATTCCTCCTGGCGCGCAAAAGGTCGATTGGGAAGTGGAGCTGGGCATCGTGATCGGCACGCGCCTCAAGCATGTGAAGAAGGAGGACGCGCTCGGGCATGTCGCGGGCTATGTGCTCGCCAACGATGTATCCGAGCGCGCGTACCAGACCGAGCGCGGCGGCCAGTGGGACAAGGGCAAGAGCTACGACAGCTTCGCACCCGTCGGTCCCTGGCTGGTGACCGCTGACGAGGTGGGCGATCCGCACGCGCTGGACCTGTGGCTGGACGTGAACGGGCAGCGCATGCAGGATGGCAACACGCGGGATTTCATCTTCGACGTGCCGACCGTGCTCTCCTACATCAGCGGCTTCATGACGCTGGAGCCTGGCGATCTGGTGCTCACGGGAACCCCTGCGGGCGTGGGGCTGGGGCAGAAGCCGCAGCCCAGGTTCCTGCGCGCGGGCGACGAGATGCGCCTTGGCGCTGCCGGCCTGGGGGAGCAGTGCCTGAAGTGCGTGCAGTCCTGATCGCTTGAGCCCGTTCACGGTTGCCGGTTGCTGGTTGCGGCAAGGCCCGCGATTCATTGGATACTTTTCTGTATGTACGCTTTTCTCATGCTGGGCGCGGCGATCGTGGCGGAAGTCCTTGCCACGACGGCGCTCAAGTCCTCCAACGGTTTTGAGCGCCTTGCTCCCAGTGTCCTCTCGATCCTGGGGTATTGCGTTTCGTTCTATCTGCTGTCGCAGGTGATGAAATCCATTCCCACGGGCGTGGTGTACGCGATCTGGTCGGGCGTGGGAATCGTGCTGATTTCGCTGGTGGCGTGGCTGTTGCAGGGCCAGAAGCTGGATCTGGCCGCGATGGCGGGCATGGCGCTCATCGTGCTGGGGGTGGTCGTGATCCAGCTGTTTTCCAAAACGGCCGGGCATTGAGCCGCGGCGCGGGCCGCACCCGCATGGCCGCAAGAAAGGGCCGTAGCGTCATTCGCGGCGGAGCTTGCCGCTCCAGCCGGCCTTTTCTTCGCCGGCCAGGGGCTGGAGTTTCCAGTCGGCGATGGCGGCCTCGCGTTCCGCCGTGCGGCGCGTGTCGATGCGCCTGGCCGCCACGCGCGCCACGCATTCGAGCTTTTGCAGGTCTTTTTCCGCCAGGCGGGGATCGGCCGCCATGCTGAAGCAGCACAGCGTGCCGTAGATGCTTCCGTCGGCCAGGACGATGGGCGTGCTCAGGTGCGCGCCCACCGGAAAAGGCGTGGGCGGCAGTCCCGCGCTTTGGGTGTGGCGGGCGGCATCATGGACCAGTCGGGGCAGCCGGCCGTCGAGCACGCATTGGCAGAACGAAGCCTCAAGGGGCGAGCCGCCGCCGGTGGCGATGACTTCGCAGCCGGCTTTGGTGTCCACGTGCCTGAACATGCGTTTGCCGTCGCGGATCTCCGAGAAGAAGATGACGTCCATGTCCAGATGCTTGCGCAAATCCTGAAGCACATTGCGCACGTTGTCGTCGATCAGTTGGTCACTGTAGTCGGCGGTGGCGATGAGCAGATCGCTCACGCTGACTTCAAGCGCGTCCGGTGCGTAGTCCCAGATGTGCATGGCCAATTCCATCTCCTTGGTGGTGAGTCATGATGCTTGTCAAGTTTAACGATGAATGAAGCGTGCCGAGTGAAGGGCGCGTGTCTTTGGCGTCCCGGTCTGGAGCGGGCCGCGCCTTGCACCGCTCAGGCTGCGAGCGCGACGGCGCCGCCCAGGCGCTCAAGCACTGTTGCGCGCATGCTGGCCGGAGTGTCCTGCAAGAGCGCCGGCCATTCGGCCCTGGCCTGGGCGGTCAACTCCTTGAGGAGCGTGATGTGGCGCGGCGCGCGCAGCAGCCCCGCGGATTGGATGAGCGATTGCAGGTCATCCCAGCTCAGCCGCCGCATGGTGTGATCGATGGCTTTGTTCACCGTGTATTGCTGCGGCGCGGAGCCTTCGAAGTACGCGGCGACGCAAACGCAGTCATACACCGGCGCCAGCCGGGGCTGGCGGCCGTCGGGGTAGATCAGCGCCCAGTTCTTGAGATGCGCGTCCGTATTGCCCATCAGGATGGCGGCCACGGTACGCGCCAGGAACTCGCGCGTGTCCCGTACCGGCTGCGGGCTCAGGCGGTCGAGCACGCGCAGCATCGTCGGCCAGTCGTGCCGCAGGCCCTTGCCATATTTGTGGCGTGGCGCGTAGCCGAGCGCCTGGTTGAACTCTTCCATATGCACGCGCGTGCCGTCGGGCAGGTGATCGAAGCGCTGCACGGCGAGGATGTCGTCGAACGGAACATGCTCGGGCAGCTCCGCCTGCGCGCGCGGGATGATCCGCGCGTCGGCCGTCTGCAGTCCCAGAGCCTGGCATAGCCGATAGCAGCCATGTTCGTTGGCCACCAGATCGGGGTGCTGCGTGGTCGGCAGCTTGAGGATCACGCTGCCCGCTGCGCCGCGCCGATGGACGGTGTAGCGCCTGCCGTCCTGCACGGCGCTGAATTTGGTGACGATGCCGGGCAGGGAGGCCGCATCGGCCACGGGATATTCGACAAAGCCGGGCTCGAGCACGTCGAGCCCCTGCGTGGTGTGCCAATGGCGCACCACCTCGGGAATGTCCTCCTGCGGCGGCAGGGGCTCGACCTCGAGCGCGCCCATCAGGTCATGGCCTGCTGCGGCCAGCAGCTCGAACTCGTCATCTGGCGAACAGCCGCGCTCGTGCGCCAGTCGCTCCCGGTTGTGGCCCTCCGGGAGCAGGTTCTGGAAGTACACCGGCCAGCGGCCGTCGGTGCGCACCAGGCGCGCATCGCGCGCGGACGAGAGAATGTCCTGCGTGTCCTGCTCGCTCGCGCCCTGGTAGCTCAACGACAGGGTAGGGCGGCGCGGATCGGCGATGTAGCCTTGCTCGAACGAGACACGCAGGATGTCGCCATATTGGGAGAGATAGCCGATCGCCCGCCGTCCGCCGCCAAGCGCGGCGGGCTGGTGCATGTACAGGCGCAGATAGCGGATGGAGGTGGACATGGCGGGCGGGTGGCCGGGAAAGCGGGTGTTCGCGCCGTTCAGCGCGCGGTGTTGCCTGCGAGATCGTCGACAATGGACGGCGGAGCGTCCGCGCCGGCGGGCTGGCCGAGGAATTTGCCCCCGGATTGCACGAAGGCGTGGAGCGCGGGCACCAGGTCGGCTGGTACGGCGATCATCCGCATGCCCAGCACGCGGGACATTTCGGCCAGCGTCGAATAGCGCGGATCGACGTCGCCGGTCTCGGTGCGCTGCACGGCCATGCGGGAGAGCCCGGCGCGCTCGGCCAGTTCGGCCTGGGTCATCTGCTGCGCCTTGCGTGCTGCGGCGAGAGTGGCTATCAGTGCATCAGTCATGATGCTTAATATACTCTTTTATTGCAAAAAGAGTATGAAAGGCATCTTTTATCTCGCTGCCGAGATCACTCGAGGGTATTCTGGAAGTCGAGATCGCAACGGTCCAGGTCGGAGATGGATTTGTGGCCCAGCTGGCTCGCGGCCCGTCGCAGGGCAGTGCGCAGGCCTTCCTCCAGCACGGGGTGGTAGACCGGCATTTTCAACATCTGCTGCACCGTCATCCCGTCGCTGATCGCCAGCGCGAGCAGGTGCGCGAGGTGTTCTCCGGCGGGGGCGCACATTTCCGCGCCCAGCAGGCGGCCGCCGGCGCGATCCGCATAGACGCGCAGCAGGCCCGCATCCTGTTGCGCCACGCGGGCGCGGCCCTGATGGGCGAAGTCGATGTGTCCGATCACGATGTCCCTGTCGGCCAGCTCCCTGAAGGATTGGCCCACGACCGCCGCGTTGGGATGGCAGAACGTGATCGCCAAAGGTGTGCGGCGGCAAAAGGACTCGGGCGGGATGGCCACCGTGTTCAGCCCCGCGATATGGCCTTCATCGACGGCCTCATGCAGCAGGGCGCGCGAAGGGTCGACGTCTCCCGCCATGAAAACCGGCAAATCCGCGATCTGGCGCGTTCCGGGGTCTACGGGCGGCAGGCCGCGCTCGTCGAGCTTGACGCCGAGCGTTTCGAGGCCCAGCCCCTCCACATTGGGCACGCGCCCCGTGGCTGCCAGCACCTGGTCGACGACCAGGCGGCGCTCGCCGCTGATGACCTCGATGCCGCCGTCATGCGCGGCAAGCCGGGCCTTGTCGCCGACGTGGATGTCGAAATCCTTTTCGAGCAGATCCCACAGCGTGGCCAGCACGTTCGGATCGCTGAGCCCCGCGGCGGCCTTGCGCGTGACGAAGGCCGTCACCTCGATGCCCAGATGCGCCAGGGCCTGCGCCATCTCCAGGCCCACCGGCCCGAGGCCGAGCACGGCGATGCGTTTTCCGAGCGTCGGCTGCTCGAACAGCGTGTCGGTGGTCAGCACGCGGGAGCCGAACGCCTTCCATTGGTGCTCGACGCGGGGGCGGGTACCCGTTGCGATGATGATGCGGCGCGCTTCGTGCTCCTGCCCGTTCACGCTGATGCGATGGGGCCCGAGCAGCCTGGCCTTGCCGCTGACCTGACGTTCCCCGGCATCGCCGCCTTCGACGGTGCCGCGCACGAATTCGTCGCGCAGCCTGCGCACGCGCTGCAATACGGCCGGCAGATCGACCTCCAGGCCCTGCGCCCCCCGGATGCCGAAGCCGTCGAAGGACTGGCTGCGGCGGTAGGCATGGGCTGCTTCGATCAGCAGCTTGGAAGGCATGCAGCCCACTCGCGCGCAGGTCGTGCCCCAGGGGCCGTCATTGACGATCAGATAGCTGTCGGTGCGCTTGCGCACTTCCCTGAGCGCAGCGAGACCGGCGGAACCCGCTCCGATGATGATGGTGTCGATGATCTCGTTCATGTGCTCCCGGGCGATGTGTGGCATGGGCGCTGCAGAGCAGGCCCATGCCGCCCAGTATCGGCGAAGCGCCGCGCCCGACGTGTAGGCTGCGGCCCCGCCGTGCGGTGTTCAGCGCATGGGCGGCGCGCCGCCGTTGAGCCAGCCGATGCGGCCTTGCGTCAGGTCGTTCAGGCGTGTGATGAACGCTGGCGCTTCGGGCTGCGGCATCTGCACCCGTGCGATCACCTGGCTGCCGTGGGCGACGTCCACCAGTTGGGCGCCCACGCTTTCGACCTCGCGGCGCAGCAGGCCTTCCTGCGCATAGGGAAGGGTGCATTCCAGTTCGACCATCACGCGGCGCTCGACCTTCTGCGCATGAAGAAGGGCCTGGGCGACGCTGTCGGTGTAGGCGCGCACCAGGCCGCCCGCGCCCAGCTTCACACCGCCGAAATAGCGCACGACGGTGGCGAGCACGCCTTCCAGGTCCTGATGGCGCAGCACATCCAGCATGGGTCGCCCCGCCGTGCCGCTGGGTTCGCCGTCATCCACCGCCGCCGACTGCCCTCCGGCGAGCAATGCCCAACAGACATGGGCCGCGCCAGGATGCTCCGCGCGCAACACATCGACCACGGCCTGGGCGCTGGCGCGGTCCGTCATGGGCTGTACACAGCCAATGAAACGGCTTTTCTTGATGATGAGTTCGCTGTGTACCGCGGATTTCAGGGTGTGAGGCATGTTGTCTTTGAGCTTACCTGAGCCGATGTGGCGATGACCTGCTTCAAATCCATTTTGTGCGATGCAGAAACTCTTGATTGGAGTCAAATACATGCTGCAAACTAAGGCCTAGCATTAACCCGTTTTTGACAAATGAGTGAGCAATTTATGAAAAAGCAATTCCTGAAATTTTTCTCTGTGGCATGCGTTTGCGCAGCCGCGACAGCTCCCGCGTTCGCAGCCAACTGCAGCGTGGAAGTCGAGAGCAACGATGCGATGCAGTTCAACACCAAGGCCATCAGCGTGCCGGCCAGTTGCAAGGACTTCACGGTCAAGCTGAAGCACGTGGGCAAGATGCCCAAGAGCGCCATGGGCCACAATTGGGTGCTGTCCAAGACGGCTGACATGCAAGGCGTTGGCACCGACGGCATTGCCGCGGGCGCCGACAAGAATTACCTGAAGCCGGGCGATACGCGCGTGATCGCCCATACCAAGCTGATCGGCGGCGGCGAGAGCGATTCCGTCACGTTTGCGGTGAGCAAGCTCAAGGCGGGCGAAGACTACACATTCTTCTGCTCGTTCCCCGGCCACTCCGGCCTGATGAAGGGCGCGCTGACGCTGGCGAAATAAGCCCGGCGTGGGGTTCAGGCGGGTTCCCCGATGGCACGGCGGGTCGATGGACCCGAGGCCGTGCAACCCGCGACGCCAAGGTTTCAAGGACGGCGTAACCTCTCGGTTACGCCGTCTTACTTTTTGGCGCGCAAAAACCGTCACTTGCTGTCAGCCATATCGAGGTCTGGCGCGTTGGCTTTGGAAGGAACCTTGCTTGTCAGTGCCAATTACCGACGGCTCAGGCACGTTGCGCAAAGCAGGTTTGCCCATCAAGGAGTTTTTCAGCCGTTCACCCGCAATCTGAGAGGAGTTGCCATGCCAGCCAGCTACATCACCGTTCCCACAGACTACGTCGTATCCCGTGATGCGGTCGGATTGTGGCTGGCAAGCGACTTTCAGCCCGTGGTGATGTCGCAGCCGCTGCCCGAGCCGGTGCGCCTGCGCAATGGCCAGTTGCTGCGCTCGGCCTACATCGAGCCGCCAGCGGATCTCGATCAGGTCGTGCGCTCCATGGGCGAGTGGTGAACCGCGCTGCTCCACGGGCCTGAACGCCCTGGAGGCGCCAAAGAAACCGGATACATCCAATAAGCGGGCCATGCGCCCGCTTCGCCTTTTTCGCGCCGGTGAGGGCCTACTGGCGGGAAGGACACATCCCCAGCGGCCAGCGCCATCGGCGTGGACAGCCTACAATGCCCGGCCTTGCCCGGACCCCGCACATGAACGCTCCCATCGATGTCTCCTTCTTTCACCGCGCCGCCAAGCCGCTGACGAGCTATCGGCCCTACTGGGCCAAGCGCTTTGGCCCGGCCCCGTTTCTGCCGATGTCCCGTGCGGAGATGGATCAGCTCGGCTGGGACTCCTGCGACATCGTTCTGGTGACGGGAGATGCCTACATCGACCACCCGAGCTTCGGCATGGCAGTGATCGGGCGTGTCCTGGAGGCGCAGGGCTTTCGCGTGGGCATCATCTCGCAGCCGGACTGGCAAAGCGCCGAGCCCTTCAAGGCGCTGGGCAGGCCGAATCTGTTCTGGGGCGTGACGGCGGGCAACATGGATTCGATGATCAACCGCTACACGGCTGACCGGAAGATCCGCAGCGACGATGCCTATACGCCGGGGGACGTGGGCGGCAAGCGGCCGGACCGCGCCGCCATCGTTTACAGCCAGCGTTGCCGCGAAGCATACAAGGACGTGCCCATCGTTCTGGGCGGCATCGAGGGCAGCCTGCGGCGCATTGCGCACTACGATTACTGGAGTGACAAGGTCCGCCGCTCCATCGTGGTGGACAGCAAGTGCGACCTGCTGCTGTACGGGAACGCCGAGCGCGCGCTGGTCGAAGTGGCGCACCGCATCGCCGCGCGCGAACCCATCGAGAAGATCACCGACGTGCGCGGCACGGCATTCTTCCGCCGGGAGTCGGAGGAGGGCTGGTTTGAGATCGACTCCACCGAGGTGGACGAACCCGGCGCCGTCGAAGCCCACATCAATCCCTACATGACAACGAGCGAGCAGGCCGAGGCCCAGGGCCAGTCCTGTTCAAAGAATGACGATGCCGCACAGACGGCGGTTTCGCCGGGCGAGCAGCCCATCCTGTTCATGCCTTCACCGTCGATGCGGGGCAAGGGCAGGAACAAATTGCCTCCGCGCGAGCGCACCGTGCTGCGGCTGCCAAGCTACGAGCAGGTCAAGAGCGACCCGGTCCTATACGCTCATGCCAATCGCGTGCTGCACCTTGAAACCAACCCCGGCAACGCCAGGGCGCTGGTTCAGGCGCACGGCGAAGGCGTCACGGCGCGCGACGTGTGGCTGACTCCGCCGCCCATCCCGCTGACCACCGCGGAAATGGACTGGGTCTTCGGCCTGCCTTACGCCCGCTCTCCGCATCCGAGCTATGCCGACGAGAACGGCAGCCATGACGGCGCGACCAAGATTCCCGCATGGGAGATGATCCGCACGTCGGTCAACATCATGCGCGGCTGCTTTGGCGGATGCACGTTCTGTTCGATCACGGAGCACGAAGGCCGCATCATCCAGAGCCGCTCGGAAGACTCCATCATCCAGGAGATCGAGGACATCCGCGACAAGGTGAAGGGCTTCACCGGCACGATCTCGGACCTGGGCGGCCCCACGGCCAACATGTACCGCCTGGGCTGCCGCAGCCCCGAGATCGAGGCAGCATGCCGCAAGCCGAGTTGCGTGTTTCCCGGCATCTGCCAGAACCTGCACACCAACCATGATCCGCTGATCAAGATCTACCGCCGCGCGCGCAAGCTCCGCGGCATCAAGAAGATTCTCATCGGCTCGGGCCTGCGCTACGACCTGGCGGTGAAATCGCCCGAATACGTGAAGGAACTGGTGCAGCATCACGTGGGCGGCTATCTCAAGATCGCGCCGGAGCATACGGAGTCCGGCCCGCTCAACAAGATGATGAAGCCGGGCATCGGCAATTACGAGCGCTTCAAGCAGCTCTTCGAGAAATTCAGCGAAGAGGCGGGCAAGAAGCAGTATCTGATTCCCTACTTCATCGCGGCCCATCCCGGCACGAGCGACGAGGACATGATGAACCTGGCGATCTGGCTCAAGCGCAACGGTTTCCGCGCCGACCAGGTCCAGACTTTCTATCCCAGCCCGATGGCAAGCGCCACGGCGATGTACCACACCGGGCGCAATACGCTCACCAAGGTGCGCCGCCAGATGCGTGATGTGAACGAGGAGTCGGTCGATATCGTGCGCGGCGAAAAGCGCCGCCGCCTGCACAAGGCGTTCCTGCGCTATCACGACCCCAACAATTGGCCCCTGCTGCGCGAAGCGCTCAAGGCCATGGGCCGGGCCGACCTGATCGGCAACGGCAAGCAGCATCTGATCCCGACATTCCAGCCGCTGGTCGATGGCGGCTACCAGAGCGCGCGCAGGAAGAATTCGACGCAGGGCACGGGCGTTGGCTCGCGGCCTGTGGTGTCGCAGCAGGCCAAGGCGTATGCGATGGGCAAGGCCGCCAGGCCGGCCACCAAGCCGCAGAACGAAAAGGAAGTGGATGTGCGCTTTGCCCGGCCCCAGCAGCCCGGCCCTGGGCGCATGCTCACGCAACATACCGGCCTGCCGCCGCGCGCGGGCGTGGCGGTGAAGAAATCCGGCGGCGGCCAGCAGCGCAAGCCCAGGTAAAGGGCGGCCTGGCAACAAAACGGGGCCCCCACGCTTCCCCGCTGCGCGTGGTCCGCTGCCCCCGAGGGGGCGCTTTTTGTCTTGGGGCGGCCCGGCAACAAAAAAGGGCCCCCACGCTTCCCCGCCATGCGTGGTTCGCTGCCCCCCGAGGGGGCACTTTTGTCTTGGGGCGGCCCGGCAACAAAAAACGCCTCGATCCGAGGCGTTTTTTTCAGGGCAAGAGCGCGATGGTGATTTACACGACGGCGGCGATCGCCTTGCAGACGTATTCGATATTCTTGCTGTTGAGCGCGGCAACGCACATGCGGCCGGTGTCGGTGCCGTACACGCCGAATTCGGAGCGCAGGCGCACCATCTGGTCCTTGGACAGGCCGGAGTAGGAGAACATGCCGATCTGGGTGGTGATGAAGCTCATGTCCTGCTTCACGCCGGCAGCCTTCAGGCCGTCCACCAGTTTCTGGCGCATGGCCTTGATGCGCACGCGCATCTCAGCGAGTTCCTCTTCCCACTGGGCGCGCAGCTCGGGGTTGTTCAGAACGGCGGAAACCACCGCGCCGCCGTGTGTCGGAGGGTTGGAGTAGTTGGTGCGGATCACGATCTTCAGTTGCGAGAGCACGCGCGCTGCCTCGTCCTTGTCGGAGGCGACCACGGACAGGGCGCCCACGCGCTCGCCGTACAGGCTGAAGCTCTTGGAGAAGGATGTGGACACGAAGATGTTCAGGCCAGCGGCCACGAACTTGCCGATCACCGCGCCGTCTTCCTTCAGGCCATGGCCGAAGCCCTGGTAGGCCATGTCGAGGAAGGCCACCAGGTTCCTGGTCTTCACGGCGGCGATCACCTGTTCCCACTGTTCGGCGGTGATGTCGTAGCCGGTGGGGTTGTGGCAGCAGGCGTGCAGCACGACGATGGTGCCCGCGGCGGCGGCGTTGAGGTCGGCCAGCATGCCCTCGAAGTTGACCTTGCGGTTGGCGGCGTCGTAGTACCTGTAGGTGCCCACGTCGAAACCGGCGTTGGTGAAGATGGCCTTGTGGTTTTCCCAGCTCGGATCGGAGATCAGCACCTTGGCGTTCGGGCTGATCTTCTTGAGGAAGTCGGCGCCGATCTTCAGGCCGCCCGTGCCGCCCACGGCCTGCACGGTGGCGACGCGGCCGGACTTGACCACGTCGGAGTCGGCACCGAACACCAGTGCCTTGACGGCGCTGTCATAGGTGGCGATGCCGTCGATGGGCAGGTAGCCACGCGCGGTGGGCTTGTCCATCATGGCTTTTTCTGCAGCCTGCACGCACTTGAGCAGCGGGAGCTTGCCGTTGTCGTCGAAGTACACGCCCACGCCCAGATTCACCTTGTTGGGGTTGGTGTCTGCGGCAAATTGTTCGTTCAGGCCCAGGATCGGGTCGCGGGGGGCCATCTCGACGGCGGTGAAGAGAGACATGAAAAGTCCTTGAAGGGTGGAAATCGAAAGAGGTGCCCCCAGCTAAACTAGACCAAGGCCGAAAGAGGTCGTGGCGCGGCAAGCGCGTTGGTGCAAACCGTCCAGTCGATGAGCCTTGAGGGGCAACCACGGATTTTAACGGCGCAAGCCATAGTTGCGTTTACAAGTCATGCATGAAGTCATCTCAGACCCCGGGGAAGGCACGTTCGTGTCCTTTGCGGGCTCGCCATTTCAACTCTACCAACCCTATCCGCCGGCGGGGGATCAGCCCGAGGCGATCGCCCGCCTGGTGGAAGGGGTGAATGACGGAGAGGCGTTCCAGACGCTGCTGGGGGTAACGGGCTCGGGCAAGACCTTCACCATGGCGAACGTGATCGCGCGCCTGGGGCGTCCGGCGATCGTTTTCGCTCCCAACAAGACGCTGGCCGCGCAGCTCTACAGCGAATTCCGGGAGTTCTTCCCGAAGAACGCGGTGGAGTATTTCGTCAGTTACTACGATTACTACCAGCCCGAGGCCTATGTGCCGCAGCGCGACCTGTTCATCGAGAAGGACAGCGCAATCAATGAGCACATCGAGCAGATGCGGCTGTCGTGCACCAAGAGCCTGCTGGAGCGGCGCGATGTGGTGATCGTGGCGACGGTATCGGCCATCTACGGCATCGGCGAGCCTTCGAGCTACCACCGCATGGTCATGACGCTGCGCCAGGGCGACACGCTCTCGCAGCGCGATGCGATCGCGCAGCTCATCCGCATGCAGTATCAGCGCAACGAGCAGGACTTCAGCCGCGGCAAGTTCCGTGTGCGCGGCGACACCATCGACGTGTTTCCGGCGGAGCATTCGGAGCTGGCGCTCAGGATCGAGCTGTTCGATGATGAAGTCGACAGCCTGCAGCTCTTCGATCCGCTGACCGGCCGCGTGCAGCAGCGGATCCCGCGCTTCACCGTCTATCCGAGCAGCCATTACGTCACGCCGCGCGACAAGGTGCTCGCGGCGGTGGAGACGATCAAGCAGGAACTGGACGAGCGGCTGAAATTCCTGGTCAAGGAAGGGAAGCTGGTGGAGGCGCAAAGGCTGGAGCAGCGCACGCGCTTCGATATCGAGATGCTCAGCGAAGTAGGGCATTGCAAGGGGATCGAGAACTACACGCGCCATCTCTCGGGCTCGGCGCCTGGCGAGCCGCCAAGCACGCTCACGGACTACATGCCGCGCGACTCCATCATGTTTCTGGACGAGAGCCACCAGATGATCGGCCAGCTCAACGCCATGTACAACGGCGACCGCGCCCGCAAGACGACGCTGGTGGAATACGGATTTCGCCTGCCATCGGCGCTGGACAACCGGCCGCTCAAATTCGAGGAGTTCGAGCAGCGCATGCGCCAGGTCGTCTTCGTCTCCGCCACGCCTGCTGATTATGAAAAACAGCATTCCGGGCAGATCGTCGATCAGGTGGTGCGCCCCACGGGCCTGGTCGATCCCTTGGTGGAGGTGCGTCCCGCCACGCATCAGGTGGACGATGTGCTGCAGGAAATACGCATTCGTGTTGAAAAGAATCAAAGGGTACTCATCACCACGTTGACCAAGCGCATGGCTGAACAGTTGACGGAATACCTGTCCGACAATGGCGTGAAGGTTCGCTATTTGCACTCGGATGTCGATACCGTCGAGCGCGTGGAGATCATCCGCGATCTTCGGCTGGGCGCGTTCGATGTGCTGGTCGGCATCAACCTGTTGCGCGAGGGGCTGGATATTCCCGAGGTTTCCCTGGTCGCCATCCTGGATGCGGACAAGGAGGGATTCCTGCGCGCGGAACGCAGCCTGATTCAGACGATAGGCCGCGCGGCGCGCAATTCCGAAGGAAAGGCGATCCTTTACGCGGACCGCGTGACGGATTCGATGAAAAAAGCCATGGGCGAGACGGAACGACGGCGAGCCAAACAGATCACATACAACGAACAGCATGGGATCACGCCGCGCAGCATTGTCAAGCAGGTGAAAGACCTGATTGATGGCGTCTATAGCGAGAAGGCAGGCCAGGATGCCGAGCGCCTACAACAACAGGTTGCCCGGGATCTTGAGCTGGAAGAAATGTCCGAGAAAGACATCGCACGGGAGATCAAGCGCCTGGAAAAGGCCATGATGGATCATGCGCGGAACCTGGAGTTTGAACAGGCCGCGAGGGTCCGCGACCAGCTCTCCAGGCTGAAGGACCGCGTGTTCGGATCACACGGCGAAAACGGGCGCCTGGCTTGACGCCGCGGGCTGACGGGGCGGCCTGCGGGCGGGCTTTTTCAGGGCGTTACGGTTGCTGGATTTTGCTTACCCGACAAAAATAATAGGGATTTGTGATATACTTGGATCAATTACTCAAGAAAACAACCCCACAAACATTAGGGCTCTGGCGGGCGGACCTTGCGTCCATGCCGCGCCGGAGAGCGGCGGAGACGGTGGTGCCCGGTTACCGAAAGGTGTCCACGGTGTTTATCAAACGATCAAGCCTGAACCTATAAGGAGCTTGCGATGCGTCTCACAACAAAAGGCCGCTTTGCGGTCACTGCCATGATCGATCTGGCTCTTCGCCAGAACAATGGCCCTGTCACCTTGGCTGCAATCAGCCAGCGCCAGCAGATTTCGCTGTCGTATCTGGAGCAGCTTTTCGGCAAACTGCGCCGTCACGAGCTGGTTGAATCCACGCGTGGCCCGGGTGGCGGATACACGCTTGCCCGCAAGGCTGGCGACATCACTGTAGCCGACATCATCGTTTCTGTCGATGAGCCCATCGATGCAACCCAGTGCGGCGGCAAGGAAAACTGCCTTGGCGAGGCGGGCCGCTGCATGACGCACGAGCTGTGGGCTTCGCTAAACCAGCGCATGGTGGAGTTCCTGGATTCCGTCACGCTGCAGAAGCTGGTTGACGATCAGCTCGCCAAGGGCGTGCAAATCGAAGACAAGCCGGTTACCCGGCGGGCCATTTCGACGACCCCGGTGGTCAAGCCCATCCGTGTGAACGCTCCGAATTCGGTGTTTGCACTCGGCAACGTGTTTGCCAAGTCCTGATTGAAGCGTGGCGGCAGGAATGATGACCATGAGAGCCGCTGCATCGCTTAATCATATTATTCGAATTTATTTCTATTAACTGACTTCGCCAGCCAGATCGCTAAAGCGAGATAGCCATGGACATGACCCCTCATTTCCCCATTTACCTGGACTACGGTGCGACCACTCCTGTGGATCCCCGGGTCGTTGACGCGATGATCCCGTGGTTGCGCGAACACTTCGGCAACGCGGCCTCGCGCAGCCACGCCTGGGGCTGGGAGGCTGAAGAAGCCATCGAAAAGGCGCGCGGCTACGTGGCCGACCTGGTGGGTGCCGATCCGCGCGAGATCGTGTGGACCAGCGGCGCGACGGAATCCATCAATCTCGCGCTCAAGGGCGCGGCCCAGTTCTACAAGGGCAAGGGCAAGCATCTGATCACCCTCAAGACGGAACACAAGGCCGTGCTCGATACCATGCGTGAGCTCGAGCGCCAGGGTTTCGATGTGACGTACATGGATGTGAAGGAGGACGGTTTGCTGGATCTGGAGGCTTTCAAGGCCGCGATCCGCCCCGACACCATTCTCGTCAGCGTGCTGTTCGTGAACAACGAGATCGGCGTGATCCAGGACATTCCGGCGATTGGCGCCATCTGCCGCGAAAAGGGCATTCTTCTGCACGTCGATGCGGCGCAGGCCACGGGCCGCGTGGACATCGACCTGTCCAGGCTGCCGATCGACCTGATGAGCATGACCGCGCACAAGACCTACGGCCCCAAGGGCGTGGGAGCGCTGTACGTGCGCCGCAAGCCGCGTGTGCGCCTGGAGGCGCAGATTCATGGCGGCGGCCATGAGCGGGGCATGCGCTCGGGCACTTTGCCAACGCACCAGATCGTCGGCATGGGCGAGGCGTTCCGCATCATCAAGCTGGAAATGCACGAGGTCAACGAGAAGGCGCGCAAGCTGCAGCAGCGTCTGCTCAACGGCCTGAAGGATATCGAGCAGGTGTTCATCAACGGCAGCATGGAGCATCGCGTTCCGCAGAACCTGAACATGAGCTTCAACTTCGTCGAAGGCGAATCGTTGATCATGGGCATCAAGGGCCTGGCGGTGTCGTCCGGCTCCGCATGCACCTCGGCGAGCCTGGAGCCCAGCTATGTGCTGCGCGCCCTGGGCCGCAGCGACGAGCTTGCCCACAGCAGCCTGCGCATGACGATCGGCCGTTTCACGACCGAAGAAGAGATTGATTACGCGATCTCCACGATCCGCCACAACGTGGCCAAGCTGCGCGAGCTGAGCCCGCTGTGGGAAATGTTCAAGGACGGTGTCGACCTGAGCACCATCCAATGGGCTGCGCACTGATTTCAGATTGACCGCTGCGGGCCCGCCGGACAGGCATCAGGAGCTTACCGTCCGGCCGCCAGCGCAGAGAAAAGGAGTACATCATGGCTTATTCAGACAAAGTGATTGATCATTACGAAAACCCGCGCAACGTGGGCTCGTTCGACAAGGGTGACGATACGGTTGGCACCGGCATGGTCGGCGCGCCGGCCTGCGGTGACGTGATGAAGCTGCAGATCAAGGTGAATCCCGATACCGGAGTGATCGAGGATGCGCGCTTCAAGACCTATGGTTGCGGTTCGGCCATCGCGTCGTCCTCGCTCGTGACCGAATGGGTCAAGGGCAAGACGCTGGACGAGGCGGCTGCGCTCAAGAACAGCGTGATCGCGGAAGAACTGGCGCTTCCTCCCGTGAAGATCCACTGCTCCATCCTGGCCGAAGACGCCATCAAGGCAGCAGTGAACGACTACAAGGCCAAGCGCGGCGAGAACGCCCCCGCTGAATCAGCCGCTGCCGCGGCCTGAAGAAAATGGCAGTGACTTTGACCGAAGCTGCCGCAAGGCACGTAAGCCGCTACCTGTCCCGCCGGGGCAAGGGCGTCGGCGTGCGCCTGGGCGTGAAGACCACCGGCTGCTCGGGACTCGCCTACAAGCTGGAGTACGTCGATGAGCAGGCTCCCGAAGACATCGTTTTCGAGAACCATGGCGTGAAGTTGCTGATCGATCCCAAGAGCCTGGCCTACATCGACGGCACCGAGCTCGACTTCGTGCGCGAAGGCCTGAACGAAGGCTTCAAGTTCAATAACCCGAATGAGCGGGATCGTTGCGGCTGCGGTGAGAGTTTCCGCGTCTGACGGCCTGGCTCGTCCAACGAAACCGCCATCGCTTCCGGTGCTGGCGGTTTTTTTCTTCCCATGAATCTGCAATCTGACGACTTTGAACTGTTTGGCGTCCCCCGCCAATTCGCGCAGGACGGCAATGTGCTGGCCGCGCGCTGGAAGGATCTGCAGCGCGAGGCTCATCCCGACCGCTTTTCGGCACAGGGCGCGGCTGCGCAGCGCGTGGCGATGCAGTGGTCGGTGCGCATCAACGAGGCGTACCAGCGCCTGAAGGATCCGCTCAGGCGCGCGGCCTATCTGTGCGAGCTGAATGGAGCGCCGATCGGCGCGGAAGACAATACCGCCATGCCGGCGGCTTTCCTCATGCAGCAGATGGAGTGGCGGGAAGCGCTGGATGATGCGCGGGATGAAGCCGCGATCGACGATCTGGAGGGCATGGTGAGCGCCGAGCGCCGCGGCGCACTGGCGCGCTGTGCCGAGTTCATCGACGAAAAGCAGGACTATGCGGGCGCCGCGCGGCAAGTCAGAGCCCTCATGTTCATTGCGCGATTTGCCCGCGACGTGGATCTCAGGCGCGAGCAACTGGGACAATAGACGATTCGTTGACCAGTCAGTTCAGGTTTCCCCGGCCATGCGTGCCCAGGCCGCACCCCACATCCAAGAAGACAACTCATGGCGCTTTTGCAGATTTCAGAACCAGGCCAGTCCCCCGATCCGCACCAACGCAGGATCGCGGTCGGCATTGATTTGGGCACCACGCACTCCCTCGTCGCCGCTGTGCGCAACGCAGTGGCGGAGTGCCTTCCGGATGCGCAGGGCCGGGTGCTCCTGCCATCCGTCGTGCGCTATACGGATACGGGAGGCCGCCAGATCGGCTACGACGCGCTGGCCTTTCGCACGAGCGATCCGCTCAATACCGTTGCCTCCGTCAAGCGGCTCATGGGCCGGGGGCTGGACGATATCGCCGAGCGTGCGTCCCTGCCGTATGAACTGCAGGCGCCGGACGGCGCGTCGCAGCAGGGGATGGTTGCGATCAGGACGGCCGGCGGAGTGAAGTCGCCGGTGGAGGTCAGTGCGGAAATCCTGGCCACACTGCGCTACCGCGCGGAAGATAGCTTCAATGACGATGTCTATGGCGCGGTCATCACCGTGCCCGCCTATTTCGACGATGCCCAGCGGCAGGCGACGAAAGATGCCGCCAAACTGGCCGGCCTCAATCTGCTGCGCCTGATCAACGAGCCGACCGCGGCAGCCATTGCCTATGGCCTGGACAACGCCGTGGAGGGTATTTACGCGGTGTACGACCTTGGCGGCGGCACGTTCGACATCTCTGTCCTGCGGCTGACGCAAGGCGTTTTCGAGGTGATCGCAACCGGCGGCGATTCGGCCCTGGGCGGTGATGACTACGATGCCGCGCTTGCGGAATGGGCGTTGCTGAAGCTGGGCGCACAAGCTGAATCCGCGCAGGAAAAGGCTGCCGTGCGCATCGCTGCGCGTGCTTGCAAGGAGGAGCTCTCCAAGAGCGGATCGGCCCGATTCACGGCGACGCTTTCGGGCAGGGAGCTGGGACTGGATGTGGCTCGCGCGGATTTCCTGGCCGCCACGCGGGCGCTGACGCAGCGCACCCTGTCCGTCGTGCGCCGCACATTGCGTGATGCGCAGATCGAGCGCGACGAAGTGCAGGGCGTCGTCATGGTGGGCGGCTCCACCCGCATGCCGCAGGTTCAGAATGCCGTCGAGGAATTCTTCGGCAAGAAACCGCTCACCAATCTGGACCCCGACAACGTGGTCGCGCTGGGCGCGGCAATTCAGGCCAATCAACTGGCGGGCAACAATTCCGCCGGTGACCTGCTGCTGCTCGATGTGATTCCCCTGTCTCTGGGCATCGAAACCATGGGCGGGCTGGTCGAGCGGATCGTCGGCCGCAACGAGACCATTCCCACCGCCAAGGCGCAGGATTTCACCACATATAAAGACGGCCAGACAGCCATGGCCATCCACGTGGTGCAGGGCGAGCGCGACCTGGTCGCCGACTGCCGCAGCCTTGCGCGATTCGAGCTGCGCGGCATTCCGCCCATGGCTGCCGGGGCCGCGCGCATCCGTGTGACTTTCACGATCGATGCGGACGGCCTGCTCAGCGTCAGCGCCCGGGAGCAGACCAGCGGCGTGCAAGCGCATGTCGATGTCAAGCCGTCGTACGGACTGTCGGACGAGCAGATCGCCCACATGCTCGAAGACGGCTTTGCCACAGCGCAAACCGACATGAAGGCGCGCGCGGTCGTGGAGGCCCGCGTGGACGCGGACCGTCTGCTCATGGCGACGCAGAGCGCGCTCGACATCGACGGCGATGTGCTGGATGGAGAGGAACGTGAGCGCATCGACACGCTCATGCAGGCGCTGCGCGCGGTTCTGGCGGGCAGCGACGACGCGGGCGTGATCGAGGCCAGCGCCCAGGCGCTCGCCAAAGGCACGGAAAACTTTGCGGCCCAGCGCATGAATCGCGGCATACGCCAGGCGCTTGCGGGCAAGAACATCCAGTCGATCTGAGCCAGCAGCAAACGAACACATTCAAAGCGAATCACCCACATGCCAGTCATCAAGATCCTTCCGCATCCAGAATACTGCCCGCAGGGCGCTGAAATCACCGCACCCGCGGGCACGTCGATCTGTGAAGCGCTGCTGGACAACAAGATCAACATCGAACACGCCTGCGACATGAGCTGCGCCTGCACCACGTGCCACGTCATCGTGCGCGAAGGCTTCAACTCGCTCAACGAGGCGGAAGACGAAGAGGAGGACCTGCTCGATCGCGCCTGGGGCCTCGAGCCGCAGTCGCGCCTGTCGTGCCAGGCCATTCTTGCGCAGAAGGACGTGACCGTGGAGATACCCAAATACTCCATCAACCACGCCAAGGAGAACCACTGATGTCACGCCAGATCGTGCTGGATACGGAAACCACTGGCCTGTCCGCTGAAACGGGCGACCGTATCATCGAGCTGGGCTGCGTGGAGCTGATGAACCGAAAGCTCACGGGCCGCAACCTGCACATCTATTTCAACCCCGAGCGCGACAGCCACGAAGACGCGCT
>NZ_JBEBOW010000040.1:0-26020 GCF_040396215.1 Diaphorobacter ruginosibacter | reverse complement strand
GCACGCGAAATATTCCGCTTCTTCTAGTTGCCTTTCCGATGTTCATTCAATTCGCGGGAATATTTCTTTTCTCTACTGCCGCAGAATACCGGTACATCCTACCCTTCTTCACTATTCCCCTGGTTCTGCTGCCCGCGCTCCAATTCAGGCGAATTGAATCAATCAAGGTTTAAGTCCAATGACCCCTATCCTCTCCATCTACACACTACTATGTGTGCTATGCATATCCATCGGCCAACTCCTCTTCAAAAAGGCCGCGGTTGCATTGCCCAAGAATCCTCAGTTGCTTGATTGGATGTTTAACGGTTGGTTGATAGCATCGCTGCTGCTGTATGGGCTTACGACTTTGGGTTGGGTATGGATACTTCGGCACGTGCCATTACACTTGGCGTATCCGTTTATGGGACTAGCCTTCTTGATCGTTCCTACCCTCGCATGGCTGCTATTCAATGAGCCATTACATTGGCGTACGTTAGTAGGCGGCTCACTCATCCTTGCAGGCGTAGTATTAGCTTCATCAAACTAAAGGACCGATTTTGCGTATAGCTGTCGCCATCCCTTGTTATAAAGTCACCCAACATGTCATGGGTGTCATCGCAGCCATCGGCCCCGAAGTGAGCCGTATCTATGCAGTGGATGACGCTTGCCCCAATGCGAGCGGCAAATTTATTGAGAAGCACAACACCGATCCTCGCGTACGCGTGCTCTACCACCCGGAGAACCTGGGCGTAGGTGGGGCGATTGTGACGGCATACAAAGCAGCCATCGCAGATGGCATGGATATTGTTGTGAAGATTGATGGCGACGGGCAGATGAATCCCGCATTACTACCCAAATTTATACGACCATTACTGCACCAACGTGCCGACTACACTAAGGGCAACCGATTCTATCGCCCCGAATCGGTGCAGGGCATGCCACCAATCCGACTATTCGGTAATGCCGTGCTGTCTTTTCTCACAAAGGTTAGCTGCGGATATTGGAACATCATGGATCCAACCAATGGCTACACCGCTGTGCGTACCAAGGTGCTTGAAGAGTTGCCATTAGATAAGCTGGAGCGCCGCTATTTCTTCGAGACTGATATGTTGTTTCGCCTGAACACCATTCGAGCTGTAGTCAAAGACGTTCCCATGGATTCAGTTTACGCGGACGAAGAGTCCCATCTCAAAATTGGCAAGATCCTCCCTGAATTCCTGCAAAAGCATCTGTCACGGTTATGGCGACGTTACGTATACAATTATTTGATCCGCGATTTCAATGTGGGAACAATCTATAGCCTAGGTAGCCTGCTACTCATATTTGGAGGAGTACTATTTGGCCTGGCACATTGGATTTCCAGTAACTTGCATAACCAACCCGCATCCAGTGGCACAGTCATGCTGGCAGCGTTGCCCATTTTGATTGGCATTCAATTCCTGATCGCATTCATTCACTACGATGTGAGTAATTTACCATCAGAACCTCTGAGCCTCGATTTGGATGAGAACTGAGTACCTGACGCTGTAGCGAGCCATTTGATTCATACGGCTTCATCCTGTATTTCGTGCCGTGAGCCTGCTTTTTCTACGCGTTAATATAAATACAAGTACTCCAACTCAACCAATGCACACAAATAACCGTCACGTCCTATTTACTGCCTTTCTTGCGGCGCATCTTTTAATTGGCAATTCCTACGCGCAAACCTCCAAAAGAATAAATCCCTTTATCATAGCACCGACAGTTTATGGATTATCGGTTTGCGATGCGGGAATAAATGAGCCATCAGCAAGAAAAATGAGTCAAGTGCAGCACATCTGCCGCAGTTTGAAACAAGATGGCGCCCCAACTATCAATCGCCTTCTGGATACACTCGAGCCAGGGGGACCGCATGGCGACATCCAAGTGGGTTATACACTCACTCTGCCATTGCTTGGTCTTTATAATAAAAAGGGGAACGATTGGGTCATTGATGTCGAATCCATCGATGAATTCTTTCGCGTTGTAGAAAACGTCAAACGCCCCGTTGTGCTGTATCTCATGGCCGACCACTTTGATTCACCGCACTCCCCACTCCCCTATGCGTTAGACAAGGATCCGCAAAACTTGATGCAATTGAGTAACGGTACTCCTTTAAAACTGGGATATTTTTCTTCCAATGTATTCCCCTGGACGCTGCGCACCGATCCAGAAATTCCTGTTAATCACTATCGGTATGAGGCACTGGAGTATGTTGCCAAGCGCATTCTCTCTCTGCCGAAAGACGCACAAGATCGTATCGTAGCTATTACATTGGCAGGTGAAGTGCATCAGATGTTTCCGAATTTCGAATCAGGCATGGGCGCTTTTGATGAAATTCACGTCACTGACTACAGCCCTGCATCGATCATGGATTTTCGACACTGGCTCGCGAAAAAATACAAGAGCATTTCTCGGCTAAGATCACTCACAGGCTTCGATTATCGCTCATTCGACGAAATCACAGCCCCAGCTCGAAACATCAATACAGAAACACTTAGATCACCTGCGGAGCATTATGATGCCTATGCCAGTGGCATACTACCGATTGCCGGTTGGCTATGGGACCCCCATGGCGTTATTGAAAAAATGGAAATCTTCATTGATGGCAAGCGAGAGGGCATTGTAGACCATGGGTTAAATAGACTGGATGTATATCGCGCAATTGAAGAAATCAATTCACCCAACACCGGTTATCGATACAACATTGATTATTCAAAATTACCTTCTGGAAAACACGTTGCACAAATCATTGCAACAACAGTGCGCAAACAATATCTTGTCAGTGAAACATCCTTCACTGTAGAACACCTTCAAAACAAACAGGGCTGGATTTCCAAATTACTACGCTCACGCCCGCACAAACTAAAAGGGCTCGACCCCATTTCCAGTCTCTCAACAATAAAGACTTTTCAAGATCTTCCTCAACTCAAACATCCTCTATACTTTAATCCCCTGGCGCGTGACTGGGATGAGTTTCGCCAACAGCAAGTTTACGACTTCCTGGATGCATTCCACGCACGCGCCGTGAAATCCGGTCTTCCCGAAAGCAAGCTCTATTCACACCAGATTATTCCAGACGTCAATTCGTCGTGGAACTCTGATTTATTTGCCGTGGATAAAACTCTCTCTGGCTCTGCTCCCTGGAAACATGGATTGAATATGTATGGAGGAGCTACAGCGAATCAATGGTTGCACGATTTTCTGAAGAAGCGGGGAATCACTACTGACTATGGAGTTCCAGAGTTCAACCCGCAACAATGGAAGACCCCAGGAGCCCATATGAAGGCAATGCTTTATCATTTTGATTCAGGAGCCCGCTTCATCAGCCCCTACTATTTCACGGTCATTCCCTCGCGCTATTTGGTCGAATCAGAGAATGAAGTTAACAAAATGACCATCAGCCCAGACAACAAAAAAGAAGGATCAGACCAGTTCTATCGTGCTATTGTCGAACTGGCAAAGCATTAATTGATTCAATGCATAATATATGCAATTTGCAATGAGAGACTTGATAAATTGGTCAGTTAACGACCAGCGCCCCATTCGGGGCATCTTCACCGACATCGACGATACTCTCACCACCGAGGGCGCCATCACACAGGATGCGCTCGATGCGCTTGGTGCATTGAAGGCCGCGGGCCTTCATGTCATTCCCATCACGGGACGCCCCATAGGCTGGAGCGAACCTTTCGCCAAAGCATGGCCCGTGGACGCCATCGTCGCGGAGAACGGCTCGGTGGCGTTCCGCCATGGCAGCGATGCGCGCGTGGAGAAAATCTATCAGCAGGATCAGGCCACGCGCGAGAGAAACTTTGCGCGCATGCAGGAGGTGGCACAGCGGATCGTCCGCGAAGTGCCTGGCGCAATGCTGGCTACCGACTCTCCTGGCCGCGAGACGGACATCGCCATCGACCATAGCGAGTTCACGCATCTGCCTCAGGAAGGTATCGACCAGGCCGTGGCCATCATGCGCGCGGCTGGCATGAACGCCACGGTGAGCAGCATCCATATCAACGGCTGGTTCGGCGATCACAACAAGCTTGAAGGCGCACGCTGGATCGTGCGCGAGCTGTTCGGGCGCGATCTGGAGCGGGAACTGGACCACTGGGCCTACGTGGGCGACTCCACCAACGATCAGTTGATGTTCGCGCATTTCAGGAACAGCATCGGCGTGGCCAACATCGCGCGTTTCGTCCCGCAGCTCAAGGATTTTCCAAAATACGTCACCCAGGGCGAACGCGGTGCGGGTTTTGCGGAAGTGGCAAGGGCGCTTCTGGCGCGCTGAAAGGAAAACAGGCGCGCCAGGCACCTGTTTTCATTGGAACCACTGCAAGCCGAGGCAGATACACCGCAGCGCAACCGTCACCAATCAGAAAACACCTCGCGGCAGGGTCGTATTTCTCCTGGAATGATGGTGCGAAGCACCCAAGAGAAATAAAAAAGAAAGGCAGCGCCCGTTCGAACAAGGGCGCAACCAATCAGAAGGCCGCGGAGCAGGCCATACCAGCAACCGCCAAGCATGAGCCGCCTCGCGGCGAAGACGGCGCCCCCTATAGAGAGAGAAGGTGCGAAGCACCCAAGAGAAATAAAAAGGAAAGGCAGCGCCCGTTCGAACAAGGGCGCAACCAATCAGAAGGCCGCGGAGCAGGCCATACCAGCAACCGCCGAGCAAGAGCCGCCTCGCGGCGAAGGCGGTGTCCCCCCTCGGGGGGGAAGGCGCGATAGCGCCTCAGGGGGGCTCAATGCTGCAGGATCTTGTTGAGGAAGTCCTTCGTGCGTGGCTGGCGCGCGTCGAGGTTGCCGAAGAATTCGTCCTTCGAGCAGTCTTCCAGGATCTTGCCGCCCACGTCCATGAAGATCACACGGTTGCTGACCTTGCGGGCGAATCCCATTTCGTGGGTCACGCACATCATGGTCATGCCTTCATGGGCCAGGCCGATCATCACGTCCAGGACTTCACCCACCATTTCGGGGTCGAGCGCGGAGGTGGGTTCGTCGAACAGCATCACGATCGGGTCCATGGACAGCGCGCGCGCGATGGCGACGCGCTGCTGCTGGCCGCCGGAGAGCTGGCCCGGGAACTTGTCCTTGTGCGCGGACAGGCCCACGCGGTCCAGCATCTTGAGGCCGCGCTTCTTGGCGTCGTCCGCGCTGCGGCCCAGCACCTTGATCTGCGCGATGGTGAGGTTCTCCGTCACGGACAGGTGGGGGAACAATTCGAAGTGCTGGAACACCATGCCCACGCGGCTGCGCAGCTTGGGCAGGTCGGTCTTCTTGCCGTGCACGGGCACGCCGTCAACGAAGATTTCGCCTTTCTGGAAAGGCTCCAGCGCGTTGATGGTCTTGATGAGGGTGGACTTGCCGGAGCCGGAGGGCCCGCACACCACGACCACTTCACCTTTCTGGATGTTGGTGGAGCAGTCCGTCAGCACCTGGAAGCTGCCGTACCACTTGGAGACGTTCTTCAGTTCAATCATTTCAATTCCTTTGGCCGGGCAGCATTAGCGGATGATGGCGATCTTCTTGTGCAGGCGCTTGACGCACCACGACAGCGCATAGCACAGCACGAAATACGTCACAGCGGCCGTCAGATACGACTCCACCGGGCGGCCGTAGTTCTTGCCCGCGATATCGAAGCCCTTGAGCATGTCGTAGGCGCCGATCGCATAGACCAGCGATGTATCCTGGAACAGGATGATGGTCTGCGTGAGCAGCACCGGCAGCATGTTGCGGAAGGCCTGCGGCAGCACCACCAGGCGCATGTTCTGGCCATAGGTCATGCCCAGCGCCTGGCCCGCGAAGACCTGGCCGCGCGGGATCGACTGAATGCCCGCGCGCATGATCTCGCTGAAGTAGGCCGCTTCAAACGCCACGAAGGTGATGATCGCGGAGCTCTCCGCGCCGATCGGCTCGCCGATGATCATCGGCACCAGCAGGAAGAACCACAGGATCACCATCACCAGCGGAATGGAGCGCATGCCGTTCACGTAGATGGTGGCGGGCAGGTCGAGCCACTTCTTGCCGGACAGGCGCATGAGCGCCAGCAACGTGCCGAAGAAAATACCGCCGAGGGTGGCGATCACCGTCAGCAGAATGCTGTATTTGAAGCCTTTCCAGACATAGTTGCTGAAAAGCTCCCAAGAGAAAAATGACCAGTCGAGATGCAGCATCATGTCAGTGGCCTCCTCCGCTTGCCGCGATCATGCCCGGTACGCGCGAGCGCTTTTCGATGAAGGTCATGATGCGGTTGACCGCGAAGGCCGATAGAACATACAGCGCGGTCACGGCCAGGTAGACCTCCACGCCGCGGGAGGTTTCTTCCTGCGCCTGCATGGCGAACATCGTCAGCTCGGCCACAGAAACGGCGAATGCGACCGACGAGTTCTTGAACACGTTCATGGTTTCGCTGGTGAGCGGCGGAATGATGATGCGAAACGCCATGGGCAGCAGCACATAGCGATAGGTCTGGAACGTGGTGAAGCCCATGGCCATGCCGGCGTAGCGCTGGCCGCGCGGCAGGGCCTGGATGCCCGAGCGCACCTGCTCGGCGATACGCGCCGACGTGAACAGGCCGATGGCGAACACCACCAGGATGAATCCATCCACGCGCTTGAGCGCCGGGAAGATGGCCGGAATCACGTGATACCAGACGAACACCTGCACCAGCAGCGGGATGTTGCGAAACAGCTCGACCCACGCATTGCCCAGGCGCACGACCCAAGGCCGGTCCGGCAAGGTCCGCAGCGTGCCGATGACAGAGCCCAGAACCAGGGCCAACACCAGCGACAAAAGCGAGACGGACACCGTCCAGCCCCAGGCCGACAGCATCCAGTCAAGATATGTTGTGTCGCCGTTTTTTCCAAAACAGCTTTGCCCGATTTCCTGGGTAATGGTGTCTTGACAGAACACCTGCCAATCCCAACTCATACGAGCACCTCTTTATTCTTCATATACGAGAGGCCGCACTCAAACGCCGGTTGGTGCCCATACGCAGCCTCATAACAAAAACGCCCCTTCTGGCGTGGCCATGTAAACCGGCCGAAGGGGCGCAACCTTCAAACTACAGGATCAGTCGGTGATCTTGTAATCCTCCATGGGCTTGTCGTTCGGATGCTCCCAGGCTTCCTTGGTGGCGGCGGACAGTGGCAGACCGATCTTCACGTTGTTGGGCGGAATCGGCTGCATGAACCACTTGTCGTACAGCTTGGCCAGCGTGCCGTCCTTGATCTGACGGACGATGGAGTCGTCAACCGCCTTCTTGAACGCGGGGTCGTCCTTGCGCAGCATGCAGGCGATGGGCTCGACCGACAGCACTTCGCCGACGATTTTGTAGTCGTTGGGAGCCTTGGACTTGGAGATGTTGGCAGCCAGGATCGAGCCGTCCATGATGAAGGCGTCGGCGCGGCCGGTCTCCAGCATCAGGAAGGAGTCGGCATGGTCCTTGCCCATGACTTCCTTGAAAGTCAGGCCGTCAGCCTTCTTGTTCTTGCGCAGAGTCTGCACCGAAGTGGTGCCGGTGGTGGTCACCAGCGTCTTGCCGTTCAGGTCCTTGATGCCGGTGATGCCGGAGTTGGCCTTCACGGCGATGCGCACTTCCTCCACGTAGGTGGTATAGGCGAAGGCCGCATCCTTCTGGCGTGACAGGTTGTTGGTGGTGGAGCCGCACTCGATGTCCACGGTGCCGTTTTGCACCAGCGGGATGCGGTTCTGCGAAGTCACGGGCTGGTACTTGATGTCCATCTTGGCAAGACCCAGCTGCTTCTGGATGTCGTGCAGGATGTTCTCGCCCATTTCGGTGTGGAAGCCAACGTACTTGCCGTTGCCCAGCGTGTAGCCAAGACCCGAAGACTCACGCACGCCGAATGTCACGGCGCCCGAAGATTTGATCTTTGCCAATGTGTCGTTGGCCTGGGCGAAAACGGTTCCCGCAGCCAGCACTGAAATAGCAGCGACCAATATTTGCTTCTTCATAGAATCTCCTTGCATGTGAAGCTAACGAAAATAGTTAGTGTAGTGAATTCAATTGTCAACGGGCAGCGTGCAATGGCCCGTTTCTCCGTACCTGCCCAAAGCTGGCTCTCCACCATGGATTGCACCATCAACCCGGGAGCTGATCTGTAGGGTATTTCCAGAAGTCCTTCAACAAATGGCTCGCCGGCAGACCCAGCGCGCGATTGCCCGGCGGGATGGGCCTGGTAAACCACTTGTCATAGATGGCGTTGATTTCCCGGCTCGCAATCAGGTTGCGCATCTCCTCGTCCACCAGCTTGATGAAGGCTTCATCGCCCTTGGGCAGCATGATGGCCAGAGGCTCCGTCGTCAGGAAACGGCCCACGATCTTGGCGGCCTTCTGGTTCTCGCTGCTGGCGGCAAGTCCTGCCAGGAGCACATCATCCATGACAAAGGCGTCTGCCTGCCCCTTGATCACCATGTCAAACGCAGCGTCGTGATCTGGCGCAGCAATGATATTCATCTGCAGAAAACGCGTGCGGTTGATTTGGTCCAGCACACTCAGGGGCGTCGTACCTTTGGTCGAGACGACTTTCTTCTTTTCCAGATCCTCGATGCGCGTGACCTTGCTGTCCGCCGGAACCAGAATCCGCGCGCCGGTAATGAAATAGGCGAGCGAGAAGCTCACGTCCTGACGGCGCGCCGCGTTGTTGGTGGTCGAGCCACACTCCATGTCGGCCTTGCCGGTCTTGACCATCTCCACACGATTGGCCGGTGTGACCTGAAGGAACTTCACCTGCATGTCCCTCGCACCCGTTTTCTTGCGGACCTGCTCGGCGATGCGCAGGCATAGATCCATCGCATAGCCCACCGGCTTGCCCTGGTACACGAATGAGAATGGAACCGAAGCCTCGCGGTGCGCGATGACCAGCGGTTCACCCCTGGCCACGCGATCGAGGACACCTTCAGCGCGCGCGGGCGCGACCAGTGCCGCGGCAAGAGCGCACAGGCACGCGAGTGCTGGGCGGAGTATGGTTCTCATGAGAAGGACGTGCTCCTTGGTTTGATAGCGGGTGGGCCGCAAATACATCATTCGTGGCAAACATGACCGCTACACCACTACGGGCGACGCTTCATGCAAGACACATGCCATGACCACGACTCGCATCCCCAAAGGGCCCCCACGCTTCCCCGCTCCGCGCGGCCCACCGCCCCCAAGGGGGATACCTTTTGTCTTGGGGCGGCCCTGCAACAAAAAATTTTCAGCGAATGTATCGATGCAAACCGTGTCATGCCAATGCTAATTGTTACAGCAACCCATGCAATGAAAACATGAATGCCCCCACTCGCACGTGCCGCTCAGTCCTCGACGTTGGCGGCATTCGTCTGTGACTGCAGATAAGTCCAGAACGACTCCGCCAGCGTGTTGCCCACTTCCCTGATACTGGGCTTTTCCCGGTAAGCGCGCACTTCCATCGCCATCTGGAGGTGGGAGGCATCCGCCGGAGCGGCGCTGACGAGCTTGCCGGCGCGCAGTTCCTTCTTCACCGCGCTGTGGGGCAGAAAGGCGACGCCATGACCCTCCAGCGCCATGGCCTTCAGGCCTTCGGCCATGTCGGTTTCATAGACGCGGTCCAGATGGATGGTCGTGGCGGCCTCCTTGAGAATCAGATCCGTCACGCGGCTCAGGTACGCGCCCGGCGCGTAGCCCAGATACGGCAGCGGCTGTCCCGGCTTGCCCGGAAGGCTGAACAGCGGCTTGCCATCGGCGTCGGGTTTGCAGTAGGGAGCCAGGATTTCCTGCCCCAGGCTGACCATCTCGTAGCGGTCCGCATCAAGTTGAATCGGCTGCGACGGATGGAAATACGCGATCAGCAGATCGCAGCCGCCCTCCAGCAGCCGCACCACCGCATCGTGCACGTTCAGCGCGAGCAACCGGGTCTTGAGCGGGCCGAATTCGCTGCGCAGGCGGGTAAGCCAGGCGGGAAAGAACGTGAAAGCCAGCGTGTGCGGCACGGCGAAGACGATCATGTCCTTGCCTGTCGTCGTGTGCGCGCGCAGCATGGCCCTGGTGTTCTGCAGGGCCTGAAGCATTTCCAGCGCCTGGTCGTAGAGTGTCTTGCCGGCGCTGGTGAGCCGCGTCGGATATGAGCTACGATCCACCAGATCCGTTCCCGCCCAGGCCTCCAGCGCCTGGATGCGGCGCGAGAAGGCGGGTTGCGTCACATGGCGCAATTGCGCCGAACGGCTGAAGCTGCGGGTTTCTGCGAGGCTGACAAAGTCCTCAAGCCACTTGGTTTCCATGGCGCGCATTATCCGCGCCCGCGGGACTCCGGCGGCGCTCGCCGGGGAAGCGGATCGCAATCTTCGATATTGCGGCGCAGCATATATTTCACGGGGACTCGGGGAACACCCGCACATTCCCATCGGAACTTCAGGGGCAAAATGGTTCGCACACGTGCGCATGACGTGGCCCCGAATGCACAACATGAAAAGGCCTGACGTTGGCATCCTCCGTTTGTTGATTCCCCGCTCTCCCCGCCTTTCAGATGTCCTCCAAATACCCTGCCGAGACGGATCAAAAAGCCGTTCCGCAACCCCCGGCCCCCGCCGACGAAGAACCCCGTTCCCTGCGCATTGAAGACTGGCTCACCGTCATCGTGATGGCTGCGCTGGCCCTCATCACCTTTGTCAACGTGATCGTGCGCTACCTCACCAACTCCTCGTTCGCATGGACGGAGGAGTTCTCGGTTTTCCTGATGATCGTGCTCGCGCTGGTCGCCGGCTCGGCGGCTGTCGGGCGCGACAGGCACATCCGCATCGAATTCTTCTGCGATGCCGGCTCGGCCCTGCGCCGGCGCCGCCTGGCCCAGCTCGGCGCGCTGATGGTCGCCCTGCTCTTTGCGCTGATCGCGGTGCTCAGCGTGCGCACGCTGTATGACGACTTCCGCTACGAGGAGACATCGCCCGGCATCGGCGTGCCGCAGTGGTGGTACACGGTGTGGCTGCCGGTGCTCTCGACCGTGATCGCACTGCGCGCCATCGGCCTGCTCATTCGCCGCACCCGCCAGCCCGACGTGGAATACCTGGTGGACGAGACCATCCCCGACGCCACCGACGCGGGAGACCGTCAGCCATGATCGCAACGCTTTTGTTTGCCGCCTTCGTCATTCTGATGCTGGTGGGCGTGCCCATTGGCGCGGCGCTGGGGCTTGCGGGCGCCACCGCCATCGCGCTGGCCAACAGCGATACGCAATGGTTCGGACTGCTGGCCGTGCCGCAGAACTTTTATGCCGGCCTGGGCAAGTATCCGCTGCTGGCCATTCCGATGTTCGTGCTCGTGGGCTCGATCTTCGACCGCTCGGGCGTCGCCTCGCGGCTCGTGAACTTCGCCGTCGCCATCGTCGGCCGCGGGCCGGGCATGCTGCCCCTGGTGGCGATTTCCGTGGCGATGTTCCTGGGCGGCATTTCAGGCTCCGGCCCCGCCAACGCGGCCGCCGTGGGCGCCGTGATGATCGCCGCGATGAACCGCGCGGGCTATCCTGCGAGCTTCTCCGCCTCGGTGGTGGGGGCCGCCGCTGCCACCGACATCCTGATCCCGCCTTCGGTCGCGTTCATCATCTACTCGGTGCTCGTTCCCGGCGCTTCCGTCCCCGCGCTGTTCGCCGCCGGCATGGTGCCGGGCGTGCTGGCGGGCATCGCGCTGATTTTTCCCGCCGTGTGGATGGCGCGCAAGCACAAGATGGGCGCGCTCGAATCGTCCATGCCGCGCCCGCCGTTCTGGAAAAGCCTGCGCGAGGCGTCCTGGGGGCTGGCCGCGCCGGTGGTGATCCTGGGCGGCATGCGCGCGGGCTGGTTCACGCCCACCGAGGCGGCCGTGGTCGCGGTGTTCTACGGTCTCTTCGTGGGCATGGTGATCTACCGCACGATCAAGGTACGCGACCTGTTCGTGATCCTGCAGGAAGCGGGCGAGCTCTCGGCCGTGATCCTGCTGGTGGTTTCGCTGGCGGGCATTTTCGCGTTCTCGCTGTCCACGCTCGGCGTGATCGATCCGGTGGCCCATGCCATCGTGAATTCCGGCATCGGCGAATGGGGCGTGATGGCGCTGCTGATTCTGCTGCTCATCACCGTGGGCATGTTCCTTGACGGCGTGTCGATCTTCCTGATCTTCGTGCCGCTGCTGCTGCCGGTGATGAACCACTACAAATGGGACCCCGTCTGGTTCGGCGTGATCCTGACGCTGAAGGTCGCCCTGGGCCAGTTCACGCCACCGCTCGCGGTGAACCTGATGGTGTCGTGCCGCATCGCCAAGGTCCGCATGGAATCGACCGTGCGCTGGGTCGGCCCCATGCTGCTGGCGATGTTCCTTGTGATGATTGCCGTGATCGCCTTCCCGCAACTGGCGCTTTGGCTGCCGCACTACCTGGGCTATTGAACGGCTCCCGCCAGTCCGCCGCACCTCGTTCATTCAACCAAGAGATTCACAACCCGGAAGGAGACAACCATGAAACTTCGCACATTCCTCACCGCAACCGCCGCTGCCGCCGCAGCACTTGCGCTGTCGCCTTCGGTAGCGCTTGCGCAGCAGAACTACAAGAGCGAGTACCGCCTGTCGCTGGTGCTCGGCCCGCCATCGCCATGGGGCATGGCCGGGCAGATCTGGGCAGATCTGGTCAAGGAGCGCACCAAGGGCCGCATCAACATCAAGCTGTACCCCGGCGTCTCGCTGATCCAGGGCGACCAGACGCGCGAGTTCAGCGCGCTGCGCCAGGGTGTGATCGACATGGCGGTGGGCTCGACCATCAACTGGTCGCCGCAGGTGAAGTCGCTCAACCTGTTCTCGCTGCCCTTCCTGATGCCCGACTATGCCGCCATCGACGCGCTCACCCAGGGCGACGTCGGCAAGGAGGTATTCAAGACGCTCGACAAATCCGGTGTGGTGCCACTGGCGTGGGGAGAGAACGGCTACCGCGAACTCACCAATTCCAAGCACGCCATCAGCAAGCCAGATGATCTCAAGGGCATGAAGATCCGCGTGGTGGGCTCGCCCATCTTCACCGACATGTTCACCGCCATGGGCGCCAACCCCACGCAGATGAGCTGGGCCGACGCGCAGCCCGCGCTCTCCAGCGGCGCGGTGGACGGCCAGGAAAATCCGCTCTTCATGTTCACCATCCTGAAGCTGCAGACCGTCGGCCAGAAACATGTGACGACCTGGGGCTACGTGGCCGACCCGCTGGTGTTCGTCGTCAACAAGGACATCTGGGCGAGCTGGAGCAAGGCCGATCAGGACATCGTGCGGCAAGCCGCGCTCGATGCCGGCAAGCAGGAGATCGCCCTGGCGCGCAAGGGCCTGGTCGAGCCGGGCAAGCCTTTGCTCAAGGACATCGCGGGCATGGGCGTGACCGTGACCCAGCTCACCCCGGAACAGCGCGCGGCTTTCGTGAAGGTGACCCGCCCGGTGTATGACAAGTGGAAGCCGCAGATCGGCGCCAACCTGGTGGAGATGGCTGAAAAGGCCATCGCGGCGCGCCCCAAGCAATAAGGGCATACCGGCGATCAACGCGCAGCCCCTTTCCCCAGGGGCTGCGCGGGGACGCGGCTGCTCCCCGTTCTTCTTCAAGCTGACATGACTGATCTGCTTTCCCTATTCAAGACCATGGTGCGCATCCGCGCGTTCGAAGATGCCGCGGAAGCCGCCAGCCAGGGCGGCGTGAGCTGGGGCGGAGCCGCGACCGGCAAGCCCGGCGAAGTGCGCGTCAAAGGCCCCCTGCACCTGTCCACCGGACAAGAGGCCGTGGCGGCCGGTGTGTGCGCGCACCTCACGCCAGAGGACCTGCTGACATCCACCCACCGCGGCCACGGCCACACACTCGCCAAGGGCGCGGACGCAACGAAGATGATGTGCGAGCTCTTCGGCCGCGCCACCGGCTACAACAGCGGCAAGGGCGGCTCCATGCACATCGCCGACTTCTCTGTCGGCATGCTGGGCGCGAACGGCGTGGTGACGGCGGGCCTGCCCATCGCCGTCGGTGCCGCGCACGCGCTCAAGATCCGCAAGACCGGTGCCATCGCCGTCAGTTTCTTCGGCGATGGCGCCATCAATCGTGGCCCATTCCTCGAAGCGCTGAACTGGGCGCGGGTCTTCAGCCTGCCCGTGCTCTTCGTCTGCGAGGACAACCAGATTTCCGCCACCACCCGATCCGCGCCCATGACGGCGGGCGGCAATGCGGCAAGCGCGCGCGCCGAGTCCCTGGACATCGAGGCGACGCGCGTGGACGGCAATGACGTGCAGGCCGTGAGCGAAGCCGCCGAGCGCTTGATCGGGCAGATCCGCGCGGGCTCCGGCCCCAGGCTGCTGCATGCGATCACCTACCGGCAAAAAGGCCATGTCTCGGTGGATCCGGCCACGTACCGCAATCCGCAGGAAGTGGCTCTGGCGCTCAGGGGCGACCCGATCCTGCGCACGCGAGAACTGCTCACGCAACAAGGGCTGGGCGAGCAGGCCGCGCGCATCGAGGCGCACGCCAGGGCCGAGATCGACGCCGCCGTGGCGGCCGCATCGGCGGCGCCCGAGCCGCAGGCGGCAGCGGCTTACACCGACATTCTGACAACCGGCGAAGGGATGTGGAAATGACCGACTTTGCAACCACCCCTGACAACGCGCAGCGCGTGTCCACGCTCACCTATGCGCAGGCCGCCGCCGTGGCCCTGGAAGAAGCCATGCGCGCCAATCAGCACGTCGTCGCCATGGGCGAGGACCTGGGGCGAGGCGGCGTGTTCGGCCAGTACCGCAGCCCCGACGGCCGCAATCTGTTGGACATCTTCGGCGAGGAACGCATCATCGACACGCCGATCTCCGAAGCCACCATCATGGGCGCCGGCGTCGGCATGGCGCTTGCCGGGCTGCGGCCCGTCGTCGAGATGCGCGTGGCAGACTTCGCGCTGTGCGCCATCGACGAACTGGTGAACCAGGCCGCGAAGAACCGCTACATGTTCGGCGGACAGGGCCGTGTCCCGCTGGTCGCGCGCCTGCCGATCGGCATCTGGACGGCCTCGGCGGCGCAGCATTCGCAATCCTTCGAGTCATGGTTCGCGCATGTGCCAGGGCTTGTCGTCGTGGCGCCATCCACGCCCGCCGACAACTACGGGCTGCTGCGCTCGGCGCTGCGCTGCGGCGATCCGGTGGTGTACATGGAGCACAAGGAGCTGTGGGGCATGCAGGGGGAAGTGGCGCACGAGCCCATTGAACTGGGCCGCGCGCGCGTTGCTTTTGCCGGCAGCGAGAAACGCAACGACGTGACCATCGTGTCCTGGTCCAGGCAGGTGCATGCCTGCGCCGATGCGGCCAGGGAGCTGGCCGCGCAGGGCGTGCATGCCGAGGTGATCGACCTGCGCACGATCTGGCCATGGGACAAGGACGCCGTGCTTGCCAGCGCCAGCAAATCCAGGCATCTGCTGGTGGTGCATGAAGCGGTGCAGGCTGCGGGCTTTGGCGCCGAAGTGGCGGCCACGGTGGCCGAGAACACGGATGCGCGCGTGGCCCGGCTGGGTGCTCCGCGCATTCCCGTGGGCTACGCCCATTCGCTGGAAGCGGAATCGCGCGTTGGCGCCGCCCGGATCAAGGAAGCGGCATTGCGTTTGTTGAAGCGTTGATATCCACGTCGTCCTTTTCCTGCGCATCGCGCTGCAGCGTCCACATGCGGGTATAGCGCCCCTTCATCGCCAGCAGTTCGGCGTGGGTGCCGCGCTCCAGAATCCGGCCGGCCTCCATCACCAGGATTTCATGCGCGTCCACGACGGTGGAGAGCCGGTGCGCGATCACCAGCGCCGTCTTGTTCTGCGCGGCGCGGCGGATCTCCTGCTGGATGGCTCGCTCGTTGGCCGAGTCCAGCGCGGACGTGGCTTCGTCGAAGATGAGAATGGGCGGGTTCTTGAGCAAGGTCCGCGCGATGGCCACGCGCTGCTTTTCACCGCCGGAGAGCTTGAGCCCGCGCTCTCCCACCATCGTGGCATATCCCTTGGGCGCCGCGGCGATGAAGTCGTGGATGCGCGCCGCGCGCGCGGCGTTTTCCACATCGGCCCGCGTGGCGTCCGGCCTGCCGTAGGCAATGTTGTATTCGATGGTGTCGTTGAACAGCACGGTGTCCTGCGGCACGATGCCGATGGCTCCCCGCACGCTGGCCTGGGTGACATCGCGAATGTCCTGTCCATCGATGGTGATGCGCCCGCCGGTCACATCGTAGAAGCGGAACAGCAGCCGCGCGAGCGTGGACTTGCCCGAACCAGAAGGCCCCACCACCGCCACGGTCCTGCCTGCGGGAATCTCGAAGCTCAGGCCGTGCAGGATCTCACGCGCGCTTTCATAGCTGAAATGCACATCCTCGAAACGCACGGTCGGCGGCGCATCGCACACCAGCGGCGTGGCGCCGGGCCTGTCGGCGATCTCGCGCTCCTTGTCCATGAGCGTGAACATGCGGTCCAGGTCGGTCAGGCTCTGCTTGATCTCGCGGTAGATCGCGCCCAGAAAATTCAGCGGGATGTACAACTGGATCATGAACGCGTTGATCATCACCAGGTCGCCCAGCGACAGGCGGCCGTCCACCACGCCCAGCGTCGCGCGCCAGAGCATGAGCACCAGCGCGGTGGCGATGATGAGCTGCTGCCCCGAATTGAGCAGGCTGAGCGTGGTCTGGCTCTTCAGGCGCGCTCGGCGCAGCTTCTCCAGGCTCTCGTCATAGCGCCGTGCCTCGAAGCCCTCGTTGTTGAAGTATTTGACCGTCTCGTAGTTCAGCAGCGAATCGATGGCCTTGGTGTGCGCCGCGGAGTCGGCCACGTTGGCCTCGCGGCGAAACCGCGTGCGCCACTCGGTCACCGAGACGGTGAAGCTCACATAAAGCACCAGCGCCGCCACCGTGATCCAGAAGAACCACGCATCGAACCTGACAGCCAGAATCGCAAGCACCATCGCCACTTCGATGAAAGTGGGAAAGATGCTGTAGAGCGAATAGGAAATGAGCGACTCGACCCCCTTCACCCCGCGTTCGATATCCCGCGTCATGCCCCCCGTCTGGCGCTCTAGGTGAAAGCGCAGGCTCAATCCATGCAGGTGCTGGAACGTGGTGAGGGCAATGCTGCGCGCCGCGCCCTGCGTGGCCTTGGCGAAGACGAGTTCGCGCAGTTCGGTGAAGAGCGACGTCGACAGCCTGAGCAGCCCGTAGGCCAGCAACAGCCCCGCCGGTACGACGAGCACGGCCGCCGCATCGCCCGGTTTGATCGACAATGCGTCCACCAGGTGCTTGAGCAGGATGGGAATGGCGACGTTGGCCAGCTTCGCCGCCAGCACGAACAACAAGGCGGCCAGGACGCGCCATTTGTAATTCATCAGATAGGGCACCAGCCGGCCCAGTGTCTGCCAGTCGCTGGCGGTGCGCTGCCGCGCGGTTGCATCGTTGGGTATCGGAGGGGAACTGTAGCCGCGCATAGTCTTGTAGGTTTTCCTGATTGTCCCCCGAAGTTCAATGGCCTGTGACTCCGTAATGACAGTACATCGACCAAGGCTGCCCGCGAAGGCGTGAGCGGGCAATTGCCCCTCCCTTCATAATAAGGGTTTACCCCAACATTTGTTTCGTGATTTGCGGCAACAGTGTCAAACCGATTTCCATGACAACAACCACCATGACCGATCCCGAAACCCTGCGCATCATCACGCCGGAGTTGCCCTCCGACAAGGAACTGGTATTGCGCGTCATCCCCATGCCCGCCGACACCAACAGCAACGGAGACATCTTCGGCGGCTGGGTGATGGCGCAAGTCGATCTGGCGGCATCCGTGCTGCCCGCGCGCATTGCGCAAGGCCGCGTGGCAACCGTGGCGGTCAACGAGTTCGTATTCAAGCAGCCTGTGCGGGTGGGAGACATCCTGTCGTTCTACGCCCGGATCACCCGCATCGGCAACACCTCGATCGCGGTGGACGTGGAAGTATTTGCCGAGCGCATGTCGCTTCAGGGCCAGCACATCAAGGTGACCGAAGCGACTGTCACCTACGTGGCGATCGATGACAACGGACACTCACGCCCGCTGCCGAAAGCAGCAAGGCCTGCGAGCTGACAGAGCATTCATTTCCCTGCCGAGCCAGAAAACAGGTAAGGCCCCACGCTCCACGCGACGCGCCTGCGGCTGTTCCCCAGCGGCGCTCTGTCACGGAATCGCGCGGCGACAAAAAAGGCGATGCATCCAATATGCATCGCCTTCTTCTTTTTGATCACGGCATCAGCGGCCATGACGTTGGCCGCCGTGCATGACCGTGTACTCAGGAAGCCGTGGCCGCCGTGGTGCTGGAGCTCGAAGAACTCGAAGCCGAGCCGGAGCGCGAAGAGCTGCTGCCGATGCCGGCCTCGATCTCGCCCGAGAGCTGGCCGCCCTCTTCGATCACCACCTTGCCATAGCGGATCTTGCCGCTCACCTTGCCGGTGCTGTAGATCACCAGCTTGTCGCGCACGGTAAGCGTGCCGTCGAACTCGCCGTGGATCTCTGCGATGTCGATTTCAGCGGAGCCGCGGAACGCGCCCTGTTCGGCGATCTGGATCACGCGGGAGTCCATGGTCGCCTCCACCGTGCCTTCGACAACCAACGTGTCGCAATCGGTGATCTCGACGCCCTTGAGCTTGATGTTCGGGCCGACGGTCAGCTTGCTTCCGGCGCTTTCGCTGGCCGCGCTGCTCGCGGGCTTGGTCACCACGGCGGCATGGCCGGCGGAGGAAGACGTGGTGGAGGAAGCGCCGCCAACGGAGGATGTGCCGCCACCCAGCACCGAGCCGGGCTGCCGGGGTTGCAATACATCGGAATCACGCTTGCCAAAGAAGGGGTTCTGAACAGCCATCGGTTCTCCTAGAGAATTAACACACTTGCCAAAATTGGCAAAAAATTGATTCGATGAGCACCTTACGCGACCTGCGGGCTCAGCGTCAAACAAGCCCCGGCTGCCGGGTCAAGCTCACCATCCGCAATTGCCTATGCCTTCATGCTGGCTCCATGCCCGCATGCGCCGCGTGCGTGATTCTCCAGCATCTCCCGATACTGCAGCGCCCGCATGCCCAATGGCGAGGAATCGTAATGGGTTTGGAAGATGCGAACCGTCTTGTTGCGCAAGAGAAGTAACCAAATCGCTCGAAAGTTGCATTGGCTTGCAACGTTTGCAGCGACAAACAGCTAATGCATGCTTCGCCGTCAAGAAACGATGTACGAGGCCGTTCCAACCGATAGCAGCTCATCGCGGGCGGAGAGAAATTCCATGCGCGCGGTCGCCACGCGCGAGCCCAGCCGCAGCACCTGCGCCCTCTGCCTGAAACGGGGGCCGATGGCGGGGCGCAGATAGTCGATGCGCAGATCGATGGTGCCCAGGCGGGCAAAGCGCTGCAGCCGCCGCGCGGGCGGCTCGTCCATGTGCCTTGCGCCAATGGCGGCCATGACGGCCAGGCCCGCCATTGCATCCAGGGCGGCGCTGATCACGCCGCCATGCACGCGGTTGTAGGCAAAGTGCCCCACCAGCTCCGGCTTCATGCCGATGGAGGCTTCCACGCAGTCCGGCGCGATGCGGGTGATCTCGATGCCGATCACCTGGTTGAAGGCAATCTGCCGCTCGAAGATGTCCGTGAGCGCATCGATGAACTCGGGCTCGAATCCGGCGGGAGCCGGACTCAGTTGCAGATCGCTGTCCATGGACCCTCTCACAGCTTGCTGAAATCGGGCGCCCGCTTTTCCATGAACGCGGTCAACGCTTCCCTGGCGGCGGGTTCGCCCAGCATGCGCCCGAAGCTGGCAGCCTCTTCATTGATGCGCTCGATGACTTCGTCGGCGTTGGTCTTCTTGAGCAGGCGCTTGGTCTCCATCAGCGAAGCAAGCGACTTGGCGGCGAGCTTCCTGGCCTGCATCTGCGTGAGCATGTTGCACTCGGTGGGAGGCACCACCCGGTTGACCAGCCCCACTTCAAGCGCCGCCTCGGCCATGAAGGGCTCGCCCAGCAGCAAGGCCTCCGCCGCGCGGTGAAAGCCTAGCATCTGCGGCGCCAGCAGGCTCGATCCGGCTTCGGGGCAAACACCCAGGTTCACGAACGGCATCGAGAACGCGGCATTGTCGCCGGCGTAGACGAGATCGCAATGGAACAGCATGGTGGTGCCGATGCCGACCGCCGGTCCGCAGACCGAGGCCAGCAGCGGCTTGGGGAAAGTGGCCAGAATGCGCAGGAAGCGGAACACCGGCGCGTCCGTGGTGACGGGCGGGCACTTGAGGAAATCGCCGATGTCATTGCCGGCGCTGAAGATCGCCACATCGCCCTGGAACACCACGACGCGCGTGCCCGCGTCCGCGTTGGCGCGCTCCAGCGCATCCGCCATCTGCGTGTACATCGACGCGGTGATGGAGTTTTTCTTTTCGACGCGGTTGAAGGTCAGCGTGGTGACACCTTGTTCGTGGTGCACGAGAATTTCCGGCTGGGAAGTATCCATGGCCTGGGGGCTCCTGAGTAGTGGGTGCGGAGAATGCGCGAGCCGAAGAAATCCGGCTCATTCCTTGTAGTAGACGATCTGGTTGCTGGTGGCCAGCATCAGGCCGTCCGCATTCCACAATTGTGCCGTCTGATCGAAGAAGCCGTTGCGGAACTCCTGTCCGCTGGCCTGGGCGAAGATATAGCCGGTCCCGGTCTGCTGCAACTGGGCCCGGTCCGCATGGAAATAGGTGGTGATGGACACCGTCCCCGCAGGCACGCGGCGCGCGCGGCGCAGCCAGACGCGTGGGAAGAACAGGTCCGACGCGGCGGCGAGCGACATGAAATCCAGCGGGCGTCCAGGCACGTCGCGCACCCACACCTGGGAAAGGCTGGCGTCTCCGCTGTCATCCCACACCTGCGGGAAATTGCCGGACACGGGGCGCATTTCATATGCGTTGAACCATTCCGATGAGAAGGCCGGCGCGGCGCGCTCGAAATTGCCGGGGCCTGGTACTTCCGGCATGCGAACGTCCGACAGGCCCCAGGTTTCACGGCGCACGGCCGTCACCGCGGTGGCCGTGGTCGCCACCACCATTGCACCGTCCGCCCCGGGTTGCTCCAACGTCAGCATCCAGTGCTGGGTCGAGCGGTTGGTGCGCACCGGGTTGGCCTTGATGGTGAATTCGCCCTCGGTCACGGCGCCCGCGTAATTCACGGTCAGCGACACCGGATCACCCAGCAGTTGCGGATGTAGCATGATGGCCTGCAGCATCGACGCGGCGGTAATGCCGCCAAACGGCCCCACCATGTTCCAGTAGGCTCTCGTCGTTCGGCCGGTGTAGATACCGCGATCGAGTTCGCGCAGCTCGATCGCCTCGTCCAGGGGATGAATCGTGGCTTGATGGGTCATGATCGCAAGTGTGAGGGCAATCTCATGGATGAGTGGTCATGAAGGTGACGCATCGCTCCCCAAAATTGCCAACTTGGGGCCGGAGGCAGGCAAGGCGCGGCCTTCGCCCCGCATGCCGCCGCCAGGCACAGGCCGCGCGCGCAGCGTCCCTTCGCACGCGCGCCTAGACGCGCTCGAAGATGCCCGCGGCGCCCTGCCCCATGCCCACGCACATCGTCACCATGCCGTACTTGAGCTTCTTGCGCTGCAATGCGTGCACCACGGTCGCCGAGCGGATCGCTCCCGTCGCGCCCAGCGGATGGCCGAGCGCGATCGCGCCGCCCATCGGATTCACCTTGGACATGTCCAGGCCCAGGGTGTTGACCACGGCGAGCGACTGCGCGGCAAAGGCCTCGTTCAGCTCGATCCAGTCCATGTCGTCCTGCTTCAGGCCCGCATAGCGCAGCGCCGCGGGAATCGCCTCGATGGGGCCTATGCCCATGATTTGCGGCGGCACGCCCTTGCTCGCATAGCTCACGAAGCGCGCGAGCGGCGTCAGGCCGAAACGCTTGACCGCCGCCTCGCTCGCCAGAATCAGCGCGCCCGCGCCATCGCTGGTCTGCGAGCTGTTGCCCGCCGTGACCGTGCCGCGCGCAGCGAACACCGTGCGCAAACGGGCGAGTCCTTCAAGCGACGTGTCGGGGCGCGGGCCTTCGTCGAGATCCACGGTGCGCGTGCTCGCCACGATGTCGCCACTGGCCAGATCCAGGCCCCGGTCCGTCACTTCAATGGGCGTGATCTCGCTGGCGAACTCTCCCGCCTGCTGCGCCGCGATGGCGCGCCGGTGCGACTCCAGCGCGAACGCATCCTGCGCCTCGCGCGTCACCTTCCACTGCTGCGCGACCTTCTCGGCGGTCAGCCCCATGCCGTAGGCAATGCCCACGTCGCCATCGCGCTCGAAGATGGACAGGGAGAGCGACGGCGCGTTGCCCATCATGGGCACCATGCTCATGCTCTCCACGCCGGCGGCGATCATCACGTCGGCCTCGCCTACGCGGATACGGTCGGCCGCCATCGCCACGGCGGACAGGCCCGATGCGCAGAAGCGGTTGACGGTGATGCCGCCCACGCTGGTGGGCAGGCCCGCCAGCACCGCGCCGATACGCGCCACGTTCAGGCCTTGCTGCGCCTCGGGAATGGCGCAGCCGCAGATGACATCCTCGATGGCCTTGGGATCAAGCCCCGGCGCCTGCGCCAGCGCCGATTTCAGAATCGTCGCCAGCAGATCATCCGGGCGGTAGTTGCGGAAAAAGCCCTTGTGCGAGCGGCCGATCGGCGTGCGCGTGGCGGCAACGATGTAGGCGTCTTGCTGTTGTTTCATGTTCAGTACTCCTTGCGTGACGCGTTCATCAGTTGCGAACCGGCTTGCCGGTGTTCAGCATGCCCAGGATGCGCTCGTGCGTCTTCGGGTGTGCGATCAGGTGCGTGAACGCCTTGCGTTCGAGCTTCATGAGGTAGCGCTCATCGACCAGGGTTCCCGCATCGACGTCGCCGCCGCAGACCACTTCGGCGATCAACGTGGCGATGTGCTGGTCGAACTCGCTGATGAAGCCGCCGTCCCGCATGTTGACCAGGGAGCCCCTGATCGTGGCGATGCCGCTGCGCCCGGCCACCGGGAAACTGCGCGCGAGCGGCGCGCGCCAGCCCGCGTTGGCCATGGCCCTGGCCTCGTTGATGGCCACGTACAGCAACTCGTCCTTGTGCGCGACGATGACGTCGCTGTCCAGCAGATAGCCGAGCTTGCGCGACTCGATGGCGCTGGTGCCGACCTTCGCCATCGCCGCCGAGGTAAAGCCTTCGGTGAGGAACGGCAGCAAGTCCTTGCCCGTGCTCGCGGCGGCATTTTCCGCCGCGCGCCGTGCGATATAGGTGAGTCCGCCCGCCCCCGGCACCAGTCCCACGCCCACTTCGACCAGGCCGATGTAGCTCTCCATGTGCGCCACGCGGCGCGCGGAATACACCGCCAGCTCGCAGCCGCCGCCCAGCGCCATGCCATGGATCGCGGCCACCACCGGCACCTGCGCATAGCGCAGGCGCAGCATCATGTTCTGCAGCTCCTGCTCGATGCTCTCGATCGCGTCCGCGCCGCCGACCACGAATGCGGGCATCGTTGCCTCCAGGTCCGCGCCCACGCTGAACGGGGCGTCACCGGACCAGATCACCATCGCCTTGAAGTCGCTCTCGGCCATGTCCACGGCATCCACCAGGCCCTCCATGACCTCGGGGCTGATGGCGTGCATCTTGTTCTTGATGCTGGCGATCAGCACTTCACCGTCGAGCGTCCAGGTGCGTAGCGCCTTGCTCTCCGCAATGGTCGTGCCGGCGGTGCGCCAATCGGGCAGATTGTCTTCACCCAGCAGTTTCTCGGGAAACATCTGGCGCTGATACACAGGCAGCTCGCGGCGCGCGACAAACTGGCCCCGCGACGCGCTCCACGAGCCCTTCGCGGTATGCACGCCGCCGGCTTCGGCGACCGGGCCTTCGAATACCCACCTGGGCAGAGGCGCCCGGGTCAGCGCCTTGCCCGCGTCGATGTCTTCCTGGATCATCCTGGCCACGTCGAGCCAGCCGGCTTCCTGCCACAGCTCGAACGGGCCCTGCTTCATGCCGAAGCCCCAGCGCATGGCCTGGTCGATGTCGCGCGCGGTATCGGCGATATGCTCCAGGTGGACCGCCGCGTAGTGGAAGCTGTCGCGCAGGATCGCCCAGAGGAACCGGCCCTGCGCGCCTTCCGCATTGCGCAGCAGCTTCAGGCGTTCGCCCGCCGGCTTCTTGAGCATGCGGCCATAGACCTCGTCGGCCTTCTGGCCCGCCGGTACATAGTCCTCGCTGTCGAGTTCGAAGCGCAGGATGTCGCGCCCGACCTTCTTGAAGAAACCGGCCTTGGTCTTCTGCCCCAGGTTCTTCAGATCCAGCAGCTTCTGCAGCACGGCCGGCGTGCCGAAATTGCCGTAGAACGGATCGCTCTGCTCATTCAGGTTGTCCTGCAGCGTCTTGATGACATGCGCCATGGTATCCAGGCCGACCACATCCGCCGTGCGGAACGTGCCGCTGGATGCGCGCCCCAGTTTCTTGCCGGTCAGGTCATCGACCACGTCGAACGTCAGCCCGAAATTCTCGGCCTGCTTCATGGTCGAGAGCATGCCCGCGATACCGATGCGGTTGGCGATGAAGTTGGGCGTGTCGTGCGCCCGCACCACGCCCTTGCCGAGCGTCGTGGTCACGAAGGTCTCGATCTGGTCGAGCACCTGCGCGTTGGTCGTCGGCGTGTTGATCAGCTCCACCAGTTGCATGTAGCGCGGCGGGTTGAAGAAGTGGATGCCGCAAAAGCGCGGCTTGATCGCATCGGGCAGCGCCTCGGAGAGCTTGGTGATCGACAGGCCCGAGGTGTTGGACGCGACGAGCGCGTGCCTCGCGACGAACGGCGCGATCTTGTGATAGAGGTCGAGCTTCCAGTCCATGCGCTCGGCGATCGCCTCGATGACCAGGTCGCAGCCCTTGAGCAGCTTCATGTGCTCTTCGTAGTTCGCGGGCTGGATCAGATCGGCGTCCTCGGCCACGCCGATGGGCGACGGCTTGAGCTTCTTGAGGTTGGCGATCGCCTTCTCGGCAATCGCGCTCTTGGAGCCTTCCTTCGCAGGCAGGTCGAACAGGATGACCGGCACCTTCACATTGACGAGATGGGCAGCGATCTGCGCGCCCATCACGCCCGCGCCGAGCACGGCGACTTTCTTCACCTGGAATCTAGACATTTTGTTGGTTCCTTAGAAATTCCTTCGTTGGCCATTCCGATGGCCGCGAAGCGGCTCAGCCGCGAGCTTCAGTTCACGCGCTGCCAGACCTGCGTGCGCCAGAACGGGCCCAGGTAGCCGCGCACCTCGAGCTTTGCGCCGCCGTCGACCGGCGTGAAGCTGGCGCGGTAGTCCTTGCCGTTCTCGGGATCGATGATCCTGCCGCCGGACCACACATCCTTGTCGGCCTCCTGCTTTCCGCCGCGGATGATCTCCAGGCCCGTCATGGGCTTGTCCTTGCGGTCATCGGTGCACGCGCTGCACACGGCGGCGGGATCGGCGCCCTTCCTGAGCACCTTCTCGATGCGCCCCACGAGGCCGTTCGCCGCATCGGTGATGCGGACCTCGGCCTTGGCCTCGCCGGTCTTGTCGTCAAGACTGCGCCACAGCCCCACGGGCGACATCTGCGCGAACACGGGTGCCGCCAGCGCCATGCCCAGCATGGCTGCGAAAAGTTTCTTCATACGGCCTCCATCATGGAAAGATGCTCGGGATTCCGGTGTCCGGCAGACGACGCCGCGCGCCGCATCATGCGAGCGCCGCGTCCGTGTCCATCAGGGACTTCGCGCCCGCGCGGGCCGTGCGCATCAGCGAAGCGGTCTCGGGGAACAGCTTGGCGAAGTAAAAACGCGCGGTCTGCAGCTTGCCCTGATAGAACGGATCGGTACTGCCGTTGCCGATCTCGCGCAGCGCCACCTGCGCCATGCGGGCAAAGAAATAGCCGAACACCAGGTGCCCCGCCACGCGCAGGTAGTCCACGGACGCCGCACCCACCTCATCGGGGTTCTGCATGCCCTTGAAGCCGATCTCGGTGGTGAACTTGGTCATCTGCTCGCCCAGCAT
>NZ_JBEBOW010000039.1:0-26372 GCF_040396215.1 Diaphorobacter ruginosibacter | reverse complement strand
GAATCCCGCCACGCCGACCATTTATTCGAAAGAAATCAACGGGTTACATCCAAAAGGTGTAGCCCGTTTTTCTTTGGTTGATCGCCCTTGGGGTAGAGGGATGAATCCGAATTTGCTGGATGGCGGGTAGAGGCGCATGAGTGGGCCTTTATGTCATGCCTTCTGGCCAAATTCTGCATTGCAGCGGGCGCGCGGCAAAACTCTCGACGTGGCTCGATGGCGTCGTCGCTCCCAACCTGCTCGATCATCGGAGCCTACCGCAACGGCGGGCTGTATCTGTGTGGCGGCGCCCAGCGGTTCCGCGCAATAGGAATCAACCTGGATGGTGGACTATCTTGCCAGGTCATTCAACCATTTTTGTCCGTGTTGATGGTCGCTGCGATCTGCTTCATTTCATTGAGGTAGGCATCCTGATTCTTGCGCATGCGATCGACGGGGCCCGCGATGGATAGCGCGACTTTGGCGTCCCCGATCTGCAGCGGAACCCCGAACGCCAGAACGCCATCGTTTCCTTCTTCTTGCACGCTGTACCAGCCGCGCTCGCGCTGGCCCTTGACGTTTTCTTCCAGGGCGTTGGGATCGATGATGGTTTCGGAGGTGACCTTGCGCAGTGGCTTCAGACGCAACTGGCGGCGCATTTCTTCATCATCGAGGCTGCCTAGAACCGCCTTGCCGAGCGCTGAAGCGTGCAATGCAATGCGTTCTCCAGCACGCAGCACGTAGCGCAGGTGGTGCTTGCCTTCGATCGTTGCCAGCACCTTGACGGCTCCATCGTCGAGTACGGCGCAGAAGGCGGATTCGCCCGTTCTCTCGCTGAGCAATTCCACCATCTCCAGGCTGGCCATGTAAAGAGGGTCGTTGCGCGAGATGTCCAGGGCGATGGAGTAGAGCTTGCCGGTTGGGTAAAAGCGCCGCGTCTTGGCGGTGCGCACCACATATCCGGCTTTCATCATGGTGTGCAGCAGGTCGGAGCAACTGCTGTCCGCCAAGTCCAGAAATCGCGCGACATCGGATACGGACAGCTCGCGCTTCTCGCGCGCGAACACTTCGAGGACCGCCAGGGTCCGGGCACATGCGGGTACGTCTGCGGGCACACAAGCTCCTGATTCAGTTCTTGACGATAGGTCGGATTCTACTTCGTCTGGTTGTTTTCATAAGCATTGGATCAGCATGGCATCTCCTTGGCTGGGCCGCATAGTTATCTGGGTATCAGGGATTTCCAGAACCCGTTGAAATAGTGTCGCCGTTGCTGTTGACATGATCATCTGTAAAAATTAAATTACGACTAATCGTTAATAAAAACGATATTTCGTTGAAAATTGAAGAAAAGAATTCAGGAGCAACATGGAACTCAATCTCCAAGGGCGCGTGGCCCTCGTCACAGGATCGGGCAGTGGCATTGGCCGCGATACGGTGTTCAAACTGGCTGAGGAGGGATGCAAGATCATCGTCTCCGACATCAACGCCAGCAGTGCGAACGAGGCCGCCGATGACTTGCGAAAGGCGGGGCATGAAGCCATCGCCGTGGCATGCGATGTGACCAGCGAAGACGAAGTGGCGCATCTGGTGGCGCAGGCGCAGCAACTGGGCGGCGTGGACATCCTGGTGAACAACGCCGGTATCGTGAAGGACGGCTACCTCACCAAGATGACCGAGCAGTCCTGGGACAGCGTGGTGGACATCATCTTGAAGGGCGCATTCCTTTGCTCGCGCGCCGTGCTGCCGCAGATGATGGAAAAGAAGTGGGGTCGAGTGATCAACATCTCCTCGCGATCACTGTTCGGCAACCCGGGACAGACCAACTACTCGGCAGGCAAGGCAGGGCTCGTGGGCTTCACCCGCGCGCTGGCGCAGGAGCAAGGTCGCTTCGGCGTCACCGTGAACGCCATTGCGCCGGGCTTCATCATGACCCCCGGTATGCGCAATCTGCCCCACTTTCCCAAGTTGCAGGAAGCTGCCACCGCCAAGGTTCCGGTCGGCTTTCTTGGCGAGCCGCGGGACATCTCCAACGCAGTCGCGTTTCTTGCTTCGGATGTGGCGCGCTACATCAGCGGCACCACGCTCTTTGTGACCGGCGGCCGCTATTCGGGCTGAGCCTCTTCATTCAAGGACGACTGATTCATGATGAACTTTGATCTCACCTCCGAGCAGCTTGAACTGCAGGGCCAGTTGCGGCGATTCATGCAGCGCGAAGTCACTCCGCTGATCGACGAATGCGAGGCCAGCCGCAAATTCCCATTTGAACTGTTTCCCAAGCTGGCCGAGTTTGGCTTCATGGGCGGTGTGCTGCCCGAATCGGAGGGTGGCCTCGGCATCGACTATGTGACCTGGTCGATGATGTTCGGCGAGCTGGGCTATCACTGGCTGTCGCTGCGCACCATGCTCAACTGCACCAACGTGCCGATGATGATGCTGGCAAGCAAGGGCACGCCCGAACAGAAGGAGAAGTACCTCAAGCCGCTCATCGAAGGCAAGAGTTCCATCTTCACCGCCATCACCGAACCGAACGTGGGCTCCAACCCTGCCGCCGTGCAGACGCGTGCCGATCTGAAGGGCGATCACTACGTGATCAGCGGCCGCAAGCTGTGGATCAGCAACGGACTGTGGGGCGACATCGGCATCGTCGTGGCGCGCACCTATAGCCCCGACTGTGACGGCAAGCTCTCGCTGTTCATAGTGGACGCCAATGAATCGCCGTTCGAGCGGCGTTCCGTGGAAACAATGGTGCTGCGCTGCACCGGCACCGCAGAGCTGGGTTTCTACGACGTTAAGGTGCCGCGCGAGAATCTGCTTGGCGAGGAGGGCGAGGCCATGCGTGTCACGCTGGCGGGCCTTGATGCGGGACGTCTGCATATCGCCCACGGCGCGGTGGGCGCTGCGCAATCGGCGCTCGATCTGGCAACCGATTTTGCCAAGAGCCGCATGCAGTTCGGAAAGCCGATCGGCAGTTTCCAGCTCGTGCAGAAGCACATCGTCGATATGACCATGCGAGTCAATGCGGCACGCGCGCTGGCGTACCAGGCTTCGTGCGCCATGCAGCAGGGGCGAGCCACGATGGAGTGCGCCATCGCCAAGCTGTATGCCACCGAAGCCGCTCACGAAGTGGCGAACATGGCGCTGCAGGTGCATGGTGGACAGGGGTACGCGGTGGGATACCCCATCGAGCGCATCTTCCGCGACACGCGCGGCGGCACGATTCCCGAAGGCACGACGGAAATCCAGACGCTCATCATCGGGCGCAGCCTGCTCGGCATGTCCGCCATTGTCTGAGGTGTTCCATGACTTCAACGCAGAACATTGAACAGGCATCAACGGCGCTGGACAGCATCATGCCGGGGCGCTACTTCTGGGAGGACCTGCCCGTCGGCTTCAGGTACCGGACGTCCTCGCGAACCATCACGGAAGCGGACATTGTCTCCTTCGCCGCGCTCACGGGCGACATGAACCGCGCCCATGTCGATGACGAAGCGGCCCGCAGCGGACCATTCGGCCAACGCATCGCACATGGCCTGCTGGTGGTGTCGTACATGGCGGGACTCAACACCCGCACCATCGTCAACCAGTTGCTGGAGCCGTCCATGCTGGCGTTGCTGGGTACGGAGTGCCGCTTCATCAAACCTACGCTCGCCGGCGACACCATCACCGTGGACATCGAAGTGGTGGAGGCCCGCCCTTCTTCCAAGCCCGATCGCGGCATCGTGAAGTTTCGGCGCAGCGCCGTAAGCCAACGAGGCGAGGTCGTTGTCGAATGTTTCGTAAGCATGCTGTTCAAGCGCAGGGAGGCGGTATGAACATGGCGGATAAGCCCAGTCTCTTCTCGGACCTTCATCTTCTGTTCAACCCCCGATCGATCGCACTGGTCGGGGCGTCAAGCCGCGGCGACAGCGTTGGCGGGAGGACATTGGAGAACCTGATGGACGTCTCCCATCTCAAGGGGCCGCTCTACCTGGTCAACCCCACCAAGTCGGAGATCAGGGGGCTGCCCTGCCACGCCTCGGTACGTGATCTGCCCGAAGCGCCCGATGTGGCCATCATCACAGTCCCTGCCAGATCCGTCATCGCGGCTCTGGAGGAGTGCGCGCAGAAAGGCGTGAAGTTCGCGATCGTGCTGACCTCGGGATTCGGCGAAACCGGCGAAGCGGGAAAGCAGGTCGAAGCGCAGATGCGCGACATCGCCAATCGCAGCGGCATGCGCATCTATGGCCCCAACTGCCCTGGCCTCAACAATATCAACGCCAGGATCGGCATGTCGTTCTCGCCGGCGTTCCGTCTCGACTTGACGCCCGGCCCCATTGGCCTGGCGACACAGGGCGGCGGATTGGGCCGCACCGTCATGCAATCGATGGAACGCGGCATCGGCGTGGCCGCCTGGGCGTCGTCCGGCAACCAGGCCGATCTGGAGGTAAGCGACTTCATTCACTACATGGCCGATGCGCCTGACGTGAAGGTCATCATCACGGTGATCGAAGGCTTCAAGAGCGGCGAGAAGTTCGTCGCCGCCGTTCAGCACGCGGCCGCCAAGGGCAAGCCGGTGGTGGCGCTCAAGGTCGGCAAGTCCGAATACGGTATTCGCGCGGCGCAGTCGCACACGGCCTCCATTACAGGCTCCGCGCAGATCAACAGCGTGGTGCTCAAGCAGCTCGGCGTGATCGAAGTGGATGACATGGACGAGCTTGTGGATACCGCCTGGCTGCTGGCTCGCCAACTGCCCACGGGTAGGGAGAAACTGGTGATCTACGGTCCGTCGGGCGGCGCGGTCACGCTTGCCGCCGACAAGGTCGGCAGCGCAGGCTTGAAGCTCTCCGAATTCGAGCCTCGCACGACGGAGCGCTTGAAAGCCCTGTTGCCCGACTATGCCGCCATCGGCAATCCGGTGGATGTGGGAACGGAAATCTTCACCAACTCACGCTTGGTCGATGACACGCTGGAGGCCATCGTTCAGGACCCGGATGTGGGCCTGGTTCTCTATACCTTCCCACTCGACTACGGCAAGGTCATGTGCGACAACGCCGAGAGCGCGGTGCGCGTGCAGGCTTCTACAGATGTGCCGATTCTCCCCGTGTGGATGAGCGATCGTCTGGGCGACGGCTACCGTGCGCTCGTGAAGGCGGGGCTGGTTCCGGCGCGATCGCTGAACAACGCGGTGAAGGCCATAGGGCATTGGATCGAATGGGGTCGCTGGATGAAGCAGCGTGACCCCGGCTTTGTCGCGCAACCGGTCGGTGAGCCACGCACCGGTGCGGCAACACCCGCGCGGACGTTGACGGAAGCCGAAGGCAAGCAACTGCTTTCGGGGGCGGGCGTCTCGTTCATGAAGCGCGCCGTGGCCGCCAACGTGGAAGAGGCCGTTCGCCTTGCCGACGCGATGGGCTACCCGGTGGTCGCCAAGATCGTGAGTCCACAGATTGCGCACAAATCCGAAGTAGGTGGCGTTGCCGTGGGCCTTGCCAATGCGCAGGCGGTGCGTTCGGCGTGCGAGGGCATCCTGAAATCCGTGAAGGAGAAGGCCCCGCATGCCCGCATCGACGGACTGCTGATCGAGCGCATGGCGGGCGCCGGCGGCATGGAAGTGTTCGTTGGAGTGCAGCGGGACGAAGTGTTTGGCCCGATCATGAGTTTCGGCCTGGGTGGAATCTACGTGGAAGTGTTCAAGGACATCAGCCGACGCATGTTGCCGCTCACGCCATCGACATGCGAGGCCATGGTGCGCGAGGTGCAGTGCTTCCCGCTGCTCGATGGCGCGCGCGGCAAACCGAAATGCGATCTCGAGGCGTTGCAGGCGCTGCTTCTCAAGGTATCGGACTTCGTGATCGCCAACCCGCAGGTACGGGAAATCGACCTCAACCCGGTATGGGTCGGAGCGCAAGGTCAGGGCGCGATTCCGCTGGATGCGGTCGTGATCATCGAAGAGTCATTCAAGAATCAACCGGAGTAAAGAAACATGGCAGTCAAAACGGAAATCGGCTACACCACGCCGGACGCCATCACAGTGCGTGGCAAGAACCTCTCCACGGAAATCTTCGGCAATTTCGACTTCATCGACATGATCTATTGGCTGAATTTCTCGCGCCTGCCCGAGCAGCGCGAGAAGGCGATGGCCAATCTGATTCTGGTCGCTGCCGCCGATCACGGCCTCACGCCGAGCGCGCTGTCGGCACGGCTGACGTTCCTGGGCGCGCCCGAGTCGGTGCAGGGGGCGGTGGCCGCCGGCCTGCTCGGCGCGGGCAGCCGCTTTCTGGGAACGGTGCAGAACGTGGCGGAGATGTACAGGAAAGGAGCCGCTGATCTGGACGGCAACGCCAGCGACGCGGCCGTGATGGAGTGCGCCCGCAAGCTGGTGCGCGAGTATCGCGCAAGCCGCATGCCTATCTCTGGCATCGGCCACAACATCCATGTCCATGGTGATCCGCGCGTTCCCGTTCTGCGCGATATCTCCGAGCAACATGGCTACTTTGGAAAGCACTGGCGCCTGGCGCTCGCCATTCCGGCGGTCCTGGAGCAAGAGCGTGGGAAACGCCTGCCACTGAATGGCGCGGGCGCGCTAGGCGCAATCATTGCCGACATGGGGCTTGACGGCATCTTCGGCCGGGGCCTGATGCTGATTGGGCGCGCGGCGGGACTGGTGGCGCATGTCCGCGAAGAACTCGAATCCCCCACGGGACAGGAATTGTGGGATCTCGTGCTCGACCAGGACCCACGCAATGTCAAGGCGACCAGCGGATATTGATTGATCGACATGGCACCACTTCAAGGCATCCGCATACTGGATTTCACGGAGCTTCTGCCGGGGCCGTTCCTCACGCAAAACCTCGTGGACATGGGGGCAACGGTCATCAAGATCGAGCGCCCTCCGCATGGCGACAACGCGCGCCTGATGGCGCCGGGCGTTTTCCGCGCTGCCAACCGAGGCAAGGAAAGCATCCAGGTCGATCTGAAATCGGCCCAGGGGCGTGAGCAGGTCGAGCAACTGCTCGACACCGCCGACGTCGTGCTGGAAGCGTACCGTCCCGGCGTGATGAAACGATTGGGATTGGACTATGCATCGCTCGGCTTGCGTCATCCCAGGCTGATCTACGCGTCGCTCAGCGGCTATGGTCAGACGGGAGTGCGCGCCTTGTGGCCGGGGCATGATCTCAACTACCAGGCGGCCAGCGGCGCGCTCGCGCTGTCGGGGCTGCCCGATGGCCGGCCGGAGCATGTCTTCGGACTTCCCGTCGCCGACCTGTGCGGGTCCATGTACGGATTGAGCGCCGTGCTGGCTGCGCTGCTTCAGCGCTCCCGCACAGGCAAGGGCCAATATCTCGACGTAGCGCTTGCGGACTGCCTGGCGCACTGGATGAATCCCCGCCTCGGAAGTTTTGCGGCGCAGGGCCTTGATACTGTGGCGCAGCAGCGCAAGGACGTGCTCGACAAGCCCGCTTACGGAGTCTTCCTTTGCAGCGACCACAAGGAAATCACGATCTGCGCGCTGGAAAACCATTTCTGGCAACGCCTGGTCGAGGTGCTTGAGCTGGAGGCGTTCTCCGATCAGGTGTTCATGGACTATGAGCATCGCGCCCACCATGCGGGGGCCATCCGTGGAGCCATCGCGGAACGCGTGCTCACGATGGGCAGCGCCGAACTGCATGCCGCTCTGGTGGCCGCTGATGTGCCGGTGATGCTGCTGGTGCAACCGTCCGACTTGCTGCGTGAAAGCGCCGCGGCCGGGCGCGAACTGCACGCGCATGACGCAAGCGGTTTTCTGCGCTTTCCCGTGCAGCTCGCCGGCATGGCCCGTACCCGCTCGGCGGCAGAATGAGCTCGCACGAAACTCAATCCATGCCAGCGGGTACATATCGGCACACCTTGCTGGAGCGCGTGGTGCACGGCCAACCGTTCGAGAAGGCCGTAGCGGACGAGGTACTCGCCGCGGGCGCGAGGCGGGTACTGATCATTGCGTCGCCACGCGCGCATGGCTCCAATGCGCTTGCACGGCTGCGAGATGCGCTGGGTGATCGCCTTGCGGGTGAGTTCCTTCATGCCCTGCCTCATGTTCCGGTGGCGTGCGTGCGTGATGCGGCTGTGCTGGCGACGCAGTTGAACGCCGATCATCTCGTCGCATTGGGTGGCGGTTCGGTCATTGACGCCGCCAAGGCCATCGCGCTGCTGGTCCGTTCCGGCTCGCCGGCGCAGGTCGCTCCATTGCTGGATCCACAGGACTTGCGTCTGGTCGATCCCGGTGACCGTTCGATGGATGACGGCAGGTGGCTGCGCATCACCGCCGTTCCACAAACCCTGTCGGCGGCGGAATTCACATGGTTCGCGGGGGTTAGCGATCCATCGCGCAAGATCAAGAACATCGTGGCTCACGCCGCGATGGCGCCGCGCTGCGTGATTCTCGATCCCGTGCTGACACTGGAGTTTCCTGTGCCCACCTTCCTGGCAAGCGGCGTCAAGGCCATCGACCATGCAGTGGAAAGACTGGTGTCGCAGCACAGCCACCCGATGTCCGACGCGTTGAGCCTTCACGCCCTGCGCATGCTTTCGCAGGCGCTGCCCGCCGTGCATGAAAACCCGGGGGATCTACAGGCGCGCCAGCAGTGCCAGTTGGCATCCTGGCTTTCGATTGCCGGCGGCGCAGCCGGAGTGAAGGCTGGAGCAAGCCATGCGCTCGGTCATGTACTGGGTGCGCACGCAGGTATCGCGCATGGCCTCACGTCCTGCGTGCTTCTCGCGCCGGTTCTGCGCTGGAATGAAGGCCACAACCGCTCGCAGCAATGCCGCGTGATGTCGGCCCTTGGTGTCTCGGGCATGGGCCTTGGCTCTTGGGTCGGGCAGATGGTGAGCGGCCTTGGCCTGCCAACACGATTGCGTGAGCTTGGCGTCGACAAGGCCGATCTGCCCGACATTGCCCGGAAAAGCTTGCACGACCCTGGCATGCGCCACAACCCACGACCCATCCAAAGCGCCGCTGATGCGCTGGAGATTCTTCAAGACGCCTGGTGACACGCGAGCGCACCTGGCCATCGGCTTCCCCCTGTGAAGACTTAACTACCAAAAAGGAGACATTTGAATGAAGAAGCTTGTCTACTCCGCCTTGTTCCTGATGGGCATGGCGCAGATCGCCACCGCCCAGACCTATCCGGAAAAACCGATCACGCTGGTGATTCCCTATACCGCGGCCGGCATCACCGACAACTCCGGCCGCCTCGTGGCCAAGAAACTGTCTGAACGGCTGGGCCAGCCCATCGTGGTGGACAACCGTCCGGGCGCGGGCGGGGCCATCGGCGCCGAATACGCATCGCGCGCAAAGCCGGACGGATACACGCTGTTCATGGGGACGCGTGGAACGCAGGTTACCAACGCGATGATCCAGAAAGATGTGAAGATTCCACCCGCAAGCGATTTCGCTTCGGTGTACGGTTTCATTGACGCGGCCACCGTCATCGTGGTTCGGGCCGACGCGCCCTACAAGACCCTGGCGGAGCTGGTGGCATACGCGAAGCAAAACCCCGGCAAGCTGAGCTACGCCACGGCAGGCAATGGCTCCGCCGCCAACCTGACGGGCGAACTGTTCCAGGATGTCGCGGGCATCAAGATGACCCACATTCCTTATCGTGGAAGTGCGCCCGCGGTTCAGGATCTGCTGGGCGGTTCCGTCCCCGTGGCGTTTGACTATCCAGCCACCACGGCCAGCTTCATCAAGTCGGGACGCCTGCGTGCGCTGGCCGTCGTGTATGGCGAGCGCATCAAATCCCTGCCCGATGTTCCCACGGCCGCCGAGGCGGGGGTCAAAGGCGCGGAATCCTCCAGCTGGATGGGTATCTTCGCTCCGGCAAAGACGCCCGCGCCTGTGGTGGAGCGCCTGAGCAAGGAGATGGGAGCCGTGATGCAGGATCCCGAAATCCAGCAGAAGATTTCCGACATGGGAGCCATCCCGCTGCATGCGGACAGTAAGGCGCTCGACCAATTGATCGATGACGATCACAAGCGCTGGTCCGAAGTGCTCAAGCGCGTGACGATCAGCACCAACTGATGCGGGGCGGGCGCGGGCCCATGTGATCCTGCATTGCATGCCCGTGCTTCAGACCATTGGAGATCACTTCATCATGATGTTCGATATGGATCAATTGGATCTGGCTCGCAGCTACAAGCTGCTTTCCTCGTCCATCGTGCCGCGGCCGATCGCCTGGGTGGTCAGCCAGGATGGCAACGGCGTGGCCAATGCCGCGCCGTATTCACTGTTCAATTTCTTCGGCGGGCATCCTCCGGTCGTATGCATAGGCATGGGGCGTCCCGGGGGACGCGACAAGGACAGCCTGTCCAATATCCGCGCGACGCGGGAGTTCGTCATCAACATGGTCACGGCTTCTCTTGCCCAGGCAATGAACACGACCGCGGTGGCGTTTCCCTCGGGCGTCAACGAGCTTGACAAGGCGGGACTGGAAACCGTGGCCTGCTCCAGGATTGCAGGCCGCCGCATCAAGCAAAGCCCGGTGGCACTGGAATGCCGGCTGCAGCAGATCATCGATGTGAAACCTTCGTCGGTCATAGTGATGGCGACCGTACAGGCGATGCACATCGATAACGAATACGTCAAAGATACGCAGCGCTGCCACGTCGACAGCGCGCGCTTCGAGGCGATTGGCCGTATGGAGAGCCCCGGGTGGTACACCTGTACGGGAGATCGCTTTGCCATGCCACAGCCTACTTTGGAGGAGTGGGAGTCGTATCGCCATGGCCGGCAGCGGTTGGAGTGAACGCAAGGCCGATGATGGTCACCGGGGGCGGCTGCCCGAGGATCGATACAACCACCGGACATTGAAAAATGGGGAAGGGGAGTGTTCTTCGCGGCGGCGCCAACTGGCGTTTTTCAACCTCCGGGAAAAGCACTTCAAAAGGAGTTTTCCCATGACGATCGTTATGAAATTCCGGCTTGCTGAGTGCGCACAGACCTACGTGGCTGGTTGGCGGATGACATGAAACTGTAGTGGTCGAAACAAGGAGCAGCCAATGAACCTCAAACCACTCGCAGTGACTCTGATGACCGTCTTCTTCTCCATGGGGGCGGCCCACGCGCAAGGCATGACGTCCGAACAGCACTCTGCGGCAAAGAAGCAGATTGAAGCCGACTACAAGGCGGCAAAGGCGCAATGCGGCACTCTCAAGGACAATGCAAAGGACGTGTGCGAGGACGAGGCCGAAGCGAAAGAAAAGATCGCCAAGGCTGAACTCGAACAACAATACAAGCCCAGCGCCAAGCACAAACGGGAGGTGGACGAGGCGAAGGCCAAGGGCGCTTATGAAGTCGCTGAGGAAAAATGCGATGACAGTACTGGTGAGGCCAAGGATGCCTGCAAGAAACAGGCGAAGGCCGATTACGAAAAGGCCAAGGCGGATATCAAGGCAACCAAGTATTGATTCGATAGATGACCGTGATGGTACGGGCCGCCTTTATCGGGCGGCTTTTTTCTTTTGTCGGCTGTGGCCCCATGCATGCGCGGCCGTGAGGCCGGAATGATCTGTCTGCCCCGGGGGCCTGCATGTCGCTGTCATCGATGCAGGCCGCTGAGCCACAGACCCATCAACTTGGCACGGCTGCGCACGGCGAATTTACGGAACACGGCAACGATGTGCTGGTGGGTGGTGGAGACAGCCAGGCCCAGTTGATCGGCTATCACGCGTTCCGATGCCTTGGTCAGCGGCCCGACCATGCCACACAGGCGCTCTTGCAGATGCCGGGCGGCATGGCTGCGGTTCCTGCCTTGTCGCCGTGGGGCGCGTTGCTGCTGTCGGCGCTGTCGGGCCTCCTGGGGCTGGCAATGCTGCGGCGCCGGGTTTGAACAATGTGGGCATTCAGGCCGCTTGCCATGGAATTGCCATGGAAGTCAGCGGCGACAGAAACCGGGGCGGCCGTGGAGCGCTGCTTCCATCTCTCGGGACAGACATCCATGGCGGATGATGGGCTTCATCCGCCATGCGCTCGTGATTCGTTCACTGCGGTGTTGGCGTGAATTGGGAGACATTTGTCACAAAATGCAACTCACCTGCGCCCACAATCGTGCGCTCGTATTCGTTGGATCGCGTTGACGATCGCCTCGCGCCCGTGGGCGGGACGATCGTTGTTTATACCCTCTGTAATCCCAGACCTCATGCATCGCCGTCAATTCGCTCTTCATACTGCCCGCATCGCCGCTGCCGTGGTTGCGCCCGCTTATCTGCGCCAGGCCTGTGCGCAGGATGTGCCGGGCCTGTCGGCCAATGCCGTCGCCATCGGGTGTTCCGCTGCGATGAGCGGTCCGCTCTCCGGTTTTGGCAGCGACATTCAGCAGGGGGCGGGGGCGGCTTTCGCTCAGGTCAATGCGCGTGGCGGGATACACGGGCGTACCGTGCAATTGCAGATGGTGGACGACGCCTACGAGCCCGAGCGTACCGTGTCCAATGTCAAGCAGATCATCAGCCAGGGCAGCGCGTTCGCGCTCCTGTCGTGCGTGGGCACGCCCAACAATACCGCCATACTGCCGCTCACCGAGGAGGCGGCTCTGCCCCACGTGGCTCCCATCACGGGCGCCGCGTCGCTGCGCAAGAACGCGCGCAACGTGTTCCATGTGCGAGCCAGCTATTCCGACGAGGTACAGCGCCTTGTGCAGCGGCTGGTGGGCATGGGGCTCAAGGGCCTGGGTATCGTGTATCAGGACAACGGCTATGGCCGCGAGCTGCTGGAGGTTGCGGTGGCCGCGCTCGCCGCGCTGAATGTGAAACCCTCGGTGCAGGCGGCGGTGGCCACCGATGGCAAGAACCTGCAGCAGGTGCTGCAGACCGTGGCGGTGGCGCGTCCCTCGGCCGTGTTGCTGGCGACGGCGGGAACGGTGTCGGTGGATCTGGTGCATGGGCTCAAGAAGGAATCGCCCGGCGTGCTCATGGCCGGCTTGAGCGTGACCCTGCCCGGCGCGAGCTTGCCGACGCTGGGCAAGGACGGCAGCGGACTGGCTCTCACCATGATCGTGCCCGATCCCTACCGTGCCAAGCTGCAGCTGGTGCGCGACTACCACGCCGCCATGCGCGCGCAGGGCAAGACTGATTTCTCCCAGGGCAGCCTGGAAGCCTATGTGAATGCGCGCGTATTGCTCGAAGGGCTGGAGCGTGCGGGCAAGGATCCCACGCAGGGCCGTCTGCGCTCGGCGCTGCTGTCCATCCGCAACCTGGACCTGGGCGGCTTCATGGTGGATTACAGCGGCCAGATGCCCTATGTGGGTTCGCGCTTCATTGACCTGGGAGTGCTTGGCGCCACGGGGCGTTTCATCGCCTGACGCAGCAGTGCCGCGCCGCGCGCGGTCCGGCGGTGAATGCCGCTCCCTTGCGCCAAAGGGGCGGCACGGGCGCGGCAAAGACCCGTCAATCAGAGAGGCCGGCTTGGGACAGTTGCTCTATCCGGCTGCGCAACTGGCCGATCAGGGTTTGAGCGGGCCCTGCGGGTTCATCGTCCGCCGTGTCGCTCTTGATGAGAACGCCCGTACCGGTGCCTGCCGTGTTCCCCAGGCGGCGCATCACGGCGATGGAGGTGGCGTTGCCGGAACTGTTCAGATACAGGCCATCGCCATCGTTCACGCTATACACGAACTGATAGCCGCGCTCCAGCGCTCCGGATGTGGTCAACCGCACGCACAGCACCGTGCCCGCGAGGGAGCCCGAGACCTGCTGTTCGCAGCCAAAGCGGCCATCCGCTGAAACGACCACCCCGTTTCCGGTGCTGGTTCCGGACGTGATGGTGGACAACTGTACGAAGTCGGAGACGGGCGTGAGCGAATCCAGCCGGCTGAACAGCCAGATTCCCCTGAGGCTGGACGCCGCGGACGAGTAGCCGAAGCTGTAGCGGGAGATGGCCTTTTCCGCTTCTCCGGGGAACGTGATGAAGCCCGTGGTTCCCGACGTGAAGCGAATGGCGACGTTGCCCGCGCTGCCGGTCTGCACGCCATTGCGATCGCCGCTGCCGAAGTAACGGCCGCCGCTGTACTCGTTGAGCGGAGCGGAGTATTGATCGTTGGATATTTGTCCGGCGGACAGATAGAACGTGGGATTGCCGTTGGCCTGGTAAGCGTACATCTGCATGACCAAGGTCGAGTCCTGAACATCCAGTCCAAATCCGCGGCCGGGCTGCCCGTTGTTCTCCGAAGTCACGATCCACGTCCCCGCCTGGGGCATGAAAGCATAGGCTGCGCTGGTGCAGGCCAGCGCGGCAAGGGTCAGGGCGAACTTCTTCATGCTTGTCTCCATTGCCAATAAAAGCGTTTATGTTACATAAGGTTTCTTAAAATCACTACCAATGATTTGATAGAAAAAATATTAGATCACTTTGCTCTCGCCGTGCTCCACGGTCTCGTTGCCAGCGATGGCGCATGGGGCGCCCGGAAGTACTTCAAACGATTTTGATTCGGCGTTCTCGATGGTTTTCTTCCAAATCAGCGATGGATCTCCAGCAGTGAATTACATGGGGGATGGCTGTTGGCACAGCTTCCAACAGGCTTTAAATAAAGAGCTTTTTGATTTGTTATGGGCTGATTTACTCGGAGTGTTGAGAATTCTCAAAACAATAACTATTCAGTTATGATCTGTCGCAGTCACGCGAAAAAGGCTTGAACAATGGCTTGCGACGTGTTTGGACAATCCAGGGCGATACGCTTGATTGCGGGTCTCAGGACTTGCCTGGGACGGGTGAGCAGCGTGGCTTGCAGGCGCTCGTCGGGTGTCTTCGCGCTTGCCCTGCTGGGAGGCTGCGGACAGGGCGGAGATGCAGCCGCGCCTTCCATGCCGCCGCCCGCGGTTGTCGTGGCCGAGGTGGCGGCGACGCCGGTTCCCAACGTGATCGAATTGCCTGGCCGTGTCGAGTCCGTGCGCGCCGTCGAGGTACGCGCCCGCGTGGATGGCATCGTGCAGCGGCAACTGTTCCAGGATGGCACCGACGTGGCTGCCGGCGCGCCGCTTTTCCAGATCGATCCCAGCGACACCCGTGCCTCGCTGCAGCAGGCCGAGGCCGCGCTGCAGCGCGCGCAGGCGGTGCGCGACAACGAGGCTGCCATCGTCAATCGTTTCCAGCCTCTGGTGGCGCGGCAGGCCGTCAGCGCTCAGGAGTTCGATGCGGCGACGACGGCGCTGCGCCAGGCCGATGCCAACGTGCTGGATGCCACGGCAGCGGTCACGCAGGCCCGGTTGAGGGTGGAGCGCAGCACCGTTCGCGCGCCGATTGCGGGGCGGGTGGGGCGGGCGTTGGTCAGCGAGGGCGCGCTCGTCAGCGCCGGGGCCGCCACGCTGCTGACGCAGGTGCATCAGCTGTCGCCCATTTCAGCGGTTTTCGCACAATCCAACGATGCATTGCTGAACCTGCGCGAGCAGATCCAGTCGGGTGCCATCCAGGTGCCCGATCCGTCGCACATCGAGGTGCGGCTGGTCCTGTCCAATGGCACGGAATACCCAGAGCCGGGGTTTCTCGATTTCACGGATATGGCGGTGGATCCGTCCACCGGCAGCCAGACCGTGCGGGCGCGGTTTCCAAATCCCCGCCGCACGCTGCTGCCGGGCCAGTTCGTGCGCGGGCGTATCTCGGTGGGGGCCAAGCACGAGGTCGTGAGCGTGCCGACACGGGCGATCCAGTTCGAAGGCGCGTCGGCCAACGTGACCGTGGTGGCGCGGGATGGCACGGCCAGCCGGCGCCAGGTGGTCCTTGGCTCGCAAGGCCAAAATGGCTGGACCGTGCGCGACGGCCTGCAACCGGGGGAGAAGGTGATCGTCGATGGCTGGCTGGGCGTGAGGCCCGGGCAGAAGGTCGATGCCCGGGCCGCTGCGGCTTCCGCGGATAGAGGCAATTGAGCAGCCGGGGCGGCCACACGATGAACAGCTTCATTGTTTCGCGCCCGGTGTTTGCGTGGGTGATCGCGCTCTTTCTTTTGTTGTTTGGATCGATCGCGCTGAACCTGCTGGCCGTGGAGCAGTACCCGGACATCGCGCCGCCCTCGCTGACGGTGAGCGCCTCATACAGGGGCGCCGATGCGCAGACCGTCGACCGCAGCGTTACCTCCATCATCGAGCAGGAGATGAACGGGGTCGACAACTTCCTCTATATGTCGGCGCTCAGCCGCTCCAACGGCTCCTCGCAGGTCACCGTGACGCTGCGCCCGGGCACGGATCTGGATCTGGCGCGCACGCAAGTGCAGGATCGTGTCAGCCGGGTGGAGCCGCGGCTGCCGCAGGAGGTGCGGCAGATGGGGGTGACGGTGACGGCGTCGAGCACCGGCTTTCTGATGATGATCGCCCTGCAGTCGGCGGACCCGGCGGTGGACGTTCTGCAACTGGGCAACTTCGCGGCCAACAATATCGTCAACGAGTTGCGCCGTATCCCGGGCGTGGGCAATGTGCAGCTGTTCGGTTCGTCCTATGCCATGCGCATCTGGCTCGATCGTGACAAGCTCACCGGCTTCGGACTCTCGGTGGCGGAGGTGATGGCGGCGGTGCAGGAGCAGAACAGCCAGATCGCTGGCGGGGGGCTGGGCGATCAGCCGGTGGTGCCGGGCACGGAGCTCACCGCCAGCATCGTCGCGCAGGGCCGCTTCAGCACGCCCGAGGAGTTCCGCCAGATCATCGTGCGCGCCGCGGCCGATGGCTCCACCGTGCGCCTGGGCGACGTGGCGCGTGTCGAGCTGGGCAATGAAAGCTATGGCTTCGGCTTCCGGATGAACGGCAAGCCGGCTGCCGGCATGGCGATACAGCTGAGCAGCGGCGCGAACTCGCTGGCGGTGGCCCAGGCGGTGCGCGCCCGGCTGGCCGAGCTGCAGCCGAGTTTTCCGTCAGGCGTGAGCTGGACGGTTCCATACGACAGCACGCCCTTCATCACGGTCTCGGTGCGCGGCGTGCTGCGCACCATGGTCGAAGCGCTGCTGCTGGTGACGGTGGTTGTGTTCCTGTTCCTGCAAAAGTGGCGGGCCACGCTGATTCCCACCATCGTGGTGCCGCTGGCGCTGATCGGCAGTTGCGTGGGACTGTATCTGTTCGGCATGTCGATCAACCTGCTGTCGCTGTTCGCCATGGTGGTGGCCATCGGCATCCTCAATGACGATGCCATCGTGGTGGTGGAGAATGTCGAGCGTGTCATGCGCGAGGAAGGCGTCAGCGCGCCGGTCGCCGCCGCCAAGGCCCTCGGGCAGATATCGGGGGCTGCCATCGCCAGCACGCTGGTGCTCGTCGCGGTATTCATCCCGATGGCCTTCTTCCCGGGCTCGACAGGTGGGATCTATCGCCAGTTCTCGGTCACGCTGTCGGTCTCCATCGTGCTCTCGACCCTGCTGGCGCTGACGCTGGGCGTGGCGATGTCCGCTGTCCTGCTGCGCCCCGCTGGCCAGGCGTCGGCCGCTGCATCGGGCGGCCGTAGGCAGGGCCTTGGGGGGCGCCTGTTCGCGGGCTTCAATCGCGGCATGGATCGCCTCAACGACGGCTATGTGCGCTGGGTGGGCGCCATGCTGCGCAAGCCCGGCCGCTGGCTGGTGGCGTTCGTGCTGCTGTGCTCGCTGACGGGCTGGCTGTTCTCGCGCCTGCCGGGGAGCTTCCTGCCCGGCGAAGACCAGGGCGTGTTGCTGGTCACCGTCATCGGCGCGCCTGGCTCCACGCTGGAGCGCACCGAACTGGCGCTGCAACAGGCGGAGGCTTTTCTGCGGGAGCAGCCCCAGGTGCGCAACGTGGCTTCCGTGACCGGGTTCAACTTCATGGGACAGGGCCAGTCGGCGGCCATGGCCTTCGTCGATCTCAAGCCCTGGGATGAGCGCCGTGGGCCGCAAGATACCGCGGACGCCGTGGCCATGCGGGCCAATGGCGCTTTCCTGCGCATTCCGCAGGCCACGATTTTCGCCCTCAGCCCGCCGGCCATCCCTTCGCTGGGTACGGCCACGGGCTTCACCTTGAAGCTGCTGGACCGTGGCGGCGCCGGCACCGCCGCGTTGCAGCGCGCGAGCCAGCAGATTATGCTGGAGGCCGCGCGCAGCCCGGTGCTGACCGGCGTGCGCATCGAAGGCATGCCGGAGGCGCCGCAGCTTTATGTGGAAATCGACCGCGTCAAGGCGCGAGCCTTGGGGCTGCAGATCGCGCAGGTCAACCAGATGCTGGCCATGACCTTTGGCTCCAGCTACATCAACGATTTCGTGTTCGAAGGCAATGTGCTGCGCGTGTTCATGCAGGCCGAGGCGGAGCAGCGCATGCGCGCGCAGGATATCGGCGCCATGCGGGTGCGCAACGCCAGCGGCGAGATGGTTCCGTTCTCCGCTTTCACGCGGATACGCTGGATGTCCGGGCCGCAGCAGCTGGAGCGCTACAACGGCTTTCCATCGGCCACGCTGTCGGGACAGGCGGCGCCGGGTCAATCCAGCGGCGCGGCGCTCGCCGAGATGGAGCGCATCGCCGCCAGCGTGCTGCCCGCGGGCATGACCCACGAATGGACCGGCACCGCCTTCGAGGAGAAGCAGGCCGCCGGCCAGATCGGCCTGTTGCTGGGGCTGTCCCTGATCGTTGCCTTCCTGCTGCTGGCGGCGCTGTACGAGAGCTGGTCGATTCCCGTGGCGGTGCTGCTGATCGTGCCGCTGGGAGTGACCGGGGCGGTGCTGTTCACGATGGCGCGCGGGATGTCGGCCGATGTGTACTTCAACGTCGGCCTGATCACCATCATCGGCCTGGCGGCCAAGAACGCCATCCTGATCGTGGAGTTCGCGATCAAGGATGAAGCGGCGGGCAATGATCCGGCGACCGCCGCGCTCAATGCTGCGCGGCAGCGGCTGCGTCCCATCCTCATGACCAGTGTGACCTTCGTCCTCGGCATGCTGCCCCTGGTGCTGGCCAGCGGAGCGGGCGCCGCCAGCCGGCGAGCCGTGGGAACCGGCGTGATGGGCAGCATGCTCACCGCCACGTTGTTCGGCATCTTTCTCACGCCGCTGTTCTACGTGCTGGCCCGGCGCTGGCTGGGCAGGCGCAAGCGGGCCGTGCAGCCGGGTGTTGATCAGGAAGGGGCCAATGATGCGTAGCGCCTTGTCCGTGCTTGCGGCTTGCTGCGCCCTGAGCGCCTGCAATCTGGCGCCTGTCCACCAGGAGCCGCCATTGCCGGTGCCGGAGCGCTTTGACGTGCCGGAAGATGGCGCGGGAGCACGCGCGGCCGCCAGCGTTGGATGGCGGGAGTTCTTTGTCGATCCCCAACTGAAATCCCTGATCGCCCAGGCGCTGGCGAACAACCGCGACCTGGCTGCGGCCGTCGCCCGGGTGGAGCAGGCGCGCGCGCTCTACCGGATCCAGGATGCCGATCGCTGGCCGAGCGTGAATGCCTCGGGCGGCGCCGCGCGCGGCCGCACGCCGCTGTCCCCGGCCATGGGAGGCGGCTCGGTCATTGCCGACCAATACAACGTTCAGGCGGCGGTGTCTTCCTTTGAAATCGACTTCTGGGGGCGCGTGGCCAATCTCTCGGAGGCGGCGCGCCGCCGCTTCCTGGCGACGCTGGAGGCGGAGCGCGCGTTCCGTCTGTCGCTGGTGGCCAACGTGGGCGCCACCTACTATGCGATCCTCTCCGGGCAGGATGGGATCGATCTGGCGCAGCGTACCCTGGACGCGCGCAGCTACGGCCTGGAGATCGCCAGGATGCGGCTGGATGCCGGCGTGACTTCTTTGGTGGATTACGACCAGGCCGTGATCCTGGCGACGCAGGCGCAGGGGCAGCTGGCCGAGTTGCAGCGCTCCGTGGAGCAGCTGAACAATCAGCTGATGATTCTCGTGGGCGGCCCGGTCTCGGGGCTGTTGCCGCTGCGCAAGTCGATCACGCATACCGAACAGTTCGGCGCCATTGCCGTGGGGCTGCCTTCGCAGCTGCTGGCGCGGCGCCCGGACATCCTGCAGGCCGAACAGCAATTGCGGGCGGCAGAGGCCGACATCGGCGCGGCGCGGGCGGCGTTCTTCCCGCGCATCTCGCTGACGGGCAACTTTGGCTACGTTTCCACGGAAATGAGCGATCTGCTCAACAGCGGCCAGAAGACATGGTCCCTTGGCGGCGTGATCGGACTGCCCATCTTCGATGCGGGGCAGCGCGCGGCGGTGCTGGCGCAGACCCGGGCGCGGCGCGAGGAACTGGTGGCCGCCTATCAGCGCACGGTGCAGGGCGCCTTCGCGGAAGTCTCCGATGCGCTCATCGCCCGCCGCCGCCTGTCGGAGCAGATCGCCGCGCAGGAAACGGCCGTGGCGGCGCAGCAGCGTTTGTCCGAGACAGCCGAGCTGCGCTACCAGAACGGCATCTCCATCTACCTCGAAGTGATGGACGCGAAGCGCAACCAATTTGCCGCCGAGCAGCAGTTGATCCAGTTGCGCGCCGCGGCGCTGCAAAACGGCGTCTCCCTGTATGTGGCCCTGGGCGGTGGCGGCGAGCGTGAAAGCCGGCCGGATTAGGCCGCTGCGTGGAGACCGCCGGCGCAGGTGATTCCAGGCCGGAAACGGTTCCGTCCTGGCCGCCGACTGCAGGGCGCGCCACATGCCCGACGGGATGCGGCGTTCACCGTAAGGATGGAGTTTCGATAACCTGTTCATCAATTCCAATATGAATCCTCTTCGACGCAGTCCACGGGCGGCGGATGACCAGAAGCTGTCGCGCGGCGCTCTGATAGGCATGGTCATCGGCTCCATGATCGGTTCGGGGATCTTCACCGCGCCGTCGGCCTTTGGCCGTACCGGCGGAGGATTTGCGGCACTGATCGTGTGGTTCGTCGCGGGCGCCGGGCTGCTGGCGCTGGCGCTGGTCTTTCGCACACTGTCCAATCGCAAGCCCGAGCTGGACACCGGCGTCTATGCCTATGCCCGGGAAGGCTTCGGCAGGTACATGGGCTTCAACTCGGCGTTCGGCTATTGGATCGGGTGCTGCCTGGCCGACGTGGTCTGCCTCATGCACATCCAGGCGACGCTTGGAAAATTCATTCCCGCCTTTGGCAACGGAAGCACTCCCGCTGCCCTCGTGGGGGCCTCCGTCATGCTGTGGCTTTTCCATCTGCTGGTCATGCACGACATGCGCAAGGCCGCCGTCATCAATGCCATCACGACGATCCTGAAGGTCATTCCCATCCTGGTCTTCATAGCGCTGGCGATTGCGGGGTTCCGCTCCGATGTCTTCAAGGCGAATTTCTGGAGTGGCGGCGCGGGCGATGCCGTGCCCCTGGCCGGTGAAATACGGGCCATGATGTTGATGGCCGTATTCATGTTCGTCGGCATGGAAGGCGCCAACGTGTTTTCCCGCTACGCGCGCAAAAGATCGGATATCGGGGCCGCCACCCTGGTGGGCTCCATCGGTGTTTTTTGCCTGCTGGTGCTGGTGACCATGCTGTCCTATGGCGTCCTGCCCCGCTCGGACCTCGCGGCGCTTTCGGCCCCGGCGCTGGGCAGCGTGCTGCAAAGCATCGTCGGGCCATGGGGCTGGGGGTTCATCAGCATCGGCCTGCTGATCAGCATCCTGGGCAACTATCTGGCATGGTCGCTGCTGGCGACCGAGGTGCTCTATGCGGCGGCGCGTGACGGAGCCATGCCCGGGTTTCTCGAACGGATGAACAGCAAGGGGGTTCCCATCGCCTCGCTGTGGCTCACCAACCTGACGATCCAGTTCCTCCTGATCGTCTCCCGGCATGCCGAGCATGCCTTCTATCTGGCGCTGCAGATGACCAGCTCGATGATGCTCGTGCCTTATCTGCTGGTGGCCGCATACGGCGTCAAACTCGCTTTCACGGGTGAAACCTATGTGGCGGGCATGCAGCGGCAACGCGTTGGCGACGGCATGCGCAGCGCCGTGGCGGCGGTGTTTGCCGTGGCCATGCTGTACACGGGAGGACTCAAGTTCCTGCTGCTGTCATCGATCCTCTACCTGGCGGGTACGGTTCTCTACATTCGTGCCTGCCACGAGAACCATTCCCGTGGGCTCGCGGGGGCCGACTGGCTGGTATTTCTCGCGATGATCTTCTGCGCGGCGGTCGCCATCTACGCGTTGACCACGGGAGCCTTGCTGCTTTGAAGCGCACCGCCCGTCAGATGGAGATCGCTCCGGATAGCAGTGCGAGCAGGCCGCCGGTGGCGACCACGAGCAGGGCGAGAAAGATGAAAAGCTCGATGGAGGTGAACAGCCTGGCTCCCTGCTCCCTGCGTGCAAGCACGTAAAGAGCCGTCGCGGGCACATAGAGAATGGCCGACAGCGCCAGGAATTTGAGGCCGCCGGCCCATAGCATCACGAGGGCATATACGGACGCGACGGCGCTGCGTCGGCTGTCCCTGCGGCGTTCATGGGGCTCGGCCTCATAGGTCTCCCCGCTCCACGCCAGCTTGAATCCATAGGCCGCCACCAGCAGGTAGGGCACCAGGGTCATGGAGCCGGTCATCTTCAGCGCCATGGTGAAGGCGTATTCCGCGAACACGGTGACCACGAGAAAGCTCTGGATCACGATGTTGCTCAGCCACAGCGCGGCCACGGGCGCGCCCCTGGCGTTCTCGCGCGCAAGGAACTTCGGCATCGTGCCGTCCTTGGCGGCGGAGTGCAGCACCTCGGCGGCGAGCAGCGACCACGACAGATAGTTGCCCAGGATGCTGATCAACAGGCCGATGCTGATGAACACCTTGCCCCACGGCCCCACGATGGAGGCCATGATGCCCGCGAGCGCGGGTGGGGGCAGCGCCGCCAGATCGGGGCGCAGCAGTATGCCGTACGACAGCATGGTCACCAGCACCAGCAGGCTCAGCACACCCAGGAAGCCGAACAGCGTGGCCACTCCCACGTCCTGGCGGCGCCTTGCGTAGCGCGAGTAGACAATGGCGCCTTCGATGCCGACGAAGACGAACACGGTCACCAGCATCGTGCTGCGCACCTGCGTTCCAAGGCTTGATTGGCCCTGGGCGTCCACGCCGCGGAAGTTCAGCGCGAAGATCTCCGCATTGAAGCCCGCGATGGCAACGACGATGAAGACCACCAGCGGCACGATCTTGGCGATCGTCGCTATCGTGTTGATGGTGGCGGCTTCCTTGATGCCCCGGAGGATCAGAACGTGGGTTCCCCAAAGTATCACGGAAGCCCCGATGACGGCAGCGGCGGTGGTGCCGTCTCCAAAGATCGGGAAGAACAGTCCCAGCGTGGCCTTGATCAGAACCAGGCAGGCCACGTCGGCCAGGCAGCACCCGATCCAATAGCCCGCGGCGGCGCAGAACCCCGGATAGCTTCCGAAGCCGGCGCGCGCATACGCATAGATGCCGGTGTCCAGATCGGGGCGGCGCCGGGCGAGGGCCTGGAAAACGAACGCCAGCATCAGCATGCCCGCCCCCGCGATCGTCCAGGCGATCAGGGCGCCGAGGCCGCCGGTCGAACTGCCGAAGGCCGATGGCACGGCGAAGATGCCGGAGCCGATCATGGACCCCACCACCAGCGCGATCAGCGCCCCCAGGGACAGTTTCTGATCTTGTTCTTGCGGGGCGGCCATGAGCCTTGGCTTTCAGGTGCGGTCAGTAGTCCACCGGATCGCGCACGATGGGGCAGGTCATGCAGTGACCGCCGCCGCGGCCTCGTCCCAGCTCGGCGCCGACGATGGTGATGACCTCGATGCCGGCCTTGCGCAGCAGCGTGTTGGTATAGGTGTTGCGGTCATAGGCGTAGACGACGCCGGGCGAGGCGCACACCAGGTTGGCGCCGCTGTCCCACTGCGTGCGTTCGCGCTGGTAGTCGCTTCCGCCAGCCTCGACCACGCGCATCTTCTTCAAGCCCAGCGCCTGCGTGACCACGTCCACGAAGGGCTTGTCCTCACGGCGCAATTCCACGCCGCCGTGGCGTTCGCTCGGGTAGTAGGAGAAGGTGCTGGTCCTGTTCATGAAATCCGGCGCAACCAGCACGCAGTCGCGGTCCGCGAACGTGAACACCGTGTCCAGGTGCATCGCCGCGCGAATCTTGGGCATGGCCGCCACGATCACGCGCTGGGCCGCGCCCTTGGCGAACAGGGCGGCTGCCAGTTGGCTGATGGCCTGGCGCGACGTGCGTTCGCTCATGCCGATCAGCACGATGCCCTTGCCGATGGGCATCACGTCGCCGCCCTCGAGCGTGGCCAGGCCATGATCCTGGGTGGGGTCGCCCCACCAGACGTTGACCTTGCCGGCGAAGTCGGGGTGGAATTTGTAGATCGCCGTGGTCAGCAGCGTTTCCTCGTGTCTTGCGGGCCAGTACAAGGGGTTGAGCGTCACGCCGCCATAGATCCAGCAGGTGGTGTCGCGCGTGTAGAGCGTATTGGGCAAGGGGGGGAGCAGGTACTCGGTGCTGCCGGCCGCCTCGCGCGCCATCTTCAGCGCCTCGCCGCCATGGGCATCGGGAAAGTCATGGGTCGAGAGCCCGCCGATCAAGGTCTCGGCCAGCTCCCGGTCGTCCAGGCCTTCGAGATAGCTGCGCAGCTCGTCGACAAAGCCCAGCCCGACCTGGTTGGGTACGACCTGGTGATCGAGCAGCCACTTCTTGCCCTCGGGCACGGCCACCGTTTCGGTCAGCAGGTTGTGCATCTCCAGCACATCGACACCGCGGTCGCGCATCTTGGTGACGAAGTCGAAGTGGTCGCGCTTGGCGTTTTCCACCCAGAGCACGTCATCGAACAGCAGGTCGTCGCAGTTGCTCGGCGTCAGCCGCGAGTGCGCGCGGCCCGGCGCGCAGACCATCACCTTGCGCAGTTGTCCCACTTCGGAATGAACGCCCAATGCCATTTCGCCCGTCTTGCTCATGTGTTACCCCCGGAGTTTGTTCAGATGGCGATTCCGCCCGTGGCCAGTCCATGGACGCCGACCACGGCGCCGATGATCACCACCGCCAGAATGATCCAGTCCACGGAGCCGAACACCTTCTTGCCCTGCTCGCGCCGCGCCCACACATACAGCAAAGTGCCGGGCGCATACAGGATGGCCGACAGCAGCAGATACTTCATGCCGCAGGCGTAGATCATGAATGCCGTGTAGATGACGGCGATTGCCGCCATGACGAGGTCGCGGGTGCGTTCGCGCGAGCGCGACTCATAGGTCTCTCCGCGCCGCGCAAGCATGAGGCCGTAGGCCGCAACGAACAGATAGGGCAGCAGTGCCACCGCGCTGGTGAGGTTCAGCATCAGCGTGAACGCGTCGCTCGACCAGTAAGTCGTGATCACCAGCAGTTGCACGACAATGTTCGTCATCCACAGCGCGTTGACCGGCACCTGGTTGGCATTCTCTCGCGCGAACAGCTTGGGCATGTCGCGGGTCTTTGCCGCGGCGAAGAGAACTTCCGCACAGATCAGCGACCAGGCCAGATAGGCGCCCAGCACCGAGATGATCAGCCCCACGCTGACGAACAGCGCGCCCCATGGGCCCACCACCGATTCCAGCACCGTGGCCATCGACGGCTGGCGCATGCCGGCGATGTCGGCGCGCTGCATGACGGCATAAGGAAGCAGGGTCACCAGCACCATCAGCACCGTGACCCCGACAAAGCCCAGGACGGTGGCGGACCCCACGTCGGAGCGTTCGCGCGCATAGCGTGAATAGACGCTGGCGCCCTCGATACCGATGAATACGAAGACCGTCACCAGCATCGTGGCGCGGACCTGTTCAAATATGTTGCCGGTAAGGTCGCCGCCGTAGAGATTGGTGCGGAACAGGTCGAGCTTGAACGCGAAGATCAGGATGACGATGAACACCAGGATCGGGATCACCTTGGCGATGGTGACCACCGTGTTGATGAACGCGGCCTGCTTCACGCCGCGCAGGATCAGGAAGTGGAACAGCCAGATGCCGACCGATGCCACGGCGATCGCGATCGCCGTGTTGCCGTCTCCGAAAACGGGGAAGAACGCGCCCAGGGTGGATTTGACCAGCACCCAGTACGAGACGTTGCCGATGCAGGAGCCGATCCAGTAGCCAAAGGCCGATAGAAAGCCAGGGTAGTCTCCGAAACCCTCCTTGGCATAGGCGAAGACGCCTGCGTCCAGGTTCGGCTTGCGTTCGGCGAGGAATTGGAAAACCCGCGCCAGCATGTACATGCCCGTGCCGGCGATCAGCCAGGCTATGACCGCGCCCAACGGGCCCGTGGCATTGGCAAAGGTGCGAGGCAAGGAGAAGATGCCCGCCCCGACCATGCTTCCCACCACCATGGCGGTCAGCTGCATTCGGGTCATTTTTTGCTCATTTGATGCCATATCTTCTCCAGAACGGCGGGTTTTGGCTTTTTCGCAGATTTGTTTATGAGTGTCAACTCTTTGTTGTGTCACCCATTCGGCCAGTGTTGGCGGGGCTTATTTGCAATACTGCAGGGAGTCAATGTTTTGATAGATCGTGAGTATTGGATGCTTGTGGCATCTAAG